>NZ_DASTNG010000054.1:0-51397 GCF_035721105.1 Arenimonas sp. | reverse complement strand
TTTTCGGCGAAGGGCTTCGCGCCTGAAGGCGCGCCTACAGGGACGGCTTGGGCTTGCCCTGCTCGGCGAGGGTGAGGGCGACCTTGTCGCGCAGGTAGGCGGGCTCGAGCAGGTCGGGCGCGATGGCTTCGCCGCGGGCGTAGGCGCGGGCCGCCAGGCGGGCGAGGTCCGCGGCGTGCGGCAGCGCGTTCGCATCGAAGCCGCGAAGCCGGGCGCCCAGGCGCGCCACCAGTGCGCCCTGCTCGGCGCCGAAACCGGTGCCGACGCCGTGCACCTCGCCCGCCGGCAGCGTGGCCGCGGCCGGCGGCACGATCCGCTCGTCGCCGGTCGCCGACACCAGGCCATCGGCGTCGCGACGGAAGGCGCCCAGGTACACCTCGCCCATGCGCGCGTCGATGGCCGCGAGGCGGTCATCGCCCGGCGCCTGCATGGCCAGCACCGCCAGCGTCGACACGGGCAGCACCGGGCGGTCCAGCGCCAGGGCCAGGCCCTGCACCAATGCGATCGCCAGCCGCACGCCGGTGAAGGCCCCGGGGCCGCGGCCCACGGCGATGGCGTCGAGCTGCGATTTGCGCAGGCCGGCTTCGGCCAGCAGTTCGTCGGCCCAGGGCAGCACCTGCTGGGTGTGGCGGCGCGGCGCGAGCTCGTGGCGCTCGCGCACCTCGCCGTCCACGTACACCGCGACCGAACAGGCCTCGGTGCTGGTTTCGATGGCGAGCAGCTTCACGGCAGGGCCTCGTCGGTTTCGTCGGTGTCGTCGTCGCTGGATTGTGCCGTGAAAAAGTCCTGCACGTCGGCCAGGGCGCGCGTGCGCGGGAACGGCGGCAGGCTGTCCAGGAACAGCCGGCCATAGGATTTGCCAACCAGGCGCGGGTCACACAGCACCAGCACGCCGCGATCGAGGTGGCTGCGGATCAGGCGGCCCACGCCCTGCTTGAGCGCGATCACGGCCTGGGGCAGCTGCTCGTCGCGGAAGGGATTTCCGCCGGCCTGGCGCACGGCGTCCAGCCGCGCCTCGAGCACCGGATCGTCCGGCGCCGCGAACGGAATGCGGTCGATCACCACGACGCTGAGCGCCTCGCCGGCGACATCCACGCCTTCCCAGAAACTGGCGGCGCCCAGCAGCACGCCGTTGCCCGACGCGCGGAACTGCTCCAGCAGCGTGTTGCGCGGCGCGGTGCCCTGCACGAACAGCGGCCAGGGCCCGTCGCGCAGCTGCTCGGCCGCCTCGCGCAGCGCGCGGTGCGAGGTGAACAGCAGGAAGGCGCGGCCCTTCGATGCCTCCAGCACCGGCCAGACGGCGTCGAGCATGGCATCGAGGAATTCGCGGCTGTTGGGCTCGGGCAGGTTGCGCGGCAGGTAGCACAGCGCCTGCCGGGGCCAGTCGAAGGGGCTGGGCTGGAGCAGCTCGCGCGGCGCGTCGAGGCCCAGGCGCTTGCCGATGTGGCGGAAGTCGCCGGCCACCGCCATCGTCGCCGAGGTGAAGATCCACGCCGCGCGACTCTTTTCCCGGTACGCGCGCAGCGGCCCCGACACATCCAGCGGCGTGCGCTGCAGCGTGAAGCCGCGGGCCGTCAGCTCATACCACCGCACCGCGAACCCCACCCTCCCATCGCCGCCAGAAGCAAATGAACCAGGTTCATTTGCCGGGCCGGTGTCCCCTCGCTCCGAGCCGGAGGGCCCCCCGGCAAATGAACCTGGTTCATTTGCTTCTGGCGCCTTGGCTTCGGACGGGTGGGGCTGGGGGTGGCGCCAGGCGTGGAGGCGGCGGTGGAGTTCGGCGGCGCGGTCGCCGCAGGCGGCGAAGCCGGGCGAGGCGTCCGACAGCGCGCCCAGCACCTGGCGCAGCTCCGACAGCGCGTGTTCGAGCATGTCCAAGGCGCCAGGCAACTTCGGCTGGGCCAGCAGGCGCGCCATCGGCCCGCGCTGGGGCAGGCCTTCCATCACCAGCCGGGCTTCGCGCATCGCCTGTTCGACGCTGCGCGCCGGTCCCAGCACGGTGGCCAGCGCGGCGGTGACGTGCTTGCACTCGGCCAGTGCGTCGCGCGAGAGATCCATCAGCTGGCGGGCGCTGATGCCTTCACCGAAGAACTGCGAGGCCAGCTCCGGCAGCTGGTGCGCCTCGTCGAGCACGAAGGCGGCGGCGCCGGGCAGGATCTCGCCGAAGCCTTCCTGCTTGATCGCCAGGTCGGCCAGCAGCAGGTGGTGGTTGACCACCACCAGGTCGGCCGCCTGCGCCTGCTGCCGCGCCTTGGCGACGAAGCACTCGCTCCAGAACGGGCATTCGCCGCCCAGGCAGTTGTCGGCCGTGGACGTGACCTGCGGCCACAGCGGCGAGTCCTCGGCGATGTCGTCGAGTTCGGCCAGGTCGCCGCGCTGGGTGCGGCCGGCCCAGGCCACCACGCGCTGGAACTGCGCGGCGACCTCGCGGGTGGCGAACTTCTCGCCCTTGGCCTGCTCGAGCCGGTAATGGCACAGGTAGTTCGCCCGGCCCTTGAGCAGCGCGGTCTTGAGGCTGGCGCCCAGGGCCTCGCGCACGCGCGGCAGGTCGCGGTGGTAAAGCTGGTCCTGCAGCGCGCGGGTGCCGGTGGAAATGATGGTGCGCTGGCCCGACAGCAGCGCCGGCACCAGGTAGGCATAGGTCTTGCCGGTGCCGGTGCCGGCCTCGGCGATCAGCACGTCGCGTCCGTCCATGGCCTGGGCCACCGCCTCGGCCAGCTGCGCCTGCGCGGGGCGCGGCGTGTAGCCGGCCAGGCCCAGCGCCAGGGGCCCGCCCTCGGCCAGCGCCGCGCGCGTGCGTTCGGCCAGGTCGTCCACTTACATCCGGACCGGCGGCGCCACCGTGCAGGCATCGACCTGGCGGCGCGCGATCTCGGCGCCCTCGGCGTTGCCGGCCAGGCGGCGGGCATGCCGGATCGTGGTCCAGTTGCGGCGGCACAGGCCGCCCAGGCGCGGGCCGTTCTCGTAGGACTGGTTCGCCAGCGCTTCGGCCTGGCTCCAGATGCGGCGGAGCAGCGCCAGTTCGGCCTTCCACTGCAGCAGGTCGGGGTCACCCGGCACCAGCGCCAGGGCCTGGTCGAGCGTCGCGTTGGCGGCGACATACTCGCCGGCGGCCTCCTCGGCCTCGGCGCGGTGGCGCAGGTCCTCGACCTGCGGGTCGCGCAGCGGCTGCACTTCCAGCTCCACGCCCTGCACGCCGGCCTCGCGCACGCTGGCCACCAGCGCCACCACGTCGGCGCGGGCCTTGGCCGGCCGCTTGGCCGGCGCCCCGCCGGTGCCGCCGCCGCAGCCCACCAGGCACACCGCCAGACCGATCACCCAAAGCGCTTTCATCGCATCAATCCCCGCGGCGACGGTCTCGTCGCTCGTCGCGTCCATCGTCCTGATCGCCCGCATCGCGCGCGTCGTCATCACCGCCGAAGCGGAACCAGTCCAGCCAGCTGCGCTTGACGCAGCTCACGTGCTCATCCGGCAGGTAGCCGGCGACGAAGGCGTAGCGCCGCGCGCCTTCGCATTCCTCTTCGGTGGTCGCGAACTCGGCCGCGTCCACCCAGCCCCACTCCAGCCCGCCCATGCCCACGTCCAGCGGCGCACTCGGCAGCTTGGCGAACAGCGCCGACCAGACCCGCATCGCGCCGGTGGCGCCGTACAGGCCGGTCGGTTCGTTCTTGTCGTTGCCCACCCACACCACCGCCAGATGGTCCCCGGTGTAGCCGGCGAACCAGCTGTCGCGGCTGTCGTTGCTGGTGCCGGTCTTGCCGGCGACGCGAAGGTGGCCCAGCCCGTCGGCCAGCAGCCCGCGACCGGTGCCGTTGGCGACGGTGTCCTGCAGCGCCAGCGTGACCAGGCGCGCGGCGACCGCGTCGCCCTCCTTGGCCGGCGCGGCGTCGAAATCGTAGCGCTTGATCGCGCTGCCCTTGGGGTCGACCACGCCGCGCACCGCGCGCAGCGGCTGGATCTCGCCGCCCGAGGCCAGGAACTGGTAGACCTGCGCCATCGCGAACGGACTCAGGTCGACCGAGCCGAGGATCAGCGAAGGATTCGCCGGCGCGCGCAGCCCGGCCAGCACCTTCAGCAGCTCCGACAGCCGGTCCGGACCGACGTCCATGCCGACCCGGACGGTGGCCTGGTTGTAGGACTGCGACAGCGCATCGAGCAGGCTGACCCGGCCGTGGCTCTGGCCATCGGAATTGCCCGGGCTCCAGGTCTTGCCGTTGGGCAGGGTGACGGTGACCGGGGCATCCTCCACCGGCGTCGCCAGCGACCAGCGATCGGGCTGGGCCAGCGCCAGCAGGTAGACCATGGGCTTGAGCAGCGAGCCCACCGGCCGCTGCGCTTCCAGCGCGCGGTTGAAGCCGGGCTGGCCCGCGGCGCGGTTGCCCACCATCGCCAGCACTTCGCCGGTGCCGGTGTCGGTGACGACCATGCCGGCCTGCAGCGCCGGGCCGTCCTTCTTCTGGACCCGGCCCAGGGTTCCGCTGACGGCCTGTTCGGACAGCTGCTGGGCCGAAGGCGACAGCGTGGTCAGCACGTTCAGCCCGGCGCCGCGCAGGGCGTCGGCCGGATAGTCGCGGGCCAGCTGGCGACGCACCAGGTCCATGAACGCGGGGTAGCGGTTGCTGGCCACGCCGGGCCGGCTGCTGACGCCCAGCGGCGCCTCGCGGGCGCGGCGGGCGGTGTCGGCGTCGATCAGGCCCAGTTCCTGCCACACGCCCAGCACCAGGTCGCGGCGGGTGCGGGCGGCCTCGGGGCGACGGCGCGGGTCGTAGACCGAAGGGCCTTTGATCATGCCCACCAGCAAAGCCATCTCTTCGGTGCGCAGGCTGGCCAGCTCGCGCCCGAACCAGAACTCCGACGCGGCGGCGATGCCGTGGATGGACTGGTTGCCCTGCTGGCCCATGTAGACCTGGTTGAAGTAGGCCTCGAGGATGCGCTGCTTGTCGTAGCGGGCCTCGATGATCAGCGAATAGGAGATCTCGCGGAACTTGCGGCTCCAGCGCTTCTCGCGGGTCAGGAACAGGCTGCGCACCAGCTGCTGGGTGAGGGTGCTGGCGCCCTGCTCGAGCTCGCCCTCGCGCACGTTGACCCACATCGCGCGCAGCATGCCCCAGGGATCGATGCCGTGGTGGTGCTTGAAGTTGCGGTCCTCGACCGCCTGCAGGCCGGTGACCAGCAGCGGCGGCACATCGGTGAGCTGCACCAGCCGGCGCTCGACCTGCAGGTTGCCGCCGTAGAGGGTGGCGATGCGCACCGGATCGAGCCGGGCGTTGGCCAGGGCCTGGCCGCTGCCGCGCTGGGCCACGCTGGCGATGCGTCCGCGCGCCAGCACCAGGTCGAGCTTCTGCGCGGGCACCGGGCCGTCGATGTCGGTGAAGGCGCGGGTGGCGATCCGGAATTTGCCGTCCTGGCGCTGGTAGGTGCCGGGCAGGTCGCCGCCGGCGTCCTTGCGGTAGCCCGAGGCGGCCAGCTCCAGCTCCAGCGTGGCCGCGTCCAGCGGCTCGCCGGGCGCCAGCGACAGCGGGCGGGCATAGACGCGGGTGGGCTCTTGCCAGGTCAGCTGCTCGAACTCGGCCCGGACCTGCTTGTCGAGCACCCAGAACACCGGCACGCCGATGCCCACGGCCAGTCCCAGCGCCAGCAGGGCGCCGCGCAACAGCCAGCGGCGCCAGCGCGGGCCGGCGGTAGGTGGTCCGGGATTTTTGGGGGAAGCGTTACGAGGCACGGACATGGATAATCCGGAGGTGCGGCGAGTCTAGCAGGCTGCCACACCCACACCCCACCCGAGACTGAACACAGCGCATGGATGCCCCTTCCCTTCCGGTGATCAGCACCTGGGCCGACGGCCCGGGGACGACCGGACCGGGCGACGGGCCGGCCTGGCCGCGCCTGGCGAAGGTCGCCGCCACGCCGCTGGCCGCACTGCATGCAGCGCGCGAACAGTACCCGGGCCGCGACGTCCTGCTGGTGCACGCCGACGCCTCGCTGCCCGCCGATGCCGGCGAGCGCCTGCAGGCGGCGCTGGCGGGCGGCGACTGGGACGTGGTGTCGGCGCTCGACGAAGGCTGGGACCTGTTCGAGCCCGAGGCATCGGCCGCGCGCCGCGATGCGCTGGCCTGGAGCCTGGGCGAGCACGCCAGCTTCGCCTGGCAGGGCTGGTCGAACGTGTGTTCGCTCTGGCGCGGCGACGCGCTGGCCACGCGCGAACCCGCCGAGCCGCACACGCTGCGGCCGGGGCTGCTGCCTTGCCTGTATGCCGGCGGACGCAGCGCGCCGCACCCCGGCACCGAACCCGAACCGGTGCGCGTGCTGCGCGAACGCCTGCGCGTGGGCACCGCGGCCGCCGGCGCCTCGTCGGCGCGGCCGGTGCTGCTGCACGCCCTGCACAACTGGGGCGGCGGGGTGGAGCGCTTCGCGCGCGACCTGGCCGCCGCCGACGACGCACGCCAGCACCTGCTGCTGGTGGCGCGCGGCGACAACGACCTGCCGCCGTTCGGCCGCCGCCTGTGCCTGCACCTGGACCTGGACGCGCCGCCGCTGCGCACCTGGACCCTGTCGCAGCCGATCGAGGACTGCAGCCAGCATTCGCCCGAGCTGTGCGCGGTGCTGGACGAGATCATCCACGAATGGGGCGTCGGCGCCGTGCTGGTGTCCTCGCTGATCGGCCTGGGCCTCGACCTGCTGCGCACCGGGCTGCCGACCGCGGTCTGCACCCATGACGTATTCCCGCTGTGGCCGCTGCTGCACGACATCCGCGACCCGGCCACCGAACCCTTCGACCTGCCGGCGCTGGAGCGGGGCCTGGCGCGGGTCGACGCCACGTTCCCCTTCCGCGGCCGCGACGGCTGCGAGTGGATGGCGCTGCGCGCGGGCTTCATCGCCACCGTGCTGGCGCAGGGCATCGGCCTGGTGGCTCCCAGTGAGTTCGCACGCCGCCGCTTCCTGGCCATCGCCCCGGTGCTGTCGAACGCCCGCTGGGACATCCTGCCGCACGGCGTGACGGCCCTGCCGCGACTGCCGCCCCCGCCGCCGCGCCCCGGGGCACCGCTGCGGGTGCTGGTGCCCGGCCGCATCCACGGCGAGAAAGGCGAGCGCCTTCTCGAGGCGATGCTGGCCGACCTGCCCGCGGGCGTCGAGCTGGTGCTGCTGGGCAGCGGCTACCGCGGCGGCGCGTTCTGGGGCCGCAGTGACGTCACGGTCATCCTCGACTACGTCCACACCGAGCTCGCCGAGGAAGTCGCGCGGATCGCCCCCGACCTTGCGCTGCTGCCGTCCACCGTGCCCGAGACCTTCAGCTACATGCTGTCGGAAGTGCTGGCGCTGGGCCTGCCGGTGCTGTGCGCCGCGCCCGGCGCACCGTCCGAACGGCTCGCGGCCCTGGGGCGTGGCTGGGTGCTGCCGCCGGTCGCCGCGCAGGTCAATGCGCTGCTGGCCGGACTGGCCGCGGACCGGCGCCTGCTTGAACGCGAGCGCGCGCTGCCGCCGCCGCGCCAGCCCGGCCTGGCCGAGATGGCCGAGGCCTGGCGCCACCGCCTGCCCGGCGCGGCGGCGCCGCTGCGGCTGTCGCCGGCGACACCGGACAGCCTGCGCCGGACCACCGCGGAGAACGTCGCGCGCGCGCTCGCCGGCCAGGCCGCGCAGGCACAGTCGGCGCTGGCCGCCGCGCGCCACGAGCTGGAGGCGCGCGCCCAGGCCGCGCATCGCGAACAGCTCGAACTGGGCCAGCTGAGGCTGGCGGAACAGGCGCGGGCCGCGGAAGCGCACGCGCTGGCCAGCGAGCGCGACGGCCTCGCCGCCCAGGTGGCCACCCTCGCGGCGCAGCGGGCCGCCGACGCCGAAGCGCTGGCGGCGATGACCGCCGCGCACGAGCGTCAGGCCGGCGAAGCCGCCCGGCTGGCCGACCAGCTGGGCGAACGTGACCAGGCCCTGCAGGCGCTGCGCACCGCGCTGGCGACCGCCGAGGAAGGCGCCGCGACGCTGGCGCAGGCGCTGGCCCAACGTGACCACGCCCTCGACGGCCTGGGCGCCGCGCTGGCGCAAAGCGAGCACACGCTGGCCGCGACCCGCGACGACCATCATCGCGAGCGCCTCGACCTGACCCGCCAGCGCGACGTTGCCGTGGCGCAGCGCGACGAAGCGCAGGCCCATCTCGAGCGCGTGTTCGCCAGCAAGAGCTGGCGCGCCACCGCGCTGCCGCGCGCGCTGGCCGGCGCGCTGGGCAACCAGTGGCTGGCGCTGGCCTACCGCCTGCGCCACCTGCGCGTGGTGGCCGGGCGCGTGCAGGCCAGCCTGCGGTCGCGCGGACTGGCCGGCACCTGGCAGCGCATCCGCGAGCGCCGGCAGGCGCGCCGCGGTGGCCCGCCCGCGTTCGCGCCGCCCGCGGCCGACCTGCGCACGCGCCCGCTGAAGCTCGACGCGGTGGCGACGCCGCGCGCGAGCATCGTCATCCCGGCGTACGGCCAGCTCGACTACACCCTCGCCTGCCTGCACGCGCTGGCGGCCTGCGGCGACCGCACGCCCTTCGAGGTCATCGTGGTCGACGACGCCTCGACCGACGCCACGCCCGAGGTGCTGCCGGGCGTGCCCGGCCTGCGCTACCTGCGCAACGCCGGCAACCTGGGCTTCATCGGTGCCTGCAACGCCGGCGCCGCCGCGGCGCGCGGCGAGTTCCTGGTGTTCCTCAACAACGACACCACCGTGCAGCCGGGCTGGCTGGACGCGCTGCTCGACACCTTCGAGACCCATCCCGACACCGGCCTGGCCGGCAGCCAGCTGGTGTATCCCGACGGCCGCCTGCAGGAGGCCGGCGGCATCGTGTTCGCCGATGGCTCGGGCTGGAACTACGGCCGCTTCGGCGATCCTGCGCATCCGCGCCATGGCTTCGTGCGCGAGGTCGACTACTGCTCGGGCGCGTCGATCGCGCTGCCGCGGTCGCTGTTCGAAGCGCTGGGCGGCTTCGACCCGCACTACGCGCCGGCGTATTACGAGGACACCGACCTGGCCATGCGCGTGCGCGCGGCCGGCCAT
This sequence comes from Arenimonas sp., assembly GCF_035721105.1. Lineage (GTDB taxonomy): Bacteria > Pseudomonadota > Gammaproteobacteria > Xanthomonadales > Xanthomonadaceae > Arenimonas. The sequence goes on along the minus strand of NZ_DASTNG010000054.1, from coordinate 42,373 downwards.
CGGGTCCGCTACCAGCCCGCCTCGGTGGTGGTGCACCACGAAGGCGTGAGCTCGGGCACCGACCCGACGCAGGGCGTCAAGCAGCACCAGGCCACCAACCAGGTGAAGTTCCTGGCGCGCTGGCGCGAGGTGCTCGCGGCGACGCACGCGCCGCCGGGCACCGATCCGGTGCTGGCCAGCGAGCGGGGGCGCCGGCACCGCGTGCTGGTGCTGGACGCCTGCACGCCGCATCCCGACCGCGACTCCGGCTCGGTGCGCATGCTGGCGCTGCTGCGCCTGCTGCGCGAGGCGGGCTGCGCGGTCAGCTTCTTCAACGAGGACCGCAGCCACGACGGCGACTACACCCGCGCGCTGCAGCAGCTGGGCGTCGAGGCCTGGTGGACGCCGTACCTGGCCGACGTGCCGCGCTGGCTCAAGGCCGAAGGCCACCGCTTCGACCTGGTCATCGCCAGCCGCCACTACGTGCTGTCGCCGCTGCTGCCGCTGCTTCGCCGGCATGCGCCGCGCGCGCGCATCGTGTTCGACACGGTCGACCTGCACTACCTGAGGGAAGCGCGCGAAGCCGGGCTGGCCGGCGACCCGGCGCGCCAGGCGGCGGCCGAGCGCACGCGCGGCGCCGAGCTGGCGCTGGTGGCGGCCTGCGACGCCACCTGGGTGGTCAGCGCCGCCGAGAAGCCGCTGCTGGAAGCCGCGGTGCCCGGCGCGCGCGTCGAGGTGGTGTCGAACATCCACGACGTCGGCGAACGCGGCGCGCCGCACGGCCAGCGCCACGGCCTGCTGTTCGTCGGCAGCTACCGGCATCCGCCGAACGTGGACGCCGCGCACTGGCTGGCCGACGAGATCTTCCCGCGCATCCGCGCGCGGCGGCCCGGGCTCGAACTGCACCTGGTCGGCGCCGATGCGCCGGCCGACGTCGCGGCGTTGGGCGAGCGCGACGGCATCCGCTTCCATGGCCACGTGCCCGACCTGGGACCGCTGCTCGCCTCGTCGCGGATTTCGCTGGCGCCGCTGCGCTACGGCGCGGGCGTCAAGGGCAAGGTGAACCAGGCGCTGGCCCTGGGCCTGCCGGTGGTCGCGACGCACTGCGCGGTCGAGGGCATGTTCCTCACCGACGGCGTGGACGTGCTGGTGGCCGACGAGGCCGAGGGCTTCGCGGACGCCGTGCTGCGGCTCTACGACGACGCCACGCTGTGGGACGCGCTGTCGCGCGGTGGCCAGGAGAATACCCGCCGGCACTTCTCGCGCGACGCCGTGCGGCGGACCCTGGACGCGCTGCTGGCCTCGCTGCCGCCGCGCTAGCGGCGGGACGGCCGCCGGGCCGCCGGGCCGCCGCTATCTGCGTCCGCCGCGGCGCGCCGCCACACCAGGCGGTTGGAGCCGGGGCCTCAGCCGCCGGCGCGCGCCAGCCGCTCGGCCAGCGGCGCCAGGCCCGGATGGGTGGGATCGAGCGCCTGCACGGAGGCGAGCGCGCGGCGGGCGAGCGCCAGTTCGTTGGCGCCCAGCCGCTCTTCGGCGAAGGCCAGCCAGCGATCGGCCAGCCGGCGCCGGTCCGCGGAAAGATCCTCGGCGCCGCGCTCGCGCACCGCGCGCGCGTCCAGGCAGGCCTGCGCGGCGGACAGCCGGTTGCCGGCCAGTTCATCCTCGAAGCAGGCGCGGGCGCGGCGATCGTATTCGGCCTGGGCGTCGCGCAGGTCGGCGCTGTCTGGCGACAGCGCGGCGGCCTGGCGCAGGAAGTCCCAGGCGGCCGCGCCCGGCGGTTCGATCAGGTCGCCGCGGCGCATCGCGGCGCGAGCGCGCTCGAGCAGCGCCAGCAGCTGGCCCGGGTCGGACTCGCCGGCGACCGGCAGCGCGGCGCGCGCGGCCCGGGCCTCCTCGATGCGGGCGGCGGCGGCGATGACATCGGGGGATTCCGGCGCCCACTCGCGCGCGCGCGCCAGCGAGGCCTCGGCGGCCTCGAAGTCGAAGTCGGCGGCCTCGCGACGCGCCTTCGCGGCCTGGGCCGCCGCGGCATCCTGCAGCCCCTGGCGGGCCTCGACGGCGTCGGGCGCCAGCGCCTGCAGGCGCAGGTAAGCGGCGGCGGCGACCTCGGGCTGGCCAGCGCGCAGCGCAGAAGCGGCCTCGGCGAGGATCTGTTCGCGCTCGCGCTGGCGCACCTGCTGCACTTCGCCCAGCCGCGCCTGCAGCGCCGGCAGGCCGAGGTGGCTGGGGTCGGACTCGACCACGCGCGCGACCAGGGCCAGGGCGACGTCGGTGTCGCCGCGGACCAGGGCGGCATCGGCCTGGGCCAGCAGTCCGGCGAGGATTTCGCGGCGGCCGTCGAGCGCGATGGCGTTGTCGGGCTGGCGCCGGAGCACGTCGGAGTAAAGCGCCAGGGCGCCGTCGGGCACTTGTTCGATGCGTCCGGCCGCCTGCGCCTCGCGGGCACGCACCAGCAGGTCGGCCAGGTCGGCGCCGGCGCTCTGCAGGCGCTGCAATTCCAGTTCGAGCAGGGACAGGTCGGCGGCCGGCGCGGCCATGGCCCGGGCCAGGGCCAGGCGCTGGGCGGCGGTGTCGAGGTCGCCGGCGGCCAGCGCCGCGCGGCCCTGGGCCACGGCGGCATCGCGCACGGCGTTGAGGCCGGCGCGCGCGGCCAGGTGGTCGGGATCGCGGGCGAGCACCGCCTGGAACTGCTCGCGGGCGCCGGTCCCGTCGGCGCGGGTCAGGTCGCCGCGGGCCAGGGCCGCCTGGGCCTGTTCGATCTGGCGGTTGATCGCCGATTCGGGCACCAGCTGGCGGCCGATCTGCTCGCGCCACTGCATCAGCACCAGGGCCAGCACCAGCGCCAGCGCGCCGCCGGCGACCAGCAGCCAGGGCCAGCGGCGCGGCGCGGCGCGCGCGGTCGGCGCGACCGGCGCCGGACGGCGCGCCGCCGGGGCCAGGTCCAGTTGGTCCAGGGCGCCCAGGGGCGGCGTCTGGCCGGGGTCGACGCGGCGGTCGTTCATGGCGTCGGGGGCAGGGTCATGGCGGCAGGATAGCAGCGGCTCCTGAATGGCGACTGCCGTGGTTCAGCCGACGCGGCGCGCGTCCTGCACGCCGGGCACCGCGCTCATCCGGCCCAGCAGCTCGCTGAGCTGGCCGAAATCGCCGACGCGGACCGCCAGCCGCAGCTCGGCCAGGCCCTGGCCTTCGTCCACCCGCGACTGGATGCCGAGGATGTTCACGCCCAGCTGGGCGATGACGTTGGTGAGGTCCTTGAGCAGCCACTTGCGGTCGAAGGCGTGCAGCACGACGTCGACCTCGTAGCTCGCCGCACGCGCCCCGCCCCACTCCACCGGCAGCAGGCGGTCGGGCTGGCGCGCCAGCAGCCGCTGCGCCGCCGGGCAGCCCTCGCGATGGATGCTGACGCCGCGGCCGCGGGTGAGGTAGCCGACGATGGGATCGCCCGGCACCGGCTGGCAGCAGCGCGCGATCTGGCTGAGCAGGTTGCCCACGCCCTCGACGGTGAAAGGCGCCTTGCCGGTGGGTGCCGACGCGCGCCGGGACACCAGCGACGCCGGCTCGGGCGGTGCCTTCTGCGCCTGCGCGTGCTCGTGCAGCGCGCGGCTGACCTGGCTGGGCCCGAGGTCGGCCAGCGCCAGCGCGAGGTAAAGGTCCTCGACCGTTTCGAGCCGGAACTTCGCCAGCACCGGCGCCAGGTCGGCCTGGGTCAGGGCGACGCGGCGCAGCTCCCTGTCCAGCAGGTCCTTGCCGGCCAGCAGGTTGCGGCTGCGGTCGATGCGGTGGAACCAGGCCCGCACCTTGTCGCGGGCGCGGCTGGTGGCCAGGAAGTGGTTGCTCGCCATCAGCCAGTCGCGGCGCGGCTCGGCGGTCTTGGCCGTCATGATCTCGATGCGGTCGCCGGTGGCGGGCCGGTGGTCGAGCGGGACGATGCGGCCGTTGACCTTGGCGCCGCGGCAGCGGTGTCCGACTTCGGTGTGCACGGCGTAGGCGAAGTCGAGCACGGTGGCGTCGCGCGGCAGGTCGACCACTTCGCCGCGCGGCGTCAGCACGTACACGCGGTCTTCCACCAGTTCGGTGGAGAAGCCGGCCAGCAGCGCGTCCTCGCCCTCGTCGCGGGCTTCGAGCAGCTGCCGCATCCAGGCCACCTTGCGCTCGAAGCTGGCGTCGGCGCCGCCGCCTTCCTTGTAGCGCCAGTGCGCGGCGACGCCCAGCTCGGCGTGTTCGTGCATCTGGTGGGTGCGGATCTGCACCTCCAGCGTGCGGCCGCCGGGGCCGATCACCGCGGTGTGCAGCGAGCGGTAGTCGTTGCCTTTCGGGTGCGCGATGTAGTCGTCGAACTCGGACGGGATCGACGGCCAGAGCTGGTGCACCAGGCCCAGCGCGGCGTAGCAGTCCGGGATGTCGTCCACCAGCACCCGCACCGCGCGGATGTCGTAGAGCTCGCTGAAGGGCACGCCCTTGCGCTGCATCTTCTTCCAGATGCTGTAGATGTGCTTCGGGCGGCCGGCGACGTCGGCGGTGATGCCGGCCTCGGCCAGCGCGGCGCGGATGCGCGCCATCGCGTCCTCGATGAAGCGTTCTCGGTCGCCGCGCTTCTCGTCGAGCAGGCGGGCGATGCGCTGGTAGGTCTCGGGCTGGAGCCAGCGGAAGGCCAGGTCCTCGAGTTCCCACTTGAGCTGCCAGATGCCCAGGCGGTTGGCCAGCGGCGCATAGATGTCGGACGTGAGTTCGGCCAGCGCATGCCGGGCCTCGTGCTCCAGCGTGCCGGCCTCGCGCAGGCGCACCAGCTGGATCGCCAGCAGCACCAGCACCGCGCGCAGGTCGCGCACCAGGGCCAGCAGCAGGCGGCGCAGGCCTTCGGCGCTGCCCTTGCCCGCGCGCTGGTGGTGCAGCGCGCGGACCTGGTCGGCCGCGGCCAGGCCCTCGAGCAGCGGCGGCAGGCGCGGGCCGAGCGCGTCGGCGTCGATCCTCTCGCGCAGGGCCGGCCACAGGTGCAGCGCGGCCGCGGCCAGCACCTCCGGATCGGCGCGCAGCGGCTGCAGCACGGTCAGCACGTGCACGGCCAGGGTTTCCTCGGGCGCGTGCGGCAGGGTCGCCGCGGCGGCCTGCAGCGCGGACAGCAGGCCGTTGCCGGGGCCGTGGTCGGCGAGCCAGGCGTGCAGGCGCGGCGGATGATGGCGGGGCGGGCTCACGGCGACAGGTCTGCGCGCGAGTGGGGGATCGCGCCTGGGGCCAGTCTAACCAGAACGCGGGGCGCGCCGGACGCGCGGCGACGCGGCGCACAGGCCGGCGCGTCGCGCGCGGGCGTCAGGCCAGCGCCTCGAGCTGGCGCGCCAGCCGCTTCGCGGAGACCTGGCGCTTGGTGCCCAGCTCCTGCGCGAACACCGACACCCTCAGTTCCTCCAGGTCCCAGCGCAGCGCCTGCCAGGCGGGCTCGCGGGCGCGGCCGCTGGCGCGCGCGGCCAGCAGTGCGTCATGGAAGGGCTTGAGTTCGAGCATGCGGGCCTGGTCGCGCTGCGGGTCGCGCAGCGCGCGCTCGGCCCGCAGCGACAGCGCCTTGAGGTAGCGCGGGTACTCGGCCAGCAGCCCGGCCGGCGTGTCGCGCAGGAACCCCGGCGGCACCAGGCCGGCCAGCTGTGCCTTGAGGTCATCGAGGTTGCCGCTGGCCCAGCCCAGCAGCGGCGACTCCAGCCGCGGCTTGATCTCCGCGACCAGGCCGAGGATGGCCTCGGCCAGCTGCAGGCGGGCCATGGCTTCGCCGAACAGGCGCTTGCCGGCGGCATCAAGCAGGCGGCGGAACGCGTCGGCATCGCGCACGTCGGCGAAGTCGCCCTCGAGCACGGCGTTGAGGGCCGCCTGGGCCAGGTCGGTGCGCAGGTGCTCGTGCGCGGGCGCCTGGCCCGGCGCCTGGGCGAAGCCTTCGATCGCGGCGTACAGCAGCGCCAGCTTGGGCGACACCGGCAGCTGCTTGCGGGCCTGGCGCTGCTTGTCGGCCAGGGCCAGCGTGGCCAGGCGGCGGACGCCGGCGTCGTGCTCGCGCGCGGCTTCGTCGATATCGGCGAACACGCTCAGGGCGACGGTGTCGCCCTGGTCCACCAGCGCCGGGAAGGCCGGCACGCCGGCGGCACCGGGTACCTGGCGCGGCACCGGGGACTCGGGGAAGGCGGTGAGGCCGTCGCGGGCCAGGTCTTCGCCGGCGCGTTCGGCGAAGGCACGCTCGGCGCGCTCGCCGAAGCGCGCGCGCAGCGCGGCGAGGTCGCGCGACTGCGCCAGCTCGCGGCCGTCGCGTTCGGCCAGGCGCAGGTTGATGCGCAAGTGCGGCTCCAGCGCGGCGTCGTCGAAGTCGAGCGCCGCCACCGGGGCGCCGGTGGCGCGGGTGAGGAAGCGCGCCAGGCTGCCGGGCAGGCTGTCGGCCTCCGGCCGCGGGTGCGCCTCGGCAAAGGCGCGGGCGAAGTCGGGCGCCGGCACGTAGTTGCGGCGCAGGGCCTTGGGCAGGCCGCGGATCAGCGCCGTCGCCTTTTCCTCGACCAGACCGGGCACCAGCCAGCCCAGGCGCGCCGGGTCGACCGCCATCAGCAGGTGCAGCGGCAGGTCGAGGGTGACGCCGTCCTCGGCGTGGCCCGGCTCGAAGCGGTAGTGCAGCGCCAGGCGCGCGTCGCCAAGCGGGAAGTATTTCGGGAAGCGCTCGGCCTCGCTGCCCTCGCCGGGCAGCAGGTCGACCAGCGACCATTCCAGCGATTTCTTCTGCTCCGGCGGCAGCTTGCCGTACCAGCTGTCGAGGCCGGCGACCGAATTGAGCTCCGGCGGCAGGCGGTCGAGGTACCAGCGCGCCTGCCAGTCGTCGTCGGCGACCAAGCCGGCGCGGCGCAGCTTGGCTTCTTCCTCGCGCGCTTTTTCCAGCGTGGCCAGGTTGCGCTTGAGGAAGGGGCTGCGGGTGTCGACCTCGCCCGGCACCAGGCCCTGGCGCACGAAGATCTCGCGCGCCTCGGCCGGATACAGGCCGCCGTAGTGCACCGGCTTCTTCGGCGCCAGCACCAGGCCGAACAGCGAGACCTGCTCGCTGCCGACCACGCGGCCCTGGCGCCGCGACCAGTGCGGGTCGAAGTGCTTGCGCGCCAGCAGGTGCGGCAGTTCCGCGATCACCCAGTCGGGCTCGATGCGGGCGGCGGTCATGCCCCACACCTTCTGCGTGTCGAGCAAGGTGGCCACCAGCACCCAGGCCGGCGCCGCCTCGCGACCCTCCTTGCCCTTCGCCGCACCGGGGCCCTTGCCCGCCGGCGGCTTGCTCAGCGACGAGCCCGGGAACAGCTGGAACTTGCGCTGGCGCGGGGCGTCGTACAGCCCTTTCTCGGTGCGATGGCCCACCTGCGTGGGCAGGCCGGCGATCAGCGCGCGGTGCAGGGCCTGGTGTGCCTCGCTGGCTTCGCGCGATCCGCTGCCGGACGCATCGCTACGGGTCGCCGCCACGCCTTCATTCTTCGGGCGACGCGCGTGCTTCGGTGCGCGACCACCTTCCGACGCAGGCGCAGGGCCCGGCTTGTCCGACGCGTCGGGCCAAAGCTCCTCGCAGGCCAGCAGCAGCTGCCGGTGCAGTTCGCGCCACTCGCGCATGCGCAGGAAGGCGAGGAAGCGGCGCTCGCACCAGTCGCGCAGCTTCGACTGGGTCAGGTCCTCGTGGGCGGCGTGGTGGGCGTCCCACAGCTTGAGGATGCCGACGAACTCGGAGTTCGGGTCGGTGAACTCGGCGTGGGCGTTGTCGGCCTTCTCGCGGGCGTCGGCCGGGCGTTCGCGCGGGTCCTGGATGCCGAGGAAGGACGTGATCACCGTCATGTCGGCCAGGCAGCCCAGCGACTGCGCCGCCACCAGCATGCGCGCCAGCTTCACGTCCACGGGCAGGCGCGACATCTGGCGGCCGATGGCGGTGAGCTGGCGCTGCTCGTCCACGGCGCCCAGTTCGGCCAGCGTCTGCCAGCCGTCGGCGATCGCGCGCGGGTCGGGTGGATCGATGAAGGGGAAGTCCTCGACCCGGCCCAGGCCCAGGGTGAGCATGCGCAGGATCACGCCGGCCAGCGAAGCGCGCAGGATTTCCGGATCGGTGTAGCGCGGCCGGGTGTCGAAATCCTCCTGCGAATAGAGTCGGTAGCAGGTGCCGGCCGCGATGCGGCCGCAGCGGCCCTTGCGCTGGTCGGCGCTGGCCTGGCTGACCGGTTCGATGTGCAGGCGGTCGAGCTTGCCGCGCGGGCTGTAGCGCTTCACCCGCGCCACGCCGGGATCGATGACGTAGCGGATGCGCGGCACGGTCAGCGAGGTCTCGGCCACGTTGGTGGCCAACACGATGCGGCGGCCCGGCCCGGGGTTGAAGACCTTGTCCTGGTCGCGGACCGACAGCCGCGCGTACAGCGGGATGACCTCGGTGCTGCGGTACTTGCGCCGGTTCAGCGCCGCATGGGCATCGCGGATCTCGCGTTCGCCCGGCAGGAACACCAGCACGTCGCCGACCGGATCCTCGCGGGTGATCTCGTCGGCGGCGGCGACGATCGCCTCCGCCAGCGGCCGATCACCTCCAGGCTTCGCACGCGACGTCGTACCCGAAGTCGTACCGGGTTCATTTTTCCGGACACCGTCGCCCCTGGACGCCGGACCTGTCCCGGAAAAATGAACCTGGTACGGCTTTTGCGCCTCTTGCCCGGCCCCCTCATCCGACTCCCCCGGCCGATAGCGCACTTCGACCGGGAAGCTCCGCCCCTCCACGCTCACCACCGGCGCCCCGTCGAAATGCTTCGCGAACCGCTCGGTGTCGATCGTGGCCGAGGTAATCACCAGCTTCAGGTCCGGCCGCTTGCGCACCAGCTGTTTGAGGTAGCCCAGCAGGAAGTCGATGTTGAGGCTGCGCTCGTGCGCCTCGTCGACGATGATCGTGTCGTATTTCGACAGCCAGCGGTCGGACTGGATCTCGGCCAGCAGGATGCCGTCGGTCATGAACTTGACGTAGGTGTTCTCGCCGACGTTCTCGGTGAAGCGGACCTGGTAGCCGACCGCGCCGCCCATCGGCGACTGCAGCTCCTCGGCCACGCGCCGGGCGACCGCGCGGGCGGCGATGCGGCGCGGCTGGGTGCAGCCGATCATGCCCGCGCTGCCGCGGCCGGCGGCCAGGCAGATCTTGGGCAGCTGGGTGGTCTTGCCCGAGCCGGTCTCGCCGGCGACCACGACCACCGGATGCTTGCGGATCAGGTCCACCAGCACACCGGCCTCGCGCGCCACCGGCAGGCTGTCGTCGAAGGTGGGCGCCGGCGCCTGGCCGGCGCGGCGCTCTCGCTCCGCGACCGAGGCCGCCAGCGCGCGCTCGTAGGCGTCGCGGCGCGCGGCATCGTCCGGCGCCTTGCGCCACTGCCCCAGCAGGCGCAGCAGCCGGCCCCGGTCGCGGGTGAGCGCGGCGTGGTCGGGGAAGGCGGGAATCGAGGGCGCGGAGGGCGGCATGGCCCGCCATTGTAGCGATCGCGGCCCGGTTCATCCTCGCTAAACGCTCACGGGCGTATCCTGCGTCGGTCCCCAAGCGAAGGAGGAAAGCCATGGCTTCCAAGAAGACCGCCGAGATCCCGTCGGGCGCGCCCCGGATCGACATCGGCATCAGCGAAAAGGACCGCAAGAAGATCGCCGGCGACCTGTCGCACTTCCTGGCCGACAGCTACACGCTCTACCTCAAGACCCACAACTTCCACTGGAACGTGACGGGGCCGATGTTCAACACCCTGCACACCATGTTCATGACCCAGTACACCGAGGAATGGACCGCCCTGGACGAGATCGCCGAGCGCATCCGCGCGCTGGGCTACATGGCCCCGGGTTCCTACGCCGAATTCGTGCAGCTCTCGAGCATCCGCGAGGAAGAGGCCCCGGGCGCGCTGGACTGGCGCGAGATGGTCCGCCAGCTGGTGGTCGGCAACGAGGCGGTGTGCCGCACCGCGCGCAAGGTCATCAAGACCGCCGACGGGGCCGGCGACGACCCGACCGTGGACCTGGCCACCCAGCGCCTGCAGGTGCACGAGAAGAACGCCTGGATGCTGCGCTCGCTGCTGGAATAAGCGCAGGCCCCGTCGGGCGGTATTCCGAGGCGGCGGCGGGCCATCCCGCCGCCGCTTTCGCGTCCGGGGCCGGTAAACTGTCGCCATGACGTCCCCCGCCCGAGAATTGCTCCGCCGCGTCTTCGGCTACGCCGAGTTCCGCGGCGAACAGGCCGCCGTGGTCGACCACCTGGTCGCCGGCAACGACTGCCTGGTGCTGATGCCCACCGGCGCGGGCAAGTCGCTGTGCTACCAGGTGCCGGCGCTGCTGCGCGAGGGCACCGGCATCGTGGTGTCGCCGCTGATCGCGCTGATGCAGGACCAGGTCGAAGCGCTGGAGCAGCTGGGCGTGCGCGCCGCGTTCCTGAACTCCTCGCTGACCGGCGAAGCCGCCGCCGCGGTCGAGGCCCGCCTGCTGGCCGGCGACCTCGACCTGCTCTACGTCGCGCCGGAGCGCCTGCTCACCGATCGTTTCCTGCGCCTGCTCGAGCGCAGCCACATCGCCCTGTTCGCGATCGACGAGGCGCACTGCGTCTCGCAGTGGGGCCACGACTTCCGGCCCGAGTACCGCGAGCTCAACCTGCTGCACGAGCGCTGGCCGCAGGTGCCGCGCATCGCCCTCACCGCCACCGCCGATGCGCCGACCCGGCGCGAGATCGCCGAGCGCCTGGGCCTGGACCAGGCACGCCAGTTCATCACGTCCTTCGACCGGCCCAACATCCGCTACCGGGTGCAGCTCAAGGACAACGCCCGGCGCCAGCTGCTCGACTTCCTGGGCGCGCACCGCGGCGATGCCGGCATCGTCTACTGCCTCTCGCGCCGCAAGGTCGAGGAAACGGCTGAATTCCTGTCCGCGCAGGGCCTGACCGCCCTGCCCTACCACGCCGGCCTCGACGCCGGCGTGCGCGCCGCCAACCAGCGCCGCTTCCTGCGCGAGGAAGGCGTCGTGATGTGCGCCACCATCGCCTTCGGCATGGGCATCGACAAGCCCGACGTGCGCTTCGTGGCCCACCTGGACCTGCCCAAGTCGCTCGAGGGTTACTACCAGGAAACCGGCCGCGCCGGCCGCGACGGCGAGCCCGCCGAAGCCTGGCTGTGCTACGGCCTGGGCGACATGGTGATGCTGCGGCAGATGATCGAGAACTCCGAGGCCGGCGAGGAGCGCCGCTGGCTCGAGCGCCGCAAGCTCGACGTGCTGCTGGGCTACTGCGAATCGACCCGCTGCCGGCGGCAGACCCTGCTGGCGGCCTTCGGCGAGGACTACCCGCGCGCCTGCGGCAACTGCGACAACTGCCTCGAGCCGCCGCGCACCTGGGACGCCACCGTGGCGGCGCAGAAGGCCCTGTCCTGCGTGTACCGCACCGGCCAGCGCTTCGGCGTCACCCACCTGGTCGACGTGCTGACCGGCGCCGACAACGCCCGCATCCGCCAGCTCGGCCACGACCAGCTCAGCACCTACGGCATCGGCGGCGAGCTCGACGCGCGGCAGTGGAAGGGCGTGTTCCGGCAGCTGGTGGCGATGGGCCTGCTGGAGGTCGATGTCGAGGGCCACGGCAGCCTGCGCCTGACCGACGCCAGCCGCCCGGTGCTCAAGGGCGGCCAGTCCGTGCACCTGCGCGAGGAATCCGTGCGCAAGCGCGAGAAGGGCGCGCGCGGGCCGCGCAGCGGCACGGCCCCGGCGCCGGTGGCGCTCGATGCCGCCGACCAGCCGCTGTTCGAGGCCCTGCGCCAGCTGCGCGCCGAACTGGCGCGGGAACAGTCGGTGCCCGCCTACGTGATCTTCCACGACGCCACCCTGCGGGCCATCGCCGAGCGCCGGCCGGCGTCGCTGGAAGCGCTGGGCCAGGTCAGCGGCGTCGGCGCGGCCAAGCTCGATCGCTACGGCGAGCAGGTGCTGGCCGCGCTGCGGGAAGCCGAGACCGCCTGACGTCCGCCACCACGGACGGCGCGCGTGGGCCGCCCACCGCCGCGTTCACCCGGCGTCCATCACCGGCGCCGCCGGGCCGGTAACATGGCGCGTCCCCCACGAAAGCCAGGCGTCATGACCCTCCGCATCCCGGCGCTCGCCGCCACTGCCCTGCTGCTCGTCCCCGCCCTCGCCCAGGCCGGCTGCCCCGCCCCCGCCGACGGCGGCGAGGACCGGTCCACCTGGCTGCTGCGCTCCGACAACGACCTCTACGGCCGCGAGCGCCAGGACCAGGGCTACACGAACGGCTTCCTGGTGACCTACGTCTCGCCCAACGTCGAGCGTTTCGACGCCGACTGCCTGCCGCTGCCCGCGCGCGCGGCCGGCCGCCTGCTGGGCTGGCTGGTCCCCGAGGGCGAACAGAACAACCTGGTGATCGGTTTCGAGCACGGCACCTACACGCCCACCGACGGCACCCGCAGCGACCGGATCACCGACGACCGGCCGTATGCCGGCGTCGCCACGATGGCGGTCACGCTCAACGCGCGGCGGGGCGACCGGCTCGGCAGCACGCGGCTGCGGCTGGGCATGGTGGGGCCGTCGGCGCAGGCCGAGCTGGGCCAGGACTCGCTGCACCAGTGGTTCGGCCGGCCGCGCTTCAAGGGCTGGGACAACCAGCTGCGCGACGAAGTCGTGGTGCAGCTGGCGCACGAGCGCGCCTGGCGCCGCGACCTCGCCACCACCGCCGGCGGCTGGCGCTGGGACGCGATCGGCCACGGCGGCGCCGCGGTCGGCAACCTGTCGTCCTACGTGAACGGCGGCGCGGAGCTGCGCTTCGGCAAGCACCTGCCCGACGACTTCGGCAGCAACCCGCTGCGCCTCGCCGGCGACAACAGCGCACCCGGCACCCGCGACGACAACGTCGACGCCATCCGCTGGCACGGCTTCATCGCCCTCGACGCCCGCTGGGTCGGCAACGACATCGTGCTCGACGGCAACACCTGGAAGGACAGCCATTCGGTCGACGCCAAGGACACCGTGGCCGACCTCGTCCTCGGCATCGCCATCACCCGTGGCCCCTGGAAGTTCACCGCCACCCACGTCCGCCGCACCCGCGAATTCGAAGGCCAGCCCGAACTCCCCACCTTCGGCACCCTGACCTTCTCCCGCGCCTTCTAAGAAAAAAGAAAAGCGAGAAGCCACGCACCGCCAAGCCCCCCTTGGTAAGGGGGGCGCGCCGACAGGCACGGGGGATTGGAAGCGAGCAGCGGGGCCCGCGATACGAGCGCGCGCAGCGCGGGAGGATCGTGGGATTCTTCAAAAGCGAGCGCTTTTGAAGAATGTGGGCCGTGATGGATTCGAACCATCGACCAAAAGATTAAAAGTCTTCTGCTCTACCAACTGAGCTAACGGCCCAACGAGGCCTGCACGCGGCCAGCCGCCGTGCAGGGCGGTGATTCTAACCCATCATGCGCGCGAGGCGTAGCGCGTGGGGTCCGGCAGGCCGGCGGCGGCGAAACCCTCGGCGCGCAGGCGGCAGGCGTCGCAGCGGCCGCAGGCGCGGCCCTCGGCGTCGGCCTGGTAGCAGGAAACCGTGCGCGAGAAGTCCACGCCCAGGCGCGCGCCCTCGCGGGCGATGTCGGCCTTGGACATCCGCATCAGGGGCGCGTGCAGGCGCAGCGCATGGCCCTCGACGCCGGCCTTGGTGGCCAGGTTGGCCAGGCGTTCGAAGGCGGCGATGAACTCGGGGCGGCAGTCCGGATAGCCGGAGTAGTCGACGGCATTGACGCCGCAGAACAGGTCATCGGCGCCCAGCACCTCGGCCCAGCCCAGCGCGATCGACAGCATGATGGTGTTGCGCGCCGGCACGTAGGTGACCGGGATGCCGGCGGCGGCGGCTTCGGGCACGGCGATGTCGGCCGTAAGCGCCGAGCCGCCGATGCTGCGCAGGTCGACGGTCACCACCTTGTGCTCGGCGCCGTGCCGCGCCGCCAGCTCGGCGGCCGCGGCCAGCTCCGAGGTATGGCGCTGGCCGTACGACACGCTGAGCGCATGGCACAGGAAACCCTGCTCCCGCGCCATCGCCAGCACTACCGCCGAGTCCATCCCGCCGGAAACCAGTACCACTGCCTTGCGTTGTTGTGTCGTCATGGCGAAAACCGGGGGTCCATAAATTGAACGCGGATCAGAGCGGATCAGGGCCGATAAAAGCGGATTCAAGAAGGTTGGAGCCAAGCCTTGGCGAGGAACGGGCGGCTGACGAAAACCAAACTAAAAATGCTCTATCCGCTTTTATCGGCTTTGATCCGCTCTGATCCGCGTTCAAATTTTAAAACATCACTTCCCCGGCGTATCGCCCCAGAGCACCTTGTGCAGCTGGAGCTGGAAGCGGACGGGCAAGCGGTCGGCGATGATCCAGTCCGCCAGCTCACGCGGCGCGAGTTCGGACTGGCTGGGCGAGAACAGCACGTCGCAGCGGCCATCGAGCGCGTGCTCGGCCACCATCGCACGCGCCCAGTCGTAGTCGGCGCGGTCGCAGATGACGAACTTGACCTGGTCGTGCGCGGTCAGCAGCGGCAGGTTCGACAGCAGGTTGCGGTGCATTTCCTTCGAGCCCGGCGTCTTGAGGTCGACCACCCGGCTCACGCGCGGGTCGACCGGGGCGATGTCGATCGCGCCGGAGGTTTCCAGCGACACCTCGTAACCGGCGTCGCACAGCGCCTCGAGCAGCTTCAGGCAGCGCTTCTGGGCCAGCGGTTCACCGCCGGTGACGCAGACGTGGCGGACACCGTGGCGGGCGACCTCGGCCAGGATGGTGTCGATTTCCCACCACTCGCCGCCGTGGAAGGCGTAGGCGGTGTCGCAGTACTGGCAGCGCAGCGGGCAGCCGGTGAGGCGGACGAAGACCGTGGGCCAGCCGACCGCGCGGGCCTCGCCCTGCACCGACAAAAAGATTTCGGTCAGGCGCAGGCGTTCGGCGGCCGTCGTTTCCATGGCGGGAGCCGGCACCGGGCCGGGATCAGCGGTTTTCGAGCGCGAGCGTGCGCAGGCGGCTTTCGGCCTTGCCGGCGGCATCGGTGCCGGCGAAACGCTCGGACACCTGGCGCAGCGAGGCCTCGCCGGCGGCGCGCTGGCCGAGGGCGATCTGGCAGTAGCCCAGCTTCAGCAGCGCGTCGGCTTCCTTGCGCGAGCCGGCGTGCTGGCCCAGCAGGGTCTGGAAGGCCTCGAGCGCGAGCTCGTAGTTCTGGGTGACGTAATAGCTTTCGCCCAGCCAGTAATAGGCGTTGGGCACCAGCGCGCTCTCGGGGTGGTCGCGCAGGAAGGCCAGGAACAGGCGCGCGGACTCGTCGGCCTCGAAGCGCTCGACCAGGGCGTCGAGCGCGGCCTGGTAGTCGGCCTCTTCGGCCGCCGGGTCGGCCGGCGCCACCTGGGGCGCGGGGCCTGCGTCGGCGGTCGCCGTCGAGGGGGCCTGGGCGGCCGGGGTAGCCGGCGCGGCGGTGGCCGCGGCGGCAGGGGTCTGGGGTGAAACAGGGGCCGCGGCGCCGCCGGATTCGAGGCGCGCGAGGCGCTCGTCGAAGTCGATGGCCTGCTGGCGGCTGACGCGCTTGAGCTGTTCGATCTCGTTCTGGAGCGTCTCGACCGTGTTGCGCAGCGACTGCACTTCCGACTGCAGCTGCACGATGCGGTTCTGGGCCTCGATGTTGCCCTGCACCGCCTGCTGGTTTTCGACGTTGGCCTTGTTCTCGAGCAGGGTGACGCGCTCGCCGAGGCTCAGGCGCTGGGCAGCGGCCGGGGTGGCGGCCACGAGGGCCGCCACCACGGTCACAACGCAAAGGATGCGCTGGCGTCCCATCGCTTACTTCGCGGTGTAGACGATTTCGACGCGACGGTTCTGCTGCCAGCAGGTCTCGCTGGTCTCGCCGCAGGTCGGACGCTCTTCGCCGTACGAGACGACGGTGAGCTGGCCGGCCGAACCACCCGCACCCTGCAGGGCGCCGGAGACGGCGTTGCCGCGGCGCTCGCCGAGGCCCAGGTTGTACTCACGGGTACCGCGCTCGTCGGCATTGCCCTCGAGGGTGATGCGCGACTCCGGACGGTCGTTCAGGTACTTGGCGTGGCAAGCCATGATGGCCTGGAACTCCGGACGCAGGGTGTCCTGGTCGAAATCGAAGTACACGGTGCGCTGGCGCAGGCACGAGTCGGTGTCGAGGTCGGCCGGGGTGTAACGGCCATCGGACACCGGCTGGGTCACGGCCGGGGTCTCGGTGACGACTTCGTCCTTGACTTCGGTCTTCTTGGTGCAGGCAGCCAGCGCCACGGTGATGGAAGCGGCGAGCAGCACGCGGGTGGTCATGTTCATTGGGAAAGCCTCTTATTATTCGGATGCAGGGGTAGTAGCTTGCTGTTTTTTGGCCCGTCCTAACTTATCTCTGCCTGAACGGTGACCAGGCGGGCTCCCGGACGTCACCATCGGCCAACACCAAACGCTGTCGCACACTGCCGTCCGCGGACACTGCGAACAGCACTCCGCGCCTACCTTCCTTGGTTGCGTAAAGCAGCATGTTGGCGTTCGGGGCAAAACTGGGCGACTCGTCGAGGTTGCCCGGCGACAGTGTCTGCCAACGCCCTGCCCCACCAAAACTGCGGTCGAGAACGGCGATACGATAAACGTTTCCGCTGCCCTGCGCCATAGCTATCTTCTTGCCGTCAAAGGAAATACTGGCCTTTGCGTTGGAGTCGCCCTGGAAGCTGAGACGGGTCGCCTCGCCCCCCGTGGCGGGCACCTGGTAGAGCTGCGGCTTGCCGGCCCGGTCCGAGGTGAAGACCAGGCTCTGGCCGTCGGCCGACCAGACCGCCTCGGTGTCGATGCCGTAGTGGCGGGTGATCTGGGTCAGCTGCTTGCTGGCCAGGTCCATCACGTAGATCTCGGGGTTGCCGGTCCGGGACAGGGTCAGGGCCAGGCGGCGGCCGTCCGGGGAGAAGGACGGGGCGCCGTTGATGCCCTTGAAGCTGGCCAGCACCTCGCGGGCGCCGGTGGTGATTTCCTGGACGTAGATGGTGGAGTTGCCGCGCTCGAAGCTGACATAGGCCAGCTTGCGGCCGTCCGGGCTCCAGGACGGCGACAGCAGCGGCTCGCGCGACTTCACCACGGTCTGGGGGTTGAAGCCGTCCGAATCGGCGATCATCAGCGCGTACTGGGTGTTGCCGCCCAGGCCGTTGGCGGTGACGTAGGCGATGCGGGTCCAGAAGGCGCCGCGGACGCCGAGGACCTTCTCGTACACCTGGTCGGCGATCTGGTGCGCCACGTCGCGCATGCCGCGGGCGCGGCCGCCGACGGCCAGGCCGAGCATGCGCTCCTGCTTGGCGACGTCGTACAGCTCGTACTCGACCCGGTAGCCGCCGTCGGTGTTGTCCAGCACCCGGCCGACGACGATGAAGTCCTGCTTGAGCACGCGCCAGGTCGGGAACTTGATCTCGCTGCCGCGGATCGGCTTCTCGATCACGTCCTGCTCGGACAGCGCGTTGAACTGGCCGGAACGGTTGAGGTCGGCGCGGATGACCGCGGCGATATCGGTGTCGGGCGCCACGCTGGTGCCCAGGTAGGGCATCGGCACGACGGTGATGGGCAGGGCGCCGTCGCGGCCCTGCGCGATGCCGATGTCCAGGCCCTGGGCCTGGGCGAGTCCGACGGGCAGCAGCAGCGCGAGCGCCAGGAAGGTCAGTAAGCGTCTCATCGTGGGCAGGCCTCTTGGGGGTAGCAGAAAGTCAGGTCGATCTGGCGTTGGAACACGGTCTCGAAGCCGTCGTAGGGCATCGGCGAGCGGCGCAGGGCGCGCTCCACCGACTCCCGCGCCTGGGCATCGAAGGGGCAGGACAGGAAGCTGATGTCGATCACTTCACCGCCGCGGATCTGGGTGAAGCGAACCTTGCAGGCCGTGCGCTCGGGCGACAGCGAGCGGTTCCAGTTCATCTCGGCGGTCTGGAGCATGGCCAGCGCGTACTTCGCCTTGAGGTCGGTGTCGACGCCGTTGTTGCCGCCGGCGGGCTGGGCCGGGGCCGGGCTGGGCGCCGGGGCCGCCTCGCGGTCGGCCAGCTGGCGCAGGCGCTGCTCTTCCATCTTGGTGCGGCGCTCGGCCTCCGCGCGCTGCTGGCGGATCTCGGCCAGCTGGGCCAGCTGCTGCTCGCGCAGGCGCTGGCGGCGCTCGGCCTCCTCCTGCTTGCGCTCGCGCTCGGTCAGGTCGATCTGTTCCTGGCGGCGCTTGGCCTCCTGCTCCTCGCGCTCCTTGGCTTGCTCCTGTTCCAGGGCCAGCCGGGCGACCGCGTCCTGGTCGACCGGCGACGGCTCCGGGATGCGCTCCTGCGGGGCCTGCTGGATCTCCTCGGGCGCGTCCTGCGGGCGGGGCGCCGGCAGCGGCTGCGGCGGCGGCGCGGCTTCCACCGGCGCCGGCGGCGTCGGCTCGGGCTTGGGCGCCTCGGCGGCGGTCCGCTCGGCGGCCACCACGTCGGACGGCGACACGACCAGCGACGCCTCGACCACCGGGCCGGCGACCGAGATCACCTGCGGCGCCGGCTGCCACCAGCCGGCGACGACCAGCACCACCACCAGGGCCACGTGCATGGCGATCGCCATGCCGACCGACGCCAGGGTGTCGTCGTGGTCCTTGTTGAGGCGGAGGGTGTCAGCGTCCATTTTCCGGCGGCTGTCCCATCAGGCCCACGCGCGGCACGCCGGCCTGCTGCAGCAGCACCATGGTGTCGAAGACGGTCGAGTAATCGGCGTCGCGGGCGCCGGCGACGAACACCGGCACGTCCGGATTGGCGCGCACGAAGGCGGCGACCTTGGCCTGCAGTTCGGTGCCGTCGATCGGCTCGTTGGCGCCGCCCTCGAGCTTGAGCGTGTAGGCGCCGTCGGCGGTGACCGAGACGATCACCGGCTCCTTCTGCTGCTCGATCGGCTTGGCGCGCGCCTGCGGCAGCTCCACGTCGACGCCGAGGCTGAGCAGGGGCGCGGTGACCATGAAGATGATCAGGAGCACCAGCATCACGTCGATGTAAGGCACGACGTTGATGTCGGCCTTGAGCTTGCGGCGCTTGCGGTGGCGGGTGATGGTGGCGGACATGGCGTCAGCTCTCAACGTGTGGTCGACGGAAACGGGGTTGGCCGCTTATTCCTCGACGTGGGACTGGCGCTGCAGGATCGAGGAGAACTCCTCGGCGAAGGATTCGTAGCGCACCGACAGGCGCTCGACCTTGGTGGCGAAGCGGTTGTAGGCCCAGACCGCCGGGATCGCCACGAACAGGCCGATGGCGGTGGCGAACAGGGCCTCGGAGATACCCGGCGCGACGGCGGCGATCGAGGCGCTCTGCTGGGTCGACAGGCCGTGCATGGTCACCATGATGCCGAACACGGTGCCGACCAGGCCGACGTAGGGCGCGGTGGAGCCGATGTTGGCCAGCAGCTCAAGGTTGTGCTCGAGGCGGTCGACTTCACGCGCGTAGGTCGCCCGCATGGCGCGCTGGGCGCCCTCGAGCTGGGTGCGCGAATCCAGGCCCTTCTTCTGGCGCAGGCGTGCGTACTCGCGGAAGCCGGCCTCGAAGATCGCCTCCAGGCCCGAGACGATGCGGTTGCGGTCGGTGGCCGAGCGGTAGAGCTGGGTCAGGTCGACGCCGGACCAGAAGCGGGCCTCGAACTCGTCGGCATCGTCGGCGGCGCGGCCGTAGACGCGGTTCTTGCGGAAGATGATGACCCAGCTCAGCACCGAGCCCAGCAGCAGCATCAGCACGATGACCTGCACCGGCCAGCTGGCGTGCAGCATCAGCGCGAGGTAGTCGATGCCGCCGCCTGCCGTCGCGACGTCCGCCGCGGCGGGCAACGCCTCGGTCGGGAGCTCGGTCACCGGGGCGGCGGCGAGGATCAGGGCGTTGGGGTGCGGCATCGGGCGAACTCCGGGTTACGTGGAATCCACGGCCAGCCAGTCGGGCAGGCCACGTGGGCGGAAACTGGAGGCCACCAGGCAGGCCACGCGAACCGTCGCGCGGACCAGGGCCTGGTCGCCCCGGGTTATCACCTGCTCGATCAGCAGGCTGGCGTTGCGCCGCTCGGTGACGACGACGCTGGCGAGCAGTTCGTCGTCGAGCCGGGCGGGTTGGTGGAAATCGAGCTGCATTGCGCGGACCACCAGCACCAGGTCCTGGCTTTCGCGCAGGTCCTGCTGCCCCATTCCCAGGGTCCGGAGCCATTCGGTCCGGGCCCGTTCGAGGAATCGCACGTAGCTGGCGTGGTAGACCACCCCACCAGCGTCGGTATCCTCCCAGTAAACCCTTATCGGGAAGCTGAACGGCGCGCCGCTCATGGCTCGAACAGGTCGGGGGGCGCGGGTTTGCGGGGCGGCTTCAGGCCCAGGTGCGTGTAGGCCCGGTGGGTGACCATGCGCCCGCGGGCGCTGCGGACCAGGTAGCCCTGCTGGATCAGGTAGGGCTCGATGACGTCCTCGAGGGTGCCGCGCTCCTCGCTCAGGGCGGCGGCCAGGGACTCGACGCCGACCGGGCCGCCCTCGAAGTTCTCGATGATCATCGACAGCATGCGGCGGTCGAGGGTGTCGAAGCCCTCGGCGTCCACCTTCAGCATGGCCAGGGCCTCGTCGGCCACCGGGCGGGTGATGGTGCCGCCGGCCCGGACCTGGGCGAAGTCGCGCACCCGGCGCAGCAGGCGGTTGGCGATGCGCGGCGTGCCGCGGGCGCGGCGGGCGATCTCGCCGGCGCCGTCCGGGGCGCATTCGATGCCCAGGATCGTGGCCGAGCGGCGGACGATGCGGGTCAGCTCCTCGGCGCTGTAGAACTCCAGCCGCTGGACGATGCCGAAGCGGTCGCGCAGGGGGGCGGTGAGCAGGCCGGCGCGGGTGGTGGCGCCGATCAGGGTGAAGGGCGGCAGGTCGAGCTTGATCGAGCGGGCCGCGGGGCCTTCGCCGATCATGATGTCGATCTGGTAGTCCTCCATGGCCGGGTACAGCACTTCCTCGACCACGGGCGAGAGGCGGTGGATCTCGTCGACGAACAGCACGTCGTGCGGCTGCAGGTTGGTCAGCAGCGCGGCCAGGTCGCCGGCGCGCTCGATCACCGGGCCCGAGGTGGTGCGCAGGTTCACGCCCAGCTCGTTGGCGATGACGTGGCTCAGCGTGGTCTTGCCCAGGCCCGGCGGCCCGAAGATGAGCACGTGGTCCATGGCCTCGCCGCGGCCCTTGGCGGCCTCGATGGCGATCTTGAGCTGTTCGCGGACGGGCTGCTGGCCCAGGTAGTCATCCAGCCGCTTGGGCCGGATGCTGGCCTCGGCCAGGTCGTCTTCGCGGGTGGCGCCGGGGGCGATGACGCGGGTGTCTTCCATGGCGACCGATTATGGCAGGGAATCCGCCGCTTTCCGCGCAGCGCGGTCAAATCACGACCTGGGTCCCGAGCTCGACCAGGCGGTTGCCGGGGATGTGGAAGAACTCGGTCGCCGGCGTGGCGTTGCGCGCCATGAACAGGAACAACTTGCCCCGCCAGAGCGCCATGCCCTGCCCCGGCCGGGCGGTCAGCGACTCGCGGCTGGCGAAGTAGGTCGTTTCCATCAGCTCGAACGGCGCGCCGGGGATCTGCCACTGCCGCAGCGCCCGCGGCACGTCCGGGTCCTCGAGGTAGCCAAAGCGCAGCGTCAGCCGGCTGAACCCGTGGCCCAGGTCGATGCAGACCACCCGTTCGGCCGGCTCGGCGCGGGGGACCCCCAGGATCTCCACGCTCAGCAGCACGTTGCGCTGGTGCAGCACCTTGTTGTGCTTGAGGTTGTGCAGCATCGCCGGCGGCATGAACTGGTTCGACGGCGTCAGGAACACCGCGGTGCCGGGCACCCGCAGCGGCGGATGCGCCACCAGGTTGCCCACGAACTGTTCGATACGCAGGTTGTCGCGATCGGTGACCTTGCGCAGCAGTTCGCGGCCGCGGCGCCAGCTCCGCATCATCGCGAAGGCCACCACGCCCAGCGCCAGCGGGAACCAGGCGCCCTCGACGAACTTGATCACGTTGGCCGAGAAGAACGCCGCCTCGATCACCATGAACAGCATCGCCAGCGGCCACACCTGCCACCCCGGCAGGCGCCAGCGCACGCGCGCCAGGATCACCAGCAGCATCGTGCTGATCAGCATCGTGCCGGTGACGGACACGCCGTAGGCGATGGCGAGCTGGCTGGAACTGCCGAAGCCCAGCACCACCGCCACGACGGCGATGAGCATGCCCCGGTTCACCAGGGGGATGAAGATCTGGCCTTCGGTGCGATCGGAGGTATGCACGATGGCCATGCGCGGCAGATAGCCCAGCTGGATGGCCTGGCGCACCACCGAGAAGGTGCCCGAGATCAGGGCCTGCGACGCGATCACCGTCGCGGCGGTGGCCAGCATGATCACCGGGTAGAGCGCCCAGCCCGGCACCAGTTCATAGAACGGATTGGCCACCTGGCCGGGATGGGACAGGATGAAGGCGCCCTGCCCGAAGTAGTTCAGCAGCAGCGCCGGCAGCACCACGCACCACCAGGCCAGCCGGATCGGGAACCGCCCGAAATGGCCCATGTCGGCATACAGCGCCTCGCCGCCGGTCACCGCCAGCACCACCGCGCCCAGCGCCAGCCAGGCCAGCACGCCATGCTCGAGGAAGAAGCGCGCGGCCCAGGCCGGATTGACGGCCTGCAGCACAGCCGGGTTCTGGACGATTTCCACCAGGCCCAGCAAGGCCAGCACCGCGAACCAGAGGCAGGTGATGGGCCCGAAGATGCGCCCGACCCGCTCGGTGCCGTGCTTCTGCATCGCGAACAGCGCCACCAGCACGGCCAGCGTGATCGGCAGCACCAGGTGCCCGAGTTCCGGCGCCGCCACCTCCAGCCCCTCGACCGCCGACAGGACCGAGATCGCCGGGGTGATCACGCCATCACCGAAGAACAGCGCCGTGCCGAAGATGCCCAGGATGCCGACCGTGTACGACAGCGGCGCGGCCACCGGCAGGCTGCGCTGCACCAGCGCGGTGAGCGCCAGGATGCCGCCCTCGCCACGGTTGTCGGCGCGCATCAGCAGGGCGACATACTTGAGCGACACCACCAGCAGCAGCGACCACAGGACCAGCGACAGGACGCCGAGCACGTTCGCCGGATTGGCCTCGATGCCATAGTGCGGGCCAAACGCCTCCTTGAGCGTGTAAAGCGGGCTGGTGCCGATGTCGCCGAAGACGACGCCGACCGCACCGACCACCAGGGGCCAGGTGCGGGGCGTCGGGGAGCCCTCGTGGGATGGGTGGGTCATGGCGGGCCCCGTGGGCAAGGACTGCGGCGTCAGCCGCGGAGCATGGAGCGCAGGGCCTTGCGGATGATGTCCTCGGCGCTGTCGCCGGGCTCGGCCTGCTTGAGCATGCGCTGGACCTCGGCCGGCTTGTAGCCGAGCTGGGTCAGGGCCACCGAGGCTTCGGTGACCGGGTCGGCCGGGATGGCGCCGCCCTTGCCCGCCAGCACGGTGGCGGCGCCGCCGGCGAAGTCGGCGGCGCGGTCGCGCAGTTCGACCACCATGCGCTCGGCGGTCTTCTTGCCGATGCCGGGGATGCGGCACAGCGCGGTGATGTCGCCCGACTGCACCAGCCGCGCGAAGTCATCGACGCTGGCGCCCGACAGCACCGCCAGCGCGATCTTGGCGCCGACGCCGGTCACCTTCTGCACTTCGCGGAACAGCCGGCGCTCGGCCTCGGTGAGGAAGCCGAACAGCGCCACGCCGTCTTCCTTCACCGCGTAGTGGGTGAACAGCGTGACCTCGCGGCCCACGTCCGGCAGGTCGTAGAAGGTGCTCATCGGCGCCGAGAGCTCGTAGCCCACCCCGCCCACGTCGACCATCAGCGCCGGCGGCGCCTTGTACACGAGCAGTCCCTTCAGGCGGCCGATCATCGACGTCTCCGGAGCAGTGCGCTGGCCAGGCCGGTGCGGCCGGCGGTGGCGCTGGTGTGGGCGTGGGTGAGCGCGACGGCCAGGGCATCGGCGGCGTCGGCCTGCAGCTTCTTGTCGCCCAGGTTCAGCAGCAGGCGGACCATGTGCTGGACCTGGGTCTTGTCGGCGGCGCCGCTGCCGACCAGCGACTGCTTGATCAGGCGCGGGGCGTATTCGCTGACCGACAGGCCGCGCCTGACCACGGTGGCGATGGCGGCGCCGCGCGCATGGCCCAGCTTCAGGGCCGAGGTGGCGGACTTGTCCATGAACACCGATTCGATCGCCACGACCGTCGGCGACCAGGTCTCCAGCACTTCCTCGAGGTCGAACACCAGCTTGCCCAGCCGCGCCGGGAAATCCTCGGTGTCCACCAGCAGGTTCAGCGCCTGGCAGTGCACGTAGGCGCACTTGCCCGTGGCGTCGACGTCGATCAGGCCGATGCCGGTGCGCTGCGAGCCCGGGTCGATGCCGAGGATGCGGGTCACGAGTAGGCGACGTCGCCCAGGTCGGCGTTGGAGTAGACGCTCTGCACGTCGTCCAGGTCCTCGAGCATGTCGAGCATCTTCTTGACCTGCAGGGCCACGTCGCCTTCGACCTTGATGTCGTTCTCGGCGCGCATCGTCACCTCGGCCTCGAGCGGCGTGAAGCCGGCCGCCGCCATCGCCGCCTTCACGGCCTCGAAGGACTCGGGCGCGCACAGCACCTCGACCAGGCCGTCGTCCGGGAACGACTGCACGTCGTCGGCGCCGGCCTCGATGGCCGCCTCGGTGATCGCGTCCTCGCTGCTGCCGGGCCCGAAGCTGAGCACGCCCAGCTTCTTGAACAGGAAGGCCACCGAGCCGTCGGTGCCGAGGTTGCCGCCGCACTTGTTGAAGGCGTGGCGGACGTCGGCCACGGTGCGCACCTTGTTGTCGGTGAGGCAGTCGACGATCACCGCGACGCCGCCGGGCGCGTAGCCCTCGTAACGGATCTCTTCGTAGCTGACGCCCTCGAGCTCGCCGGTCGCCTTCTTGATGGCGCGCTCGATCACGTCGCGCGACATGTTCACGGCCAGGCCCTTGTCGACGGCCGTGCGCAGGCGCGGGTTGCCCTTGGGGTCACCGCCGCCGAGGCGGGCCGCGGTGGAAATCTCGCGGATGATCTTGGTGAAGACCTTGCCGCGCTTGGCGTCCTGGGCGTTCTTGCGCCCTTCGATGGCCATCAGTCTGCCCATGGAACCCAACCCCTCGATGCAATGCGGTGATTTCGATGCGGTGATTATAGGGCCGGCGCGGCGCCGGCAGGCCGGGCTCAGGCGGGAAAGCGGCCGTCGGACAGGAATCCGGCGACCTGCGCCGCCACTTCGGCCGAGAAGATCATCCCGGTGTGGCTGACCGGCAGCACGCGGTGGTCGGCCAGGTTCGGCAGCCGGGTCTCCCAGACCGCCACGGTGCCGTCGTTGGGCCCGTCGAAGCCGCCGAACAGCTTGCCCAGCCCGGTCGCCCGGGCGCCGGCCACGACGCCGACTTCGCGGCCGCCCGGCAGCGTGTAGAGCCCACTCTTGAGCAGCCGGGCGCTGCGGCCCAGCAGGCCGCCGAGGTGGTGGCGGGCCATCCCGCGGGCGGCGCCGCTGCCGGCCAGGGGCGACCCCAGGCAGACGATGCGGCCCGGCGGCAGGCCGGCCCAGCTCGAGGCGGTTTCCAGCGCCACCAGGCCGCCCAGGCTGTGGCCGACCAGGTGCACCGGGCCGTCGCGGCGTGCCAGCAGCCGCGCGGCCAGCCGGTCGACCGAAGGCGCCGGCCCCTTCAGCAGGCTGGCGTAGTCGAACACCTCGGTGCTGAAGCCGCGGGCGCGCAGTCGACGCGCCAGCGGCAGCATGGTCAGGCCCCGCATCCACACGCCGTGGAGCAGGATGACGTGGCCGCTGGCGCCGTTCGGGTTCAGGCCGCGGGCGCTTTGGGCACGGCGCGCACGTGCACTTCGGCCAGCTGCGCCTCGGGCACCGGCGACGGTGCGCCGGTCATCAGGCACTGCGCGGTGGTGGTCTTGGGGAAGGCGATGACGTCGCGGATGGACTCGGTGCCGGCCATCAGCGCGGCGATGCGGTCGATGCCGAAGGCGATGCCGCCGTGCGGCGGCGCGCCGAAGCGCAGCGCGTCGAGCAGGAAGCCGAACTTGGCCTCGGCCTCCTCGGCGCCGATGCCCAGCAGGTCGAACACCGCGCTCTGCATGTCGCTGCGATGGATGCGGATGGAGCCGCCGCCGATCTCGTTGCCGTTGAGCACCATGTCGTAGCCGCGCGAGACCGCGATCTTCGCGTTCGCCCTGAGCTCGGCGATGTCGTCGATGGCCGGCGCGGTGAACGGATGGTGCAGCGCGACGTAGCGCGCCTCCTCCGGATCCCACTCGAACATCGGGAAGTCGGTGACCCACAGCGGCTTCCAGTCGTTGGCCACCAGGTCGAAGTCCTTGCCGGCCTTCAGGCGCACCGCGCCCATGAAGTCGCTGGCCTTGTTGTAGGCGCCCGCGCCGAAGAAGACGATGTCGCCCTTGCCGGCGCCGGTGGCCGCCAGCAGCGCCGCGAAGGCGTCCTCGGCGAAGAACTTGGCGATCGGCGAGTTCACCGCGCCGGCCTCGTCGATCTTGGCGTAGGCCAGGCCCTTGGCGCCGTACTTGGCGGCGTGGGCGGCGTATTCGTCGATCTGCTTGCGGCTGAGCGCGGCGCCGCCGGGAATGCGCAGGGCGGCGACGCGGCCGTCGGGGTCGTTGGCGGCGTCGGTGAACACCTTGAATTCGCAGTCCTTGACGAGCTCCGCCACGTCGACCAGCTCCAGCGGGTTGCGCAGGTCGGGCTTGTCGGAACCGAAGCGGCGCATGGCCTCGGCCCAGGTCAGGCGCGGGAAGCTCGCGTCGAGCTCGACGCCGATCACTTCCTTGAACACCTCGCGGATCATCCCTTCCACCGCGTCCTGGACGTCGGCCTCGCGCACCCAGGCGAACTCCATGTCCAGCTGGGTGAACTCGAGCTGGCGGTCGGCGCGCAGGGCCTCGTCGCGGAAGCAGCGGGCAATCTGGTAGTAGCGGTCGAAGCCGGCCACCATCAGGATCTGCTTGAACAGCTGCGGCGACTGCGGCAGCGCGTAGAACTCGCCCGGATGCATGCGCGCCGGCACCAGGAAGTCGCGCGCGCCCTCGGGCGTGGCCTTGGTCAGGATCGGCGTCTCGATGTCCTGGAAGCCGCGCGCGTCGAGCCAGCGGCGCAGCGCCTGCACCAGCCGGATGCGCGTGCGCATCATCTTCTGCATCTCGGGGCGGCGCAGGTCGAGGTAGCGGTACTTCAGGCGCACGTCCTCGCCGGCGTTCTCGTGGGCGTGGAAGGGCAGCGGCTCGGCCTTGTTGAGCAGTTCGATCTGCGTCGCCAGCACCTCGACCTTGCCGGTGCGGATCTTGTCGTTGACCGAATGGCGCGCGCGCACGACGCCGGTGATGCGCAGGCAGTCCTCGTAGCCGACCTTCGCGGCGGCCGCGACCACGGCGGCGTTGCCGGCGTCCGCGGACGGCTCGGCCACGATCTGGACGATGCCCTCGTGGTCGCGCAGGTCGATGAAGCACAGGCCACCCATGTCGCGGGCGACGTCGGCCCAGCCGCAAAGGGTGACGGTCTGGCCGATCATGGACTCGTCCACGAGGCCGCAGAAATGGCTGCGCATGCTTGCTCCGAAGGGTAACGCCGGGCCCCGGACGGGCGGCGGAAGACCGGGGATTTTAGGGCCCACGGGCCGCTGCCGGCAAATTGGCGGCCGTCACGCCGCGGCCCCCGGGCGGCGCTACAGTCCCGGGGCGGAACGCCGCCCAACCTTCCGGAGAATCACATGGTCAGATGCCTGCTGGTCCTGGTTTTCTCGCTGGCCGCCGCCGCGGCCCTGCCCGCCCCCGCCGCGGCCCAGGCCGCGCCCCGCGCCTACGCCCCGGAGCAGCTCTGGCAGCTCTCGCCCCGGGACCAGGAGCGGGTGATCGCCCTGGAGTACGAAGAGCAGTCCAACGGCCGCCGGATCCCGGACGACCAGCTGCGCTTCTACCTGGACCAGGTGCGGCAGTCGCGCTGGACCTTCAGCCGCATCAAGACCGACATCGCCCAGTCCCTGCGCGGGAACGCCGGCGGCGGTCGCCCGCCCGGCAACGGCGGGGACGGGAGTGGCGGCAGCGACCGGGTGGTCTGCGAAAGCATCAAGCAGCGCTACCGGGAATGCGCCACCGACTTCCGGGGCCGCGCCTACGTGGTGCGCAAGCTCTCGCGCGGTGAATGCGTCGAGGGCCGCAGCTGGGGCCAGCTGCGCGGGCGCGTCTGGGTGAACCACGGCTGCCGCGCCGAATTCGCCGAGCGGGCCGGCGGAGGCCCGGACACGGGCTACAGCGTCACCTGCTCCAGCAACGACGAGCGCTACACCACCTGCGCCTGGAACACCCGCTACGGGCCGCCGGTGCTGGTGGAGCGCCTGTCGCGGCACCGCTGCGACGCGGGCCGCGACTGGGGCTACCGCGGCGGCGCGCTGTGGGTGGACAACGGCTGCCGCGCGCGCTTCGCGCCGCGGCGCTGATCGGGACGACCCGCGCGCCCGGCCCGATGGGACGGGCGCGCGGCTTCAGTCAGCGAGGGCTTCGCGGCCCCAGGGCGCCGGCGGCGGCGGCACCGGGCGGCTGAGGTCGAATTCCACCTGGAACAAGCGCCCGTTGGGCCGAGACAGTTCGTAGACGAAGGTCCGGCCAGGCACGATTTCGATGGCCCAGGTGTTGTTGAGCGAGGCCGTGAGCCCTTCGCGCTGGAAGTTGGCGATCGAGTCCGCGTCCACCGGGAAGGCCTGGCGGCTGGCGGTGCCGGCCGTGGCCGTGTCGCCGCCGTACATCGTGACCGCGTCGGCGCTACCGTCCTCGTGGCGGTGGTCGTGCTTGAGGCGCAGGCCGCCGGCGGTGCGGGTCAGCACCCAGGTCCGCGAACGATCCTCGCCGACGTGGAAGGGAATGCGGATCTCGTCGGCGCCGCACTCGCGCACGTGCATCACCAGGGTCTTGCCGCTGAAGGCGTCGTCCGGCGAGGCCGGCGTATCCACCCGCACCCGGCCTTCGAAGGCCTGGCCGCAGTGGCTGGCGATGGCGGCGAAGAAGACATCGACCGGGGCGACCTGCACCGCCGGGTCGGACATCGACGGCGGCGGCAGCGGCTCGGCGAGGCCGAGCGAGGCGCCGGTGTCGGGGCGGGGAACGTCCCGGCCGGCGCAGGCGGCCAGCAGGACGGCGGAGGCGAGCAGGCTCGCGGCAAGGGTCGGGGTCTTCATCGGCCGACCCTACCCCGCCGCCCCGGCGCCCGGCAACGGCCTCAGTCGGCGGCGGGCGCGGGCTTGGCGTCGGCTGGCTTGGCCGCCGGCTCGGCCTTCGTGCCGCCGTCGGCCAGGTTGCGCTTCTTGTCGCCGTCCTTCTTGAAGTCGGTCTCGTACCAGCCGGCGCCGGCCAGGCGGAAGCTGGGCGCCGTCAGCTGGCGCCGCACCTGCGGCTGGCCGCACTCGGGGCAGTCGGTCGGGTCCGGATCGGACAGCTTCTGCAGGCGGTCGAAGGCGTGGCCGCACTGGGCGCACTCGAAGGCATAGATGGGCATGGTCGCGGAAGCTCGTGCGGCCGGAGGCCGAGTGCGCGCATTAGTGGGGTTCCGCGCCCCCAGATCAAGCCCGGAACCCGGCCGGACGGCCGCAAGTGACTGAACGCTGGCGATTTTTTCCATTCAGATCAATATGTTACAATCGTCCGCTGTCTTGAACCGGCGAGTCCATTGATCCGCGTTGTCCTTCCCCTAACCGCCCTGCTGGCGGGCGTGGCGCTGCTGCTGACCGGCAGCGGGCTGCTGGGCACCCTGCTGGCGGTGCGCGGCGGGCTCGAGGGCTATGGCGAACAGACCCTGGGCCTGGTGATGTCGGGCTACTTCGCCGGCTTCCTGGCCGGCACCTTCCTAGCGCCGCCGCTGATCCGCCGCATTGGCCACGTGCGCGCCTTCGCCTTCTGCACCGGACTGGCCGCGATCGCGGTGCTGCTGCACCCGCTGTGGGTCGATCCGGTGGGCTGGTTCGTGCTGCGGGTGCTCACCGGCGTGGCCCTGGTGACGCTGTACACGGTGATCGAGAGCTGGCTCAACGCCGAGCCCGACCCTGCCCTGCGCGGCCGCGTCTTCGCCATCTACATGGCGGTGAACCTGGGCGCGCTGGCGCTGGGCCAGCTGCTGCTGGGGCTGGGCGTGGACGGTGGCTTCATGCTGTTCAGCCTGGTGGCCATCCTGGTCTGCGCCTCGGCGCTGCCGGTCACGCTGACCCGGCTGGCGCAGCCGACCTTCCCGCCCAACCCGCGGCTGGGCCTGCGCCGGCTTTACGCGGTGGCGCCGGCGGCGACCCTCTCGGCCGGCCTCTCCGGGCTGGCGATGGGGGCGTTCTGGGGCCTGGGGCCGGTGTATGCCGGCCAGGTCGGGCTGGACCGCAGCGGCGTGTCGCACTTCATGGTCGCCACCATCCTGGGCGGCGCGCTGCTGCAGTGGCCGCTGGGCCGGCTGTCGGACCGGCTGGACCGGCGCATCGGCCTGGCCCTGGCCTGCGCCGCGGCGGCCGGCGTGGCGCTGCTGGCGCTGCCCGGTGCGGCCTGGGGCGCCGGCGCGATCTATGCGCTGTTCTTCGCCTTCGGCGGGCTGGCGTTCTCGATCTACCCGATGAGCGTGGCGCACATGCTCGACACCCTGCCCGCCGAAGACCTGCTGTCGGGCTGCTCGAGCCTGCTGCTGGTGCACGGCATCGGCGCGATGCTGGGACCGATGCTCGCGGGCGAACTGATGGCGCGGCACGGCTCCGGCGCGCTGCCGGCCTACTTCGCGACGGTGCTGGCGGCGCTGGCGCTGTTCCTGGTCGCCCGCCTGGCGCTCAACCGCCGCCCCGACCACCACCCGGCGCCGTTCCACCCGATGCTGCGCACCACGCCCGCCGCGCTGGCGCTGCTGCCCGAAACCGAAACACCCCACGTCCCCGCACCCCAGGAAGAACATTGAGCAAGCAGACAGCCCCCTTCGACGCACCTCACCCCGAATCACCCCTGATGGTCCTGGCCACCGACCTCGACGGCACCTTCCTCGCCGGCGAGCCGGGGCACCGCCAGCGCCTGTACCAGCTGGTCGACAGCCATCCGCACATCCGCCTGGTCTGGGTCACCGGCCGCAGCCTGGAAGCCGTGATCCCGCTGCTGTCCGACCCCGCGCTGCCGCGCCCGGACTACCTGGTCTGCGATGTCGGCGCCACCGTCGTCGACGGCCGTACCCTGCAGCCGCTGCAGCCGCTGCAGTCGGGCATCGACGCCCGCTGGCCCGGCGAACACGTGGTCGCCGACGCCATGCGCGGCTTCGACGGCCTGCATCGCCAGGACGTGCCGCAGGAGCGCCGCTGCTCCTACTTCTGCGACCCCGCCGTGCTCGCGCCGCAGCGCGAGGCGATTGAAGCGGCCGCGCGCGCCCTCGGCTGCGCCGTGCTGTACTCCGCCGACCGCTACCTCGACATCCTGCCGCCGCGCACCGACAAGGGCCGCACGCTGCAGGCCCTGGCGTCGCTGCTCCGGCTGCCGGTCGACCGCATCCTGGTCGCTGGCGACACCCTCAACGACCTGTCCATGTACGACGCCGGATTCCGCGGCGTCTGCGTCGGCCTGTCCGAACCCGCGCTGCTCGAGGCCACGCTGCGCCACGAACAGGTGCTGCACGCCAGCGAAGCCGGCTGCGGCGGCATCCTGCAGGCGATCGAACACTTCGGCCTGCTGCCCGCCAACGATCCGCACGTGGCGCCGCCGGCACCCGGCCGCGCCGGCGAATCCGACCTGGTGATGGTCTACCACCGCCTGCCCTTTGAAGAGGCGATCGAGGACGGCAAGCTGGTGCGCCGCCGGCCGACCTCGCCCAACGGCATCATCCCGAGCCTGCTCAGTTTCTTCGCGGGCGGCCAGGCCGGCTCGTGGGTGGCGTGGACGCTGGACGACGCCAAGCGCGAGGGCTTCGAGGCGCGCACGCCGGTGGACGTCGACCGCTACCCCCGGCTCACCGCCGCCCGGGTGCCGCTGTCGAAGGGCGAGGTCGATGCCTTCTACAAGCGCTTCTCGAAGGAAGCCTTCTGGCCGATGCTGCATACCTTCTGGGAGCGCGCGCGCTTCCGCGAGGACGACTGGAAGGTGTTCCTGAAGGTCAACCGCCGCTTCGCCGAGGCCGCGGCCGCCGAGGCCGCGCACGGCGCCACGGTGTGGCTGCACGACTACAACCTGTGGATGGTGCCGGCGCGCCTGCGCGAGCTGCGTCCGGACCTGAAGATCGCCTTCTTCCACCACACCTACTTCCCGTCGGCCGACATCTTCAACGTGGTGCCGTGGCGCCGCGAGATCCTCGGCAGCCTGCTCAGCTGCGACTACATCGGCTTCCACATCCCGCGCCAGGTCGAGAACTTCGTCGACGTGGTGCGCGGCGCGATGCCGACCGAGACGCTGGAGCGCCAGGGCTGCGCGCCGCGCTTCCTGACCTACGGCTGCGCGGTCGGCCTGGACACCATGACCACGCGCCTGCGGGTCGGCGACCGCGAGGTCGGGCTGGGCGCGCATCCGGTCGGCACCGACCTGGGCCGCATCCGCGACGTGCTGGCGCAGCGCAGCGTCCGCAACAGCCTGGAGAAGCTGCGCCGCGAGATCAGCCCGCGCAAGCTGGTGCTGTCGATCGAGCGCCTGGACTACACCAAGGGCACGCTGGAGAAGCTCGAGGCCTTCGACCGCCTGCTCGAGGCGCAGCCGCAGCTGCAGGGCAAGGTGACGCTGGTGATGGTGTGCGTGCCGGCCGCGAAGGAGATGACGATCTACCGCCAGCTGCAGACCCAGATCGAACAGGCGGTGGGCCGCATCAACGGCCGCTACTCCCGCCTGGACTGGACGCCGGTGCGCTTCTTCGCGCGGCCGCTGCCGTTCGAGGAGGTGGTGGCGCACTACGCCGCCGCCGACGTCATGTGGATCACCCCGCTGCGCGACGGCCTGAACCTGGTGGCCAAGGAGTTCGTCGCCACCCAGGGCATCGAGGGCGGCAAGGGCGTGCTGGTGCTGTCGGAGTTCGCCGGCGCCGCCGCCGAGATGAAGGGCGCACTGCTGACCAACCCGCACGACCCGGCCGACCTGACCGCCGCGCTGGGGCAGGCCCTGGCCATGGATCCGGACGAGGCCGAGGGTCGCCTGCGGCAGCTTTACGGCATCGTCGAGAACCACGACGTCGACCGCTGGGGCCGGGATTTCCTGGCTGCGGTGCGCGCCGCCGGGACTCAGCGGAACGCGAACACGACGGCCAGCGTCAGCGCGACCATGGCCGTGGCCAGCGGCCGCAGCCAGCGCGGCGAAGGCGCCGCCCGGGCCTGAGCCACGGCGGCCAGTGCCGCCGGCGCGGGCGCGTCGTCGAGCACGGCGCGCCAGCCCCAGGCCATGGCGATCGTCGCCGCGAACAGCAGCCCGGCGACGATCGTGAAGTGCACCTGCAGCCAGCCGAGCTGGGTCGCCACGAACCACGCGGCGCTGAGCGCATGCCCGCACAGCGCCGCCCGGAAAGCGGCACGCGCCCCCAGCCGACGATCGAGGAAGCCGAGCACGAACACCGCCACCAGCGGCGGCGTGACGTAGGCGAAGGCCTGCTGCAGGTAGGAGAACAGGCCCGGGAAGCGGTCGATCATCGGTGCCCAGAGCGCCGCCAGCAGCATCAGCGCCAGCGTCAGCACCCGGCCGAGCCTGGCCAGCGCGCGCGTATCCAGTCCGGGCCGGCGCGGCTGGATGAAGTCGACCGTGAGCAGGGTCGAGGCCGAGTTCAGCGCCGAGTCCACGCTCGACATGATCGCGGCGAGCAGACCAGCCAGCACCAGGCCCACCACGCCCGCCGGCGCGTACTCGGCCAGCAGGCGCGGGAACACCTCGTCGGCGCGCTCGAGGTCGGGCAGCAGCGCGATCGCCATCGCGCCGGGCAGCACCATCAGGAACAGCGGCAGCAGCTTGAGCCCGGCCGCAAGCATCGCGCCACCGCCGGCGGCCCGCATGTCGCGGGCGCCCAGCAGGCGCTGGGACACGTACTGGTTCATGGTCCAGTAGTAGAAGCCGAGCACCGGGAGGCCGACCAGGGTGCCGAGCCAGGGCAGGTCGGGATCGTCCAGCGGCCGGATCAGCGACAGGTGGTCGGTGGGCACCGCGGCCTTCACCGCGGCCCAGGAGTAGTCGAACTCGGCGAACACCAGCACCGCCAGCACCAGCGACCCCAGCAGCAGCACCAGCGACTGCAGCACGTCGGTGTAGACCACCGCGCGCAGGCCGCCGGCCGCGGTGTACACGCCGGCGAACAGGGCCAGCGCGGCGATGGTGGCGCCCAGCGGCAGCCCCGGGAAGAACACCTGCAGCACCAGCGCGCCGGCGAACAGGCTGCCGGCGGTGTCGAGCACGATCGACAGGAACACCGACACCGCCGAGAGGTACTTGCGCATGCGCGCATCGAAACGTCGCTCGAGCAGCTCCGGGATCGTGGTGAGGCGATTGCCCAGCAGCAACGGCGCCACGAACACGGCGGTGAGCACCAGCACCAGCGCCGCCATCCATTCGTAGTTCGCCACCGCGATGCCCGAGCTCCAGGCGGCGCCCGGCAGGCCGATCAGGGTGGTGGAGGAGATGTTCGAGGCGAACAGGGACAGGCCGACCACGCCGGCGCCGAGCGTACGCCCGGCCAGGAACAGCTCGTCGCTGTCCGGGCTGCGGCGGGTGACCCGCACGCAGACGGCGATGACGATCGCGAAATAAACCGCCAACACCACGTAGTCGAGCGTGTGCAGCGCTCCCATCACCCCTTGCCTGGTGCGAACCGGGCTTCAGGGAAACATGGGACGGGGCCGGGGATCAACCCGCGCGCCGCGCCGGACGGCGGGCGGGCGTCAGTCCGCGAGCTCGAGCCACTCGCTCTCGAGCTGGTCCTTTTCCTTGGCCAGTTCGCCCTGGCGCTGCGCCAGCTGCGCCACCTCGATGCCGCCGTCGTTGCCGTAGATCGCCGGGTCGGCCAGCTGGGCCTCGAGCGCGTCGAGCTCGGCCTGCAGCACGGCGATGCGCGCCTCGACCTGCCTCAGGCGCTTGGCGGCGGCGTCGGTTTCCTGCTTGCTGCGCACCGGCTTGGGCGCCGGCGCCGGCTTGGCGACGGCGGCGGGCT
This sequence comes from Arenimonas sp., assembly GCF_035721105.1. Classification (GTDB taxonomy): domain Bacteria; phylum Pseudomonadota; class Gammaproteobacteria; order Xanthomonadales; family Xanthomonadaceae; genus Arenimonas. The sequence goes on along the minus strand of NZ_DASTNG010000054.1, from coordinate 7,196 downwards.
TGGCCGCGCGCGGCTCGTTGTTGCGGGCCCGCAGCCAGTTCGCGTACTCGTCCAGGTCGCCGTTGAAGGCCTCGACCTTGCCGTCGGCCACGCGCCAGAAGGTTTCGCAGACCAGGCCGATCAGGTGGCGGTCGTGCGAGACCAGCACGATCGCACCGGGGAAATCGCCCAGCGCTTCGGCCAGGGCCTCGCGCATGTCGAGGTCGAGGTGGTTGGTGGGTTCGTCGAGCAGCAGCACGTTCGGCTCGAGGTAGGCGATCAGGGCCAGCGCCAGGCGTGCGCGCTCGCCGCCGGAGAAGCCGTCGATGCTCTCGAACGCGCGGTCGCCGACGAAATTCCAGCGACCCAGGTAATTGCGCAGCACCTGCTCGCCGGCGTTGGGCGCCAGCTCCTTGAGGTGCCACAGCGGGCTCTGGCCTTCGTGCAGGCTCTCGACCGTGTGCTGGGCGAAGTAGCCGATGCGCAGGTCGGGATGCGCCACGCGCTCACCGTCCAGCAGCGGCAGCTCGCCCACCAGGGTCTTGACCAGGGTCGACTTGCCGGCGCCGTTCGGGCCCAGCAGGCCGACGCGGTCGCCGGCCTCGAGGCCGAAGCCGACGTCGTGGAGGATGGTGACGGCTTCGCCCGATTGCGCGCCTTCGGGCGCGAAAAGCTTCGCGCCTGAAGGCGCTCCTACCGGGGAGGGGCGGTAGCCGGCGTTGACGTGATTGAGGCGGATCAGGGAGTGCGGCAGGCGGGCCGGCTCGGCGAACTGGATGCGGAACGAGCGCTCGGCGCGCACGGCCTCGGTGCCCTGCATCTTGGCCAGGCGCTTCATGCGGCTCTGGGCCTGGCGGGCCTTGCTGGCCTGGGCCTTGAAGCGGTCGATGAAGCTCTGAAGGTGGGCGCGCTCGGCCTGCGACTTCTCGTGCGCGATCTGCTGCTGGCGCAGGTGCTCGGCGCGCTGGCGCTCGAAGCTGGTGTAGTCGCCGACGTAGAGCTTGGCGCGGCCGTCGTTGAGGTGCAGGGTGTGGGTACTGACGCCATCGAGGAACTCGCGGTCGTGCGAGATCATCAGCAGGGTGCCGGGGTACTTGAGCAGCCACGCCTCCAGCCACAGCACGGCGTCGAGGTCGAGGTGGTTGGTGGGCTCGTCGAGCAGCAGCAGGTCCGAGGGCATCATCAGCGCCCGGGCCAGGTTCAGGCGCACGCGCCAGCCGCCGGAGAACGACGACACCGCGCGCGAGTGGGTGTCGGCCGGGAAGCCCAGGCCGTGCAGCAGCTTGCCGGCGCGGGCGGTGGCGTCGTAGCCGTTGATCTCGGCCAGGCGCTGGTGCGCGTTGGCGACGCCGTCCCAGTCCTCGGCGGCCATGGCCGCGGCTTCGGCCAGCAGGATGCCGTGCACCTCGGTGTCGCCCGAGAGCACGAAGTCGATGGCGGCGTCGGGCAGCGACGGGGTTTCCTGCGCCACGCTGGCGATGCGCACCTTGCCGGGCAGGTCGATGTCGCCCTGGTCGGCCTCGACCTCGCCCATCACCGCCGCGAACAGGCTGGACTTGCCGCAGCCGTTGCGGCCGATGACGCCGATGCGCCAGCCGGCGTGCAGGCTCAGGTCGACTTGTGAGAGCAGGAGGCGTTCGCCCCGGCGGAGGGCGAAATTGCGAAAGGCGATCATGGGGTGGGCAGGCGCAAGGGTCGGGTAGTCTATCAGGCGGTCCGGTGGCCCCCGCCCCGGACGCCCGCCAAGGACCCCCGCATGCCCCACGACACGCCCCTGATCGCCCTGCTCGCCGTCGGCCTGGTGCTGGCCTTCGTGCTGGGCAGCCTGGCGCACCGGATGCGCCTGTCGCCGATCGTGGGCTACCTGGTGGCCGGCATCCTGGTGGGTCCGTTCACGCCGGGCTTCGTCGCCGACCCCGACCTGGCGATGGAGCTGTCCGAGATCGGCGTGATCCTGCTGATGTTCGGCGTGGGCCTGCATTTCTCGGTCGAGGACCTGCTGGAGGTGAAGGCGATCGCGATCCCGGGCGCCATCGTCCAGATAACGGTGGCGACGGCGCTGGGCTGGGGGCTGGCCTGGTGCCTGGGCTGGCCGACCCTGCAGGGCGTGGTGTTCGGCCTGGCGCTGTCCGTGGCCAGCACCGTGGTGCTGCTGCGGGCGATGGAGGACCGGCGCCTGCTCGAGACCCGGCGCGGGCGCATCGCGGTGGGCTGGCTGATCGTCGAGGACCTGGTGATGGTGGTGGCCCTGGTGCTGCTGCCGGCGCTGGCCGAGGCGCTGGGCGAAGGCGCCCGGGCCGGCCAGGTCGACCTCGGCGCCGTGATGGGCTCGCTGGGCTGGACGCTGCTGAAGGTGGGCGCGTTCGTGGCGCTGATGCTGGTGGTGGGCAAGCGCGCGATCCCGTGGCTGCTCGAGCGGGTGGCCGGCTTCGGCTCGCGCGAACTGTTCACGCTCAGCGTGCTGGCGATCGCGCTGGGCGTGGCCTTCGGCTCGGCCAAGCTGTTCGGCGTGTCGTTCGCACTGGGCGCCTTCTTCGCCGGCATGCTGCTCAACGGCGACCTGAGCCACAAGGCGGCCTCGGACTCGCTGCCGCTGCGCGATGCCTTCGCGGTGCTGTTCTTCGTGTCGGTGGGCATGCTGTTCGACCCGATGATCCTGGTGCAGCAGCCGCTGCCGGTGCTGGCCACCTTCCTGATCATCACCGTGGGCAAGTCGCTGGCGGCCTACGCCATCGTGCGCGCCTTCGGCCACCCCGGCGGCACCGCGCTGACGATCTCGGCCAGCCTGGCCCAGATCGGCGAGTTCTCCTTCATCCTGGCCGGGCTGGGCGTGTCGCTGGCGATCCTGCCGGAGGAAGGCCGCGACCTGGTGCTGGCGGGCGCGCTGCTATCAATCATCGCCAATCCGCTGATCTTCGCCGCGCTCGATGGGCTGGCGGCGCGGCGCGCGGCCCGCGCCGAACCGGCCCCGGCGCCGCGGCCGCGCCCGGGACCGGCGCTGCCGACCGCGGGCCACGCGATCCTGGTCGGCTTCGGCCGCGTCGGCAGCGAGATCGCCAAGCTGCTGCGCGAGCGCGCGGTGCCGCTGCTGGTGATCGATGACGACGCCGACCTGGTGCAGGACGCCCGCGACGCCGGCTACCCCGCCATCCGCGGCAACGCCGCCACGCCCCGCGTGCTGGACGAGGCCTCCCCCGCCGGCGCCCTGCTGGTGGTGCTGGCGATCCCGCAGGCGCTCGAGGCGGGTGAAGTGGTGGCGCGCCTGCGCGCGATCAATCCGGGCCTGACCATCCTCGCGCGCGCCCACAGCGACGCCGAGGTCAAGCACCTGCTCAAGCACGGCGCCGACGGCGCGGTGCTGGCGGAAAAAGAGCTCGCCCACAGCATGGCCGAGATGGCGCTCTCCGCCCCGCCCTTCCGCGGGCACCGCGCCTGATGTCCCGATCCGCCCTTCCGCGGGCACCGCGCCGCATGTCCCGAGCCGCCCTTCCGCGGACACCGCGCCTGATGTCCCGTTCCGCCCTTCCGCGGACACCGCGCGTCTGTCTGGATCCGCCCTTGTAGGAGCGGCTTCAGCCGCGAAGCTTTTCGGCGAAGGGATTCGCGGCTGAAGCCGCTCCTACAGGGGGGTGGAAGGGGGGCTAGAAGAGGTCGCCTTGGGCGGCGGGCGGCGGCGGCGCCCGGGGGGCCTCGTCGCGCTTGCGGCCGCGCGCCGGCTGGCGCTTGCGGCTGCCGTGTTTCTCGAACACCCGCTGGCTTTCCTCGCGGGCGATGTAGGCGCGTTTCCAGGCCGTCAGCTTCGCCCGGGCCTCGCGGGCGGCCTGTTCGTGGTCGCGCACGGGGTTCGGGTAGGTCTCGCCGAGGCGCAGTCCGGCGGCGCGCTGCTGGGCGGTGCCCATCTGCCAGGGCGTGTGGATCCAGGCGTCGGGGACGGCCTCGAGTTCGGGCAGCCAGCGCCGGATGAAAGCACCCTGCGGGTCCTGGTCCTGCGACTGCTTCACCGGGTTGTACATGCGCGGGATATTGATGCCGGTGACGCCGGCCTGCATCTGCACCTGCGGGTAGTGGATGCCCGGCTCGTAGTCGGTGAACCAGCGCGCCAGCTGGCGCGCCGGCTCGGGCCAGTGCAGCCAGAGGTGGTAGCTGCTGATCGAGACCAGCATTGCCCGCGCGCGGAAGTTGAGCCAGCCGGTCTGCTGCAGCGAGCGCAGGCAGGCGTCGACGAAAGGCCAGCCGGTCTCGGCGCGCTGCCAGGCGCCGAACCATTCGCGATTGAACGCGTCCTCGCGCAGGCCGTCGAAGCCGCGGTGCACGTTGCGGAATTCGATCGCCGGCTCGCTTTCCAGCTTCTGGATGAAGTGGCAGTGCCAGTGCAGGCGCTTCTCCAACGAGGCCAGGTCGCGCGCCGGCACCGGACCGCCGTCGCCGCGGGCGGCGCGCACGGCGTGCACCACTTCGCGCAGCGACAGCGCCCCGGTGGCCAGCGCCAGCGAAAAGCGCGAACAGCGGGTCTCGGCGCTGAGCGGGCTGCTCATGCCGCGCATGTAGCCGGCGCCACGGCCGGCCAGGAAGGTTTGCAGGGCGCGTTCGCCGCGGCGCCGGCCGCCGCGCTGGCGGCCCGGGCAGGGATCGGGCGCGATGCCCAGCGCCTCGGCGGACGGGATCGGGCCAGGCGCGACCCCGGGCAGCGGCGCCAGCGCCGGCGGCCGCAGCGGGGCCGGCGCCATGCGGCGCTCCCACTCCGCGGCCCAGCCGTTGCGGCTGCGCAGGCGGCGCTGCACGCCGCCGTTCGGGACTTCGTGCCACGGGATGCCGCGGGCGCGCGCCCAGGCCAGCACGCGGCGGTCGCGCGCGAAGGTCCAGTCGTTGCCGGTTTCCTCGTGCGACCACAGGCCCGCGAGGCCGTGTTCGCGATGCAGGGACTCGAGCACCTCGACCACGTCGCCCGTGCGCACGACCAGCGGCTGGCCCAGCCCGGCCAGGTCGTCGCGCAGTTCCTGCAGGGCCTCGGCGGTCGCGTCCCACTGTCGGCCGCTGGCGTCGGGCTGCGCCCAGTAGTCCGGCTCGGCCACGTACAGCGGCAGCACCGGCCCGCGCCCCGCTGCCGCGCACAGCGGCGCGTGGTCGGAGGTGCGCAGGTCGCGCTTGAACCAGACGAGGTGGACGGGCATAGCACCAGCCTGCCCGGCGCACCGTGAATCCCATGTAGGAGCGCCTTCAGGCGCGAAGCTTTTCGCGAAGGGCTTCGCGCCTGAAGGCGCTCCTACAGGGAGAGGGAGGGGTCAGGTGCGGAGGAAGGCCAGGGTGCCGCCCTCGGCGGTGACCTTCACGGTGTCGCCCTGGCCGAACTCGCCGGCCAGGATCTTCTGCGCCAGCGGGTTTTCCAGCTGCTGCTGGATGGCGCGCTTGAGCGGCCGTGCGCCGTAGACCGGATCGAAGCCGACGTTGCCCAGCAGGGCCAGCGCCGCGTCGTCGATCTCGAGCCTGATCTGGCGGTCGGCCAGCCGCTTGGACAGGTAGGCGGTCTGGATGCGGGCAATGGACTGGATCTGGTCGCGACCCAGCGGGTGGAAGACCACGATCTCATCCAGGCGGTTGATGAACTCCGGCCGGAAGTGCGCCTGCACCGAGCCCATCACCGCTGCCTTCATCTGCACGTAGGCGGCATCGCCCTCGCCGCTGAGCTCCTGGATGTGCTGGCTGCCCAGGTTCGAGGTCATCACGATGACGGTGTTGCGGAAGTCGACCGTGCGGCCCTGGCCGTCGGTAAGACGGCCGTCGTCGAGGACCTGCAGCAGGATGTTGAACACGTCCGGATGCGCCTTCTCGACCTCGTCGAGCAGCAGCACGGAATACGGCCGGCGCCGCACCGCCTCGGTGAGGTAGCCGCCCTCTTCGTAGCCGACATAGCCCGGGGGCGCGCCGATCAGGCGGGCCACGGAGTGCTTCTCCATGAACTCGCTCATGTCGATGCGCACCATCGCGTCCTCGGTGTCGAACAGGAAGCCGGCCAGCGCCTTGCACAGCTCGGTCTTGCCGACGCCGGTGGGGCCGAGGAAGAGGAAGCTGCCGTTGGGCCGGTTCGGATCGGACAGCCCGGCGCGCGAGCGCCGGATCGCGTCCGACACCGCCTTGACCGCTTCGTGCTGGCCGACCACGCGCTGGTGCAGCGCGTCCTCCATCTTGAGCAGCTTCTCGCGTTCGCCCTCGAGCATCTTGCTGACCGGGATGCCGGTCCAGCGCGACACCACCTCGGCGATCTCCTCGGCCGTGACCTTGTCCTGCAGCAGCTGGAAGCCCTGGGTCTCGACCGCCTGCGCGGTGGCCAGCTGCTTCTCGAGCTCGGGGATGCGGCCGTACTGCAGCTCGCTGGCCTTGGCGAAGTCCTGCTGGCGGTGCGCGGCGTCCAGCGCCAGGCGCGCCTGCTCCAGCTGCTCCTTCACCTTGGTGGCGCCGGTCAGCGTGGCCTTCTCGGCCTTCCAGATCTCCTCGAGGTCGTTGAACTCGCGCTCGAGGGTGGCGATCTCGGCCTCCAGGTCGGCCAGGCGCTGCTGCGACTCCTTGTCCTTCTCCTTCTTCAACGCCTCGCGCTGGATCTTGAGCTGGATCAGGCGCCGCTCCTTGCGGTCCATCTCTTCGGGCTTCGAATCGATCTCCATGCGGATGCGGCTCGCCGCCTCGTCCATCAGGTCGATGGCCTTGTCGGGCAGCTGGCGGTCGGCGATGTAGCGGTGGCTGAGCGTGGCGGCGGCGACGATCGCCGGATCGGTGATCTCCACGCCGTGGTGCACGGCGTAGCGTTCCTTGAGGCCGCGCAGGATGGCGATGGTGTCCTCCACCGACGGCTCGCCCACGAACACCTTCTGGAAGCGGCGCTCCAGCGCGGCGTCCTTCTCCACGTACTTGCGGTATTCGTCCAGCGTGGTGGCGCCGATGCAGTGCAGTTCACCCCTCGCAAGGGCAGGCTTGAGCATGTTGCCGGCGTCCATCGACCCTTCCGCCTTGCCGGCGCCGACCATGGTGTGCAGCTCGTCGATGAACAGGATGATCTGGCCTTCGTTCTTGGCCAGGTCGTTCAGCACCGCCTTCAGCCGCTCCTCGAATTCCCCCCGGTACTTGGTGCCGGCAATGAGGGAGCCCATGTCCAGGGCTACCAGGCGCTTGTCCCTCAGGGTTTCAGGCACGTCGCCGTTGACGATGCGTTGGGCCAGGCCCTC
>NZ_DASTNG010000053.1:0-51411 GCF_035721105.1 Arenimonas sp. | reverse complement strand
GGCGCGAAGCCCTTCACCGCTGGCAGCGGGAACACCAGGCGGTAGCGCGATTGCCCATCCGCCCGTCCTTGATCGCCCGCCCGCAGGCCTTGCAGGGCTCGCCCTCGCGGCCGTAGACGAACAGCTCCTGTTCGAAATAGCCCGGCGCTCCGTCCGGGCTCAGGAAGTCGCGCAGGGTGGTGCCGCCGCGGGTGATGGCGTGCGCCAGGATGGCCTTCACCGCCGCGGCCAGGCGGGCGTAGCGCTCGCGGCTGACCGCGCCGGCGGCCCGCCCGGGCGCAATGCCGGCCCGGAACAGGCTCTCGGCCGCGTAGATGTTGCCCACGCCGACCACGATCGCCTGGTCCATCAGGAAGGCCTTCACCGGCGCCTTGCGGCCGCGGCTGCGTTCGAACAGATAGTCGCCGTCGAAGGCGTCCGACAGCGGCTCGGGGCCCAGGTGGGCCAGCAGGTCGTGGGTTTCGCCGGCCGGCTGCCAGAGCAGGCAGCCGAAGCGGCGCGGGTCGGTGAAGCGCAGCACCCGGCCCGAGTCCAGGGCCAGGTCGACGTGGTCATGGGTTTCGACCGGGGTGTGCGCCGGCAGCACCCGCAGCATGCCGGACATGCCCAGGTGCAGCACGGCGCTGCCGGGCGCCGTGTCGATCAGCAGGTACTTGGCACGCCGGCGCACCGCCTGCACCGCCTGGCCGGGCAGCTCGCGCGCCACCTCGGGCGGGATCGGCCAGCGCAGGTCGGGGCGCCGCAGCACCACGCCGGTGATGCGGCGGCCCTCGACGTGGGGGGCCAGGCCGCGGCGGGTGGTCTCGACTTCGGGCAGTTCGGGCATGGCGGCATTGTAGTTCGCGGCCGGGCGAGGCCCGCGCGAATTGCCGGTTCAGGAGGGCAGGGCTAGCCTAGGCCGATGCGCCCCTTCCCCCTGCCTGCCTCGTCCCGCCTGCTGGCGACCCTCCTGCTCGTGGCGTTGGCGGCGCCGCTGCCCGTGGCGGCCACGCCCACGGGGCCTGCCGGGCTGCTGCGCAGCGCGGCCGAAGGCCTGGACGACCCGCAGGCGAAGGCGGCCCAGGACGCGCTCGACGCCGCCGCCGCCGCCGACCAGGAGGCCGCCGCGCTCGTCGAACGCCTGGCCGGACTGCGCGCCGAGGCCGCCAATGCCCCCGCCCGCAGCCGCGAGCTGTCGGCGCAGCTGGAGGTGGACCGCGAGGCCTCGCTGCGCGAATGGCAGGCGCGCCTGCCGGCCCGCGCCGACGTCGAGATGCTCGAGGTCGCGCTGGAACAGGAGCGGCTGGCGGCGGAACAGCTGCGCAGCCAGATCGCCACGCTGACCAGCGAGATGGCGGCCGGTTATGCCCAGCCCGCGCGCACCGGCCAGGAAATGGCCGCGATCCAGCAGCGCCTGGACGAGCTGGCGCAGCCGGCGGCGCCGTCGGGAAGCGAGCCCGAGGAACTCACCGAAGCCCGCGCGCGACGCAACGACGCCGAGCGCCGCAAGCTCACCGCCGACCTCGCGCTGCGCCAGGCCCAGCAGGACCTGGCCGCGACCCGCCAGCGCCTGCAGGAGCTCGAGCTGCGCGCGCTGCGCCATCGCCTGGCGGTGCGCGAGCCGCGCCTGGCCGTGCTGCAGAAACGCATCGCCGACCTGGGCCGCGAGGAACTGGCGGTGCTGGCCGAAAACCTCACCGCGCAGGCCGAGGCCCTGGTGACCGAAGACCCCGCGGTCGCCCAGGCCGCCGCCGTCAATCGCGCGCTGGGCCAGGAGCTGGTCGAGACCAATGAAGGCCTGGCCCGCCAGCGCATCGCGCTGGCGGGCGAAGAGGAGGCGCTGGCACGCGACCTCGCCGGACTGCAGGACGCGCGCACGCGCCTGGAGCTGGGCGGCCAGAGCGAGCAGGTCGGCACCTGGCTGTGGGCCGAACTGCGCCGGCTCGAGCCCGAGGCCCGGCTCAACGATCGCCTCGACCAGGTGCGCGAGGCCCTGGGCGAACTGCGCCTGCGCCTGATCACGCTGGGCGAACTGCAGCGCGACCTCGCCGACCTCCCCGGCGCCGTGCGCACGCTGCGCCGGCAGGCGCCCGGCAGCGAGGAGGACGCGCCGCAGGCCGCCGAAGCGGCGCAGGACCCGCTGCCCGACCTGCTGGAACAGCGCCGCGACCTCGCCAACCGCCTCGAACCGCTGATCTGGCGACACGTCACCGCGCTCGAGCAGTCCGAGCGCAGCCTGCAGGCCCGCCTGGACGCGAACACCGCGCTGCGCACCACGCTCGACCGCCAGCTGCTGTGGATCCGCAGCCATCCGCCGGTGGGCGCCGCCTGGCTCGCCACGGTACCGGCCGGTGCCCAGGACCTGGTGAAGCCCTCGCGCTTCGCCACCACGGCCCTGCTCGTGCAGCGCGACTTCGGCGAGCGGCCGCTGGCCTGGCTCGGCGCGCTGGCGCTGGTGATGGCGCTGGTGGTCCTGCGGCTTCGCGCGCCCGAGCGCCTCGAGGCCCTGGCCCAGGCGGTACGCCAGGTCCGCCAGGACCGCTATCGCCGCACTTTCGAAAGCCTGGCCTGGACCGTGGCCGGCGCGCTGCCCGGCGCGGTCGCGCTGTTCGCGGTGGGCAAGCTGCTGCAGGGCGTGGGCGACAGCGGCAAGTACAGCGACTCGCTGGGCCTGGCCCTGCAGGCCGTGGCGCTGCCCGCGTTCACGCTGGGCTTCCTGGCCTGGATGGTGCGCGAGCGCGGGCTGGCGCACGCGCACTTCCGCTGGACCAAGACCCGCCGCGAGGCGCTGGCGCGCTGGCTGCCGCACCTGCAGCTGGTGCTGCTGCCGACCTACTTCGTGGTCGCGTTGGCCTTCATCCGCAACCAGGAACTGGCGATCTCGGTGCCGGGGCGGGCGGCGATCGTGGTCGCCAGCCTGTTCTCGGCCTGGGTGCTGTGGGACCTGCTGCGCCCGGCGCGGCTCTGGCACATGCGTGGACACGATCCGGAGCCGTCCGGCACGCGCCGGGTGCTGCGCGGGCTGCTGCCCGCCGGCATGGTGGCGATGGCCCTGCTGGCGCTCGATGGCTACGTGTACTCGTCGGCGATCGTGCTCGAGGCGCAGTTCGCCAGCGTGGGCATGGTGGCGGCGGTGGCGGTGCTGCACGGCCTGCTGGCGCGCTGGTTCCTGCTTGGTGAACGCCGGCTGGCCCTGCATCGCCAGGACCTCAAGCGCGAGGCGGCCGCGCAGGCCGCGGCCGAAGGCGGCGCCGACGCCGAGGACGGCGGCGAGGCGGTGCCCGCTGACCTCGAGCAGGAGATCACGCTCGAGACCGTCAATGCGCAGAGCCGCCGCCTGCTGCGCGCGTTCAAGCTGACCCTGCTGGTGCTGGGCCTGGCCTGGGTGTGGGCCGACGTGCTGCCGGCGTTTGCACGCTTTGATGAAATCGCGCTCTGGCACGTCAGCGAAACCGCCGAGGACGGCAGCTCGGTGCAGGTGGCGGTGACGCTGATGGCGGCGCTGCTGGGCCTGCTGGCGCTGGCCCTGACCTTCGTGGCGGCACGCAACCTGCCGGGCCTGCTGGAGATCGGCCTGCGCTCGCGCGCCAACATCGACGCGGCCTCGCGCTACGCCATCACCAGCGTCGCGCGCTACGCGATCGTGCTGGTGGGCATCGTGCTGGGCCTGGGGCTGCTGGGCCTGCACTGGGGCCAGCTGCAGTGGATGGCGGCGGCGCTGACGGTGGGCCTGGGCTTCGGCCTGCAGGAGATCTTCGCCAACTTCGTGTCGGGCCTGATCCTGCTGTTCGAACGCCCGTTCCGGGTCGGCGACGTGATCACGGTGAACAACCTCGACGGCACCGTGACGCGCATCCGCACCCGGGCCACGACCATCCTGGACTTCGACAACAAGGAAATCGTGGTCCCGAACAAGGCCTTCATCACCGGCCAGCTGGTGAACTGGACGCTGAGCGACGAAACCACCCGCATCACCCTCAAGGTGGGCGTGGACTACGGCACCGATCCGGCCCTGGTGCACAAGCTGCTGCTGCAGGCGGCCAACGAGAACGCACGCGTGCTGCAGGACTGGCCGCCGCGCAGCTGGCTGCTGGAGTTCGGCGCCAGCACGCTGGACTTCGAACTGCGGGTGTTCGTGGCGGCCATGACCGACCGGCTGGCGGTGCGCAACGAGATCAACATGCGCCTGATCGAGCTGTTCCAGGCCAACGGCATCGCCTTCGCCTACCCGCAACTCGACATCCACGTCCGCGACCTGCCGGCGCCCAAGGACATCGCGCCGCGCACGGGCCGCGCCCCGGGCGGCGGGCCGCAGGAACCGCGCGGCGTCCCCGACGCCTGACCGCGCCAACGGAAGGGGCCCGCATGGCTATCCGTGTTGCACGGAGATTCACGCTGGCCCCTGCTTTTGGGGGACAATGCCGGCCCATTTTTGCCGTGCGTGGCCATGAATCCAGAAACGCCCCTGCCGCCCGTCCTGGCCGGCGATGACCTGATCGAGCGCCTGCGGGCCGCCGCGGCGCTGCTGGAGGCCGTGGCCGCGAACCGCGAGGTGCTCGAGGCGCTGCCGATGCCCGAGCAGAAGCGGCTCAAGGCAGCCGTGCACCGCTTCCACAACCCCGACCCGATCGACCACCGCAAGCTGCGGCGCGAGAAGAAGCGCGCCCAGGTGCGGGCGAAGAACACCCACGACGACGCGCTGCTCAACGCCACCGGCATCCGCGAGCTGCGCAGCAAGCCGGTGTTCACCACGCCGAACTATTTCCCACCGTCGCAGAAGCCGGTCGACGACATCACCGATACCGTCGCGCGCGAGACCATCGAGCCGCAGCACTGCTACGTGTGCAAGGAAAAGTACACGCGCATCCACCACTTCTACGACCAGATGTGCCCGGCCTGCGCCGACTTCAATTTCCACAAGCGCACCGAGACCGCCGACCTCACCGGCCGCGTCGCGCTGCTCACCGGTGGCCGCGTCAAGATCGGCTACCAGGCCGGCCTGAAGCTGCTGCGCGCCGGCGCCTCGCTGATCGTCACCACGCGCTTCCCGCGCGATTCGGCCGCGCGCTACGCCGAGGAGCCGGACTTCGCCGAGTGGGGCCACCGGCTCGAGGTCTTCGGCCTGGACCTGCGCCACACGCCCAGCGTCGAGGCCTTCTGCCAGACCCTGCTGGCCACGCGCGACCGGCTCGACTTCATCATCAACAACGCCTGCCAGACCGTGCGCCGCCCGCCCGCGTTCTACGCCCACATGATCGCCGGCGAAACCGCCGCCCACGGCGACATGCCCGAGCACGTGCGCAAGCTGCTGGGCAGCTACGAAGGCCTGCGCGGCTACGACATCGTCCCCGACGGCAACGCCCTGGTGCACGGTGCCGAGGCGCCGGGCCTGGTGCGTGCCGCGGAACTCTCGCAGGTGCCGCTGCTGGCCGAGGAGCTGCTGGGCCAGCAGCACCTGTTCCCGGAAGGCCGCCTGGACGCCGACCTGCAGCAGGTCGACCTGCGCGGCCGCAATTCCTGGCGCCTGCAGATGCACGAGGTGCCGTCGGTGGAACTGCTGGAAGTGCAGCTGGTGAACGCCATCGCGCCCTTCCTGATCAACGCCCGCCTGAAGCCGCTGATGCTGCGCACGCCCGAGCGCGACAAGCACATCGTCAACGTCTCGGCGATGGAGGGCCAGTTCTACCGCAACTTCAAGACCACCCGGCACCCGCACACCAACATGGCCAAGGCCGCGCTGAACATGATGACGCGCACTTCGGCCGCGGATTACCACGGCGACGGCATCCACATGAACGCCGTCGACACCGGCTGGGTGACCGACGAGGATCCGCTGGAAATCGCCGAGCGCAAGACCCGCGAGGAACGCTTCCACCCGCCACTCGACATCGTCGACGGCGCCGCCCGCATCGTCGACCCCATCATCGACGGCTTCAACACCGGCAACCACGTCTGGGGGCAGTTCCTGAAGGACTACCGGCCTACCGACTGGTAGAGCGTTTTTGACACGGATAAGAGCGGATAAAAGACGATAAAAGCGGATAACGCAATAATTTGGATTGGCTTTTTTTGGCCTCTTTTGGGCTTCTTGGCGATTTTGCTTCTTGGCTCTTAAACCCTCTTCGCTCTATCCGCCTTTATCGTCTTTTATCCGCTCTTATCCGTGTTAAAAGCCCTTTAAACCGAGCTCGCCAAGACTCAGCCCGCCGCCGGCAACACCAGCCAGCCCTGCCCGTAGAACAGGAAGTAAAGGCCGAAGCGCAACGCCAGCAGCAGGGCGAAGGCGTACCAGCCCAGGTGCGATTCCGGCACGACGCGGCCCAGGGTCGCGCGCAGCGGCGCCAGTACCGGCCACAGGGCCCAGCTGAAGAGTTTGTAGACCGGGTTCTTCATCGGGTCGCCCGGGATCATCAGCCGCAGGACGCCGCGCCCGATCAGGGTCCACATCAGCACGGCCAGCAGGTATTGCAGCAGCGTGTAGGTCGTCAGCATGGCTCGATTCTAGACAAGGTCGGAACCAAAAAGGCGCCGGTGCCTGGGGGCACCGGCGCCGGGGGATGCCGCGGCCAACGGGGAGGAAGGCCGCGGCGATCGAACCTCAGCCCTTGGCGAGCTTCGGGTAGCGCAGGTCCTCGACCATGTCCTTGGTCTCCTGCGACGGCTCCTTGGTCATCAGGCTCACGGCCCAGATGGTGAGGAAGCCCAGCGGGATGCCGAAGATGCCGGCCGACACGTCCTTGATGCCGAACCAGGGCGTCATGCCCAGGAACTTGACGTTGATCAGGTAGTAGAGCGTCAGGCCGAAGCCCACCAGCATGCCCGCCACCGCGCCCGCCTTGTTCGCCCGCTTCCAGAAGATACCCAGCACCAGCGCGGGGAAGAACGAGGCCGCCGCGATCGAGAACGCCCACGCGACGATCGACAGGATGGTGGCCGGTGCGTGCGAGGCCGCGTAGGCCGCGACCGCCGCCACGCCCAGCAGCAGGATGCGGGCGATGGTCAGCCGCTTCTTGGCCGAGGCGTTCGGATTCACCATCTTGTAGTACACGTCGTGCGACAGCGCGTTCGAGATCGTCAGCAGCAGGCCGTCGGCGGTCGACAGCGCCGCCGCCAGGCCGCCCGCGGCCACCAGGCCGGCGATGACATAGGGCAGGCCGGCGATTTCCGGCGTGGCCAGCACGATCGCATCGGCGTTGAGCATCAGCTCGGCCAGCTGCAGGATGCCGTCGCCGTTGCCGTTCACCAGGCAGCCCTTCACCGTGGTCATGGCATCCGCGGCGTCGCAGACGGCCACCAGGCCCACCTGCGTCCACGAGGCGACCCAGGCCGGCAGCGTGGCGATCGACTGCCCGATGACGTTGGAATAGACCTCGAGCTTGGCGAAGGCCGCGTACGCCGGCGCGGTGAAGTAGAGCAGGAAGATGAAGAACAGCGACCAGCCCACCGACTTGCGGGCCTCCTTGACGCTGGGCGTGGTGAAGAAGCGCATCAGCACGTGCGGCAGCGCCGCGGTGCCCACCATCAGGCAGAAGGTCAGGGCCAGGAAGTTGACCATGTCGTTCTTCACGAACGGGGTGGTGTGCCCGGCGGTGACGCCCAGCTGCTGCTCGAGCTGGCCGATCTGCTGCAGCACTTCGCCGTAGGCCAGCTGCGGCACCGGGTTGCCGGTGACCTTCAGGGACAGCCAGACCACCGGCACCAGGTAGGCGATGATCAGCACGATGTACTGCGCCACCTGCGTCCACGTCACCGCACGCATGCCGCCCAGCAGCGAGCACACCAGCACGCCCATCAGGCCCACCCACACGCCGGTGGCCAGGTCGATGCCCAGGAACCGGCTGGTGATGATGCCGGCGCCGTAGATCTGCGCGATCACGTAGGTGAAGCTGGCGACGATGGCGCAGACAATGCCGATGCTGCGCGGCAGGTTGCCGCCATAGCGCGCGCCCAGGAAGTCCGGGATGGTGTACTGCCCGAACTTGCGCAGGTAGGGCGCCAGGAACAGCGCCACCAGCACGTAGCCGCCGGTCCAGCCCATCACGAAGGCCAGGCCGTCATAGCCCTGGGCGTAGAGCGTGCCGGCCATGCCGATGAAGCTGGCCGCCGACATCCAGTCGGCGCCCGTGGCCATGCCGTTGTAAAGCGCGGGCACGCGCCGGCCCGCGACGTAGTACTCGTCGGTCTCGGCGGTGCGGCTCATGATGCCGATCATCGCGTACAAGCCGATGGTGGCGGCCATGAACACATAGCCGATCCAGGCGTTGGGCAGCCCCATCTGCTCCGCGACCGCCAGGGCGATCACGAAGAACAGGAAGCCACCGGTGTACATGCCATAGATCTTGGGCAAACGGCTGACGAAGTCACCTGCCATGGCTCAACCCTCCTCGGAAACGCCGAATTCGCCGTCCAGCCGGTTCATGTACCAGGCATAGAAGACGATCAGCACGACATAGACGACCAGCGAACCCTGCGCGCCCATGTAGAAGGCGAACGGGAAGCCGAGGAAGGTGAACTGGTTCAGCGGGACCGCGAACCAGATGACCACGTAGGTGACGACGAACCAGATCGCCATGAGGATGGCGGTGATCCGCAGGGTCCGGCGCCAGTACTCCTTGCGCCGGTCTTCGGTGACAGGACTGTTCATTCTCGGCCTCCCGGCGCGGTCAGAAGTTGTATTTCACGTGCATGTGCAGGCGATTCATCTCGCCCGTGGCGCCGCTTTCCAGCTCGCGCTCGCCGAAGATCAGCTCCGCGCCGACGTCGAGCTTCGGGAACGGGCTGTAGATCAGGTTGGCGTGGATGGACTGGGCCGACTCGGTGACGCCGAGCCCGGTGAGCGCGGTGTCGTTGTCGAACCGGGCGACCGAGTAGAAGACGTTCGAGCGCCACTGGGGGCTGAACACGTGGCGCCAGGCCACGAAGCCCGCGGTGGCGTCCAGGGCCTCGAGCGACCCGTCCGACGCCTGCATCGCATCCGGGCCCAGGCCGAAGGCCAGGTAGCGCCCCAGGCCGTTGCCGCCGCTGAGCATGTAGCGGATGTCGTCGCTGGCGCCCAGGTTCCACTTGCCCGAGACGCTGACCGCGAACGCGCTCTCCGACTCGCTGCTGGTCGGGGTTTCGAACTTGAGCTGCCGCGCCAGGCCGGCGACGGTGAAGTGGCCCCAGTCGCCCTTGTGCAGGTAGCGAAGGGTCACGTCGGGGACGTTGTTGTCGTCGCTGTTGAAGCGCGCGCCGGTGCCGAACGCGGCGACCGTGGTCTCCGGGTTCTCCAGCGACACGGACCAGGGCCCGCGCGTGTAGCGCACCTGGGCGTCGCGAACGAAGATCGTGCCTTCCGTCGGGCCGACGAAGTCGATCGCGTCGGGCAGGGCGGCCACGTCCTGGAAGTTCGACCAGGTCTGGCCGGCCAGCCAGTTGCCCCAGCTCACGTAGGCGTGGCGGATGGTGACGCCGTAGGTGTTGGTGGAGATCTCGTTGCCGAGCGCGCCGCCGAACAGGTCCATCTCGAGGTAGGCCTTGACCTTGCGGCCGGCGATCTCGGAGTCGGCGCCAAACCACAGCCGCGAGAACTGCGCATGCATGTCCAGGTCGGTGCCCTCGTCGGCGCCGCCGACGGGGATCGTGCTGGGCACGTAGAACAGGCGGCCGGTGCTGCCGTCGGCGATCTCGCCCGAGTCGGTGTTGGTCAGCATGGCGTCGAGCTTGATGAAGCCGCCGAAGCTGAACTTCGTGCCCGGCGCGGCGGCGGGCATCACCGTGGTGGCCTGGATCGGGTTGGCCGGTGGCGGCGCGGCGGCCAGCTTCGCGGCGGCGTCGGCGTCGGCGGCCTTCTGGGCGTCGAGCTCCGACTTGAGCACCTGCACCATCTGTTCGAGCTGGGCGATGCGCGCCTCGAGCGTTTGCGGGCTGGCGTCCTGCGCCAGGGCGTGGGTCGGCGCGGCGATCGCCAGCAAGATGGCAAGCGCGAGCGCAGATCGTTTCGTCTGCTTGGATCGGTTCATCCTTCCCCTCCCGGAATTCGGACCGTTGGCCACGATGGCGGGCCGAGTCTGTGTCCGGCCGGGGGGCGCCACCATTCGCCATTGGTCGAAGAACGGGCGGTCCTAGACCAAGGTCTAATTGGGCGCGGGCGGCGGCGGCCCAGAATGGCGCAACCATTCGGCCCGCTTGCGGTTAATCTTGGCCAGGCAGCGCGCGGCCCGAGCCGCAGGAGTCCTTATGTCCGAACGCATCCATCCCGTCCCCGCCGGTTTCGAAGCCGCCGCCGCGCTCAAGCGCGCCGACTACGACCGCCTCTACGCCGAGTCGCTGCGCGACCCCGAGGCGTTCTGGAGCCAGGTCGGCCGCCGCCTGCACTGGTCGCGGCCCTACACCCGCGCCAAGGACACCAGCTTCGCGCTCGATGACTTCCACATCCGCTGGTATGCCGACGGCCAGCTCAACGTCAGCGTGAACTGCCTGGACCGGCACCTGGCCGAGCGCGGCGACAAGACCGCGATCATCTGGGAAGCCGACGACCCGAAGACGCCCTCGCGCCGGATCAGCTATCGCGAACTGCACGCCGAGGTCTGCCGGCTGGCGAACGCGCTGACCGCGCTGGGCGTGGCCAAGGGCGACCGCGTCACGCTGTACCTGCCGATGATCCCCGAGGCCGCGGTGGCGATGCTGGCCTGCGCGCGCATCGGCGCGATCCACTCGGTGGTGTTCGGCGGGTTCTCGCCCGATTCCATCGCCAACCGCATCGCTGACTGCGCCAGCAAGCTGGTCATCACCGCCGACGAAGGCCTGCGCGGCGGCAAGGCGATCCCGCTCAAGGCGAATGTGGATGAGGCCCTGCGCAAGCCCGGTACGAACACCGTCGAGACCGTGCTGGTGGTGCGCCACACCGGCGGCGGCGTGCCGATGCAGATGCCGCGCGACCGCTGGTACGACGCGGTGGTGGCGTCGCAGCCGGCCACCCACGACGCCCCGGCGATGGACGCCGAGGACCCGCTGTTCATCCTCTACACCTCCGGCAGCACCGGCAAGCCCAAGGGCGTGCTGCACAGCACCGGCGGCTACCTCACCTGGGCCAGCTACACGCACGAGTGCGTATTCGACCTGAAGGAAGACGACGTGTTCTGGTGCACCGCCGACGTCGGCTGGGTCACCGGCCACAGCTACGTGGTGTACGGGCCGCTGGCCAACGGCGCCACCACCGTGATGTTCGAAGGCGTACCGAGCTATCCCGACACCGGCCGTTTCTGGGAGGCGGTGGACAAGCACCAGGTCACCATCTTCTACACCGCGCCCACCGCCATCCGCGCGCTGATGCGCGAGGGCGACGCGCCGGTGAAGCGCAGCTCGCGCCAGTCGATCCGCCTGCTGGGCACCGTCGGCGAGCCGATCAATCCCGAGGCCTGGGAGTGGTACCACCGCGTGGTCGGCGACGAGCGCTGCCCGATCGTCGATACCTGGTGGCAGACCGAGACCGGCGGCATCCTGATCTCGCCGCTGCCGGGCGCCGTGGCCACCAAGCCGGGGTCGGCCACGCTGCCGTTCTTCGGCGTGCAGCCGGCGCTGGTGGATGCCGAGGGCAAGCGGCTCGAGGGCGCCACCGAGGGCAACCTGGTGCTGCTCGACTCCTGGCCGGGCCAGATGCGCACGGTGTACGGCGACCACCAGCGTTTCATCGACACCTACTTCAAGACGTATCCGGGCACGTATTTCACCGGCGACGGCTGCCGGCGCGACGAAGATGGCTACT
The DNA here is from genome assembly GCF_035721105.1 of Arenimonas sp. Taxonomy (GTDB): domain Bacteria; phylum Pseudomonadota; class Gammaproteobacteria; order Xanthomonadales; family Xanthomonadaceae; genus Arenimonas. The sequence goes on along the minus strand of NZ_DASTNG010000053.1, from coordinate 39,686 downwards.
ACTGGATCACCGGCCGCGTCGACGACGTCATCAATGTCTCCGGACATCGCATGGGCACGGCGGAAGTCGAAAGTGCGCTGGTCGGGCACCCGGCGGTGGCCGAGGCGGCCGTGGTCGGCGCGCCGCACGACATCAAGGGGCAGGGCATCTACGCCTACGTGACGCTCAAGGCCGGCATCGAGCCCACCGAGGCGCTGCGCAAGGAGCTGGTGGCGCACGTGCGCAAGGACATCGGCCCGATCGCCGCGCCCGACTGGCTGCAGTGGGCGCCGGGCCTGCCCAAGACCCGCAGCGGCAAGATCATGCGCCGCATCCTGCGCAAGATCGCCGAGGCGGGTCCCGACGGTGTCGACCGCGCGGGCCTGGGCGACACCTCCACGCTGGCCGATCCGGGCGTGGTCGACAGCCTGGTCAACGAGCGGCAAGGGCGCTGACGTGACCGCGGCCACCCCGACCATCCTGGTGGCCGACGACCATCCGCTGTTCCGCGAGGCGCTCAAGGGCGCGGTGGCCAGGCTGCTGCCGGACGCGCGCCTGGTCGAGTCCGACAGCGCCGACGCGCTGTTCGCCAGCGCCGAATCGCATCCCGATGCCGACCTGCTGCTGATGGACCTGAACATGCCGGGCGCGAACGGCTTCAGTGCGCTCGTCCACCTGCGCGGCAGCCAGCCCCAGCTGCCGATCATCGTGGTCTCGGCGCGCGAAGAGGCCAGCGTGGTGCGGCGCGCGCTGGACCACGGCGCGGCCGGCTTCATCCCCAAGTCGTCGGATCCGGCGACCATCCGCGCCGCGATCTCGGCCGTGCTCGACGGTGGCGAGTGGTCGCCGCCGCAGGCGGAGCAAGGCGACGGCCTGGCGCCCGAAGAGGCCGACATCGCCGCCCGGATCCGCGAGCTCACGCCCCAGCAGTTCCGCGTGCTCGGCATGCTCGGCACCGGCCTGCTGAACAAGCAGATCGCCCACGCCCTCGGCGTCTCCGAGGCAACGGTGAAGGCCCACATGACCGCCATCATGCGCAAGCTGGGCGCCAACAACCGCACCCAAGCCATCCTCCTCGCCGGCCGCCTGGAAATCTGAACAAGCGGTACCGGGTTCAATTTCATTCTGTTTGAGACGGGCGCCCCGGCGGCCGCGTCGCTGCCCGCCGTCCCAGCAAATTCTCGATCTGATGCCGGAACCGGGCATTGCCCCAAGGGCGTCCCTGCCGAAGGTGCACGCGCAGCTCCTCCAGTTCCGTGCGGTGGGTGTCGCCGCCGACCAGGGCCGCGTAGACCTCGCGCCTGCGCGCCGCATCCGGCGCCAGCGCGAGATAGGTGGGATGCGCGGTCAGCAAGGGGTTCGCTTCACCGCTGGCGAAGTGGCTGTGGCTGGACCAGCGGTAGGCCAGGGGCGTCGCCACCATGCCGGCGCGCACAGGGTTGAGTTCGATATAGCGCTGGCACCGCAGCAGGTACCCATCGGTTTGCACCGGGCAGGACCGGAACCGGCCCTCCCAGAGTGGCCCGGTGCGCACATGGCAGGTATTGAAGTAGCCCACGTACCGCCGCCCGAGACGCTGCATCATGCGGCTGGTCGCGCCGGTCTCCGGCGGCGTCACCAGCAAGTGCACGTGGTTGCTCATCAGCACGTAGGCATGCACCTCGCAGCCGGTCAATTCTGCCGATGTCCGCAGCTCGTCCAGATAGCGCTGGTAATCCCATGGCCTCGCGAAGCAGACCATGCGGTCGACGCCGCGCTGCACGAGGTGTTGGGGAAGACCAGGAATGTCGAACCGAGGTGCGCGGGCCATGACGGACGGGGCGGCGGGGAAGCCCCACGCTACCTGCGTGCCTGGCGACGACAAGTCGGCGAACTCCGGCGGGCGTGTCGGAGCGCGCCCCTCGGCTTGTCTCAACTAGAAAGAAATTGAACCCGGTACGGCTTGTTCAGGTTATTTCATGGATTCGAAGACGCCGTCGCGGCGGACCCAGGCGTGGAACAGCGCGCCCGACAGGTGCAGCAGGATCAGGCCGAAGAAGGCGTAGCCCAGTACGCCATGGGCGCTGCGCAGGAACGTGTAGAGCGCGGCGTCCTGGGGCGCCAGCGCGGGCAGCACCGCGCCGCCGGGCAGGGCCACCGGATAGCCGCCGGCCGACGACATCGCCCAGCCCAGCAGCGGCATCGTGAACATCAGCGCGTACAGCAGGACATGCGAAGTGCGCGCCAGGCGCGCCTGCGGCGCCGGGACCGAATCCGGCAGCGCCGGCGCCGGATGGCGCCAGCGATGCCACAGCCGCCATGTCGCCAGCGCCAACACCAGCAATCCCAGCGGCCGGTGCAGCGCCAGCAGCCAGGGCCGGGATTCAAGCGACGCCACCATGCCCACGCCGATGAAGATCATCGCCAGGATCATCGCGGCCATCGTCCAGTGCAGCCAGCGTGCGGTGCGGTCGTAGTGCGTCCTGGTGTCCATCAGTGGGCCTCCCCGGCGGCGCGCTCGCGCTGGCGGCGGTTGAACGACACGGCGTAGGCCGCGGCGCGCGCGGCCAGCACCGGGTCGCCCGAGGCGGCGATGCCGGTGGGCAGCAGCGTCGGGTCGAAGTTGATGTCGCGGCAATTGCCCTCGGCCTCGGGATAGGCGCGCTCGAGCACGAAGGTGCCGGCGTCCACGCGTGGACGCGCCTCGGGCCAGGGCTGCGACGGATCCTCGATCGGATCGCCGTCCTCGGCCAGCGTCACCGCGAGCGTCCAGCGCACGGGTCCCCGGGCGAGGCGCGTGGCCAGTTCATCGGCAAGATAGCTGGCCTCGGCGGCCTGCCGCTGCTCGGGCGCCAGCGCCCGGAACGGTGCCTGCGGCACGAACGACCAGCGCACGAAGCGCGCCTCGCCCGCGGCGTTGGTGAACCGGAAGGCGTGGATGCCCTGGTAGGCCGTGTTCGCGAAACTGTCCGACCACGGTGCGGACTGCGCCCAGGCCATGAAGTTGGCGACCTCGGGGTGGCGCGCGACGAAGGCCTGCTGCTTCGCCGGGTCCGGCTTGCCCGTCGCCGGGTCGGGCCGCGACGCCAGGATCTGTTCGGCGAACGCCTCCGGCGTGGACACCGCGAAGAAGGGGAAGCTGTTCATCGCCAGCCGCCACTGCTGGCCATCGTCGGTGTCGAGCTGCAGCGCCAGGCTGCGCACGCGCGCCATGGCTTCCGGGCCGTTGGGGTCGCCGCCGCCGACCGAGAGCCGGCCCAGCGCCGGCGTGCGCGGCTGGGTGAACACGCGTGCCGCCGACAGCGTCGCGCCTTCCGCGGTCGGCTCGAAATAGCCGGCCACGCACACGCCCCGCGCATGCGCCCGCCGGAACCCCACGAACGGCTTGCCGTTCTCGATCGTGTCCACCAGCCGGGGGGCGGTCATCCGTGCCGGCGTCAGCCAGCCCGCGGTCCAGGCCAGCGCCGCGGCCAGTCCGCCCACCACGGCGGCGATGCCAAGGAAGGGCAGCAGGGGGCGCCAGCGCGGCGGGGCAGGGGGCAGTTCGTCGGTCATGTCAGGTCTCGCGGTCCGAAGCCGGTATTGGGCCAGCGGACGCGTTCGCCCGGGGTGAACCGCGGCATCCGCCCCGCCGCGCTGGCGCCCGCGCCCGCGGCCCGGGGACAATGCCGCCGGGCGTCGCGACGCCATCGCCGGGGCCGCTGCCGCAGCGCTGTCGGGGCCGTGTCGGGTCGCTGTCGTTACGCAGGGCCGGGGTGCGCCGGCAGGATGGCCGCATCGCCCACCCCGTTACCGAGGACTCGCCATGCACATCGACAGCGCCCGCCTTCGCCAGCTCCGCAGCGCCCGCCAGTGGTCGCAGGAGCAGCTGGCCGAACTCAGCGGCCTGAACCTGCGGACCATCCAGCGCCTCGAGGGCGGGGCCAAGGTCTCCACCGAGTCCCTTCGCGCCCTGGCCGCCGTGTTCGAAGTGCCGGCCGAGACCCTGCTGGTGGCCGCGCCCGGCCCCAGCCAGCCTGCCCTGTCGGCGATGCGCGAGGGCGTGCGGCGCGGCCTGGACTTCACCGGCACCACCGGGCGCGCCGACTTCTGGTGGTTCGTGCTGGCCGTCGTGATGGTGCAGGCCCTGGCCCAGCTGCTGGCCGACGCCCTGGGCCACCCGCTGCCGATGCAGCTGGCCGCGCTGGTGGTCATCCTGCCCTGGGTCGCCGCCTGCACCCGCCGCCTGCGCGACGCCGGCCTGAGCGTCTGGTGGCAGCTGATCAGCCTGGCCCCGGTGGCGGGGATCCTGGTGCTGCTCTACCTGCTGACCTTCCCCACCCAGACCGCCGAATCGTCCGAATCCCTCTAGCCCCTGCCGGCGGCGGCCGGCGGCTTGCCGCTGCCGCGACGATGCCCGGGCGCCTCAGTCCCGCGCGGGCGCGCCCAGCGGGAACAGCGAACGGAACGGCCGCGCCTCGTCCACGGCACGCGCGAAGGCGGGCCGCGCCAGCAGCCGCGACCGGTAGGCGCGCAGCCGGGGCAGGGCGTCGGGGATCGGATGCACCCAGTCGGCGTAGAACAGCGCCGGCGACGCCGCGCAGTCCGCCAGCGTGTACTGCGCGCCGCAGGCCCAGTCCGCTTCGGGCAGGTTTTCCTCCAGCCACGCATAAGCGGGTTCGAGCTTGCCGATCGAAGTCTGGAGGCCATCGCGGCGCTTGGCCTCGTCGCCGGACAGCGCCCCGTTCACCGCATGCTGCGCGGCATCCATGACGTGCAGGTCGAAGAAACGCTCCATGAAGCGCATGTCGAGCTGGTCGCCTGCGTCGTCGGGCATCAGGCGCACTGGCCCCGGGTGCGCCAGCTGCAGGTACTCGTTGATGATGCTCGACTCCGCCACCTGCCGCTCGCCGTCCACCAGCACCGGGAACTTGCGAAGCGGCCAGCGCCGGGCCCAGTCGGCGAAGTGCTCCGGCAGGCCGCCATAGATCGTGCGCAGCTCGAAGGGCGTGGCGTTCTCGTAGAGAACGATCAGCACCTTCTGCGTGTACGAGGAAAACGGATGGCCGTAGAGGACCAGGGGCATGGGTGGCTCCGTGCGGGTGGCCGGGGGTGGCCGGCAGTCTCACGCGCCGGGGCCGGCGCCGCAAGGTCGCCGATCCCTCGGCGCATCGCCCCGGGGCCCTAGGCCCAGGCGCCCCGTCGCTGCGCCGCCAGGAACGCGCGAAGGCTGGCCGGCTTCACCGGCTTGGTCAGCACCGGGATGCCCAGGTCGCGCGCCGCACGCTTGAGCTCATCGCTGCCGTCGGCGGTCACGAGTACGGCCGGGGTGTGCGGTCCGCACACCGCGCGCAGCGACTGCAGCGCGCCCAGGCCGTCGAGCTCATCGTGCAGGTGGTAGTCGGCCACCAGCACGTCGGGGCGATCGGCCTGGGCGGCGGCCAGGGCGTGGGCCACGGTCTCGGCCACGCGCACGTCGACACCCCAGCGGCCCAGCAGTGCTTCCATGCCGTCCAGGATCTCGCGATCGTTGTCCAGGCAAAGCACTTTCAGTCCGCCCAGGTCACCCTGCGCCGCGACGGTGCGCGGCGGCTTGGCCGGCGCGGGCGTGTCGGCCAGCGGCACCCGGATCGAGAACACGCTGCCGCGGCCCGGCCAGCTGCTCACGCCGATGGGATGGTCGAGCATGCGCGACACCCGCTGGCAGATGCTCAGGCCCAGGCCCAGGCCGCGCTCGCCCCAGGGCGAGGGATGGTCGAAGCGGCGGAACTCGTCGAAGATCTGCGCCAGGTGGTGCGGCGGGATGCCCGGGCCACTGTCCCACACCTGCACCTCCACGGCGTCGCCGCGACGGCGCACGCCGATCACCACGCGCCCCGCCTTGGTGTAGCGCAGCGCGTTGGCGACGAAGTTCTGCAGCGCGCGGCGCAGCAGACGGCGGTCACTGCGCACCGACAGCGGCCCGCCGTGCACGCCAAAGCGCAGCCCGCGGGACGCGGCCAGCGGCGCGTACTGCGCACTCAGGCTGGCCAGCAGGGCATCGAGCCGGAACACGGTGAGTTCGGGCTTGAGCGACCCGGCGTCGAGCCGCGAGATATCCAGCAGCCCGTCCAGCAACTCCTCGGCGTCGCGCAGCGATACGTCCACGCGCTCGGCCAGGCGCTGCTGTTCGGGCGCCTCGTCGGTCTCGCGCAGGGCGCTGGTGAACAGCCGCGCGGCATTGATCGGCTGCAGTACGTCGTGGCTGATCGCGGCCAGGAAGCGCGTCTTCGACAGGTTGGCGGCCTCGGCTTCGCGCGTACGCTGCTCGACGCGCTGCTCCAGGGTCTCGTTGGCTTCGCGCAGGGCCTGCTCGGCGCGCTTGTAGTCGGTCACGTCGCTGTAGGTCGTGACGTAGCCGCCGCCGGGCAGCGGCTGGCCACGCATCTCCACCACCTGGCCGTTGGCGCGCACGCGCTCGAACACGTAGGGCGAGCCTTCGCGCAGATAGGCCACGCGCTTGGCCACCTGCTCGTCGGCGTCGCCGCTGCCCATCTCGCCGCGCTCGGCGTTGTAGCGGATCAGGTCGGCCACCGGGCGGCCGACGTACAGCATGCCCTCGGGGTATTCGAACAGCTGCTGGTAGCGGCGGTTCCAGGCCACCAGGCGCAGGTCGCGGTCGACCACGCTCACGGCCTGCGACAGGTTTTCCAGCGTGGCCGACAGGATCTCGCGGTTGAAGCGCAGCTCGTGGCTGGCTTCGTCCAGCAGCGACATCACCTCGCCCAGCTCCATGCCCGAGCCGCGCAGCGCCGTGGTCAGCGTCAGGCGCGCCGAGGCCGCGCCGATGGCGCCGGCCAGCAGGCGCTCGGTGAACTGGATCAGGGCGCGGTCCGCGGGCTGCGACGGCACCAGCTCGTGGCCCTGGGCGAGGCCGTAGTCGCCGAAGGCGCGACGGGCCTGGCGTTCGCCCAGGATGCGCGCGGCCAGCTGCTGCAGGTCGGCGGCGCTCAGGTTGCCCTGCCAGCCGCCGGCGGTCGCCAGCGGCCGCTGTGCGTAGGGGTCGAGGAAGGGCGTGGCGCGCAGGCGCTCCTCCAGGCTGGGCCGGAACCGCGCCGACACCACCAGCAGCGCGCCGATGTTCACCAACAGCGACCAGAAGGTGCCGTGGGTCAGCGCATCCCAGCCCTGCAGTCCGAACAGCTGCTCGGGCCGCAGCCAGTGGATGCCCAGCGGGCCGTCGACCAGCCAGGCGGTGTCGAACCAGCCGGCGCGGCTCAGCGTCGGCAGCAGCAGGGTGTAGGTCCACAGCGCGAAGCCGGCCAGCAGGCCGGCGATGACGCCGCGGCGGCTGGCGCCGCGCCAGTACAGGCCGCCGATCAGCGCCGGCGCGAACTGGCCCACCGCCGCGAATGCCAGCAGGCCGAACGCGGCCAGGCTGTTGCCGCCGCCGGCGCCCCGGTAGTAGGCGTAGGCCAGCAGCGCGATCGCGACGATGGCGATGCGCCGCACCCACAGCACGCGCTGGCCCAGGTGCTGGCGCTGGCCGACGTCGGTGAGGCTGTCGCGCCACAGCAGGGGCATCACCAGGTCGTTGCTGACCATGGTCGCCAGCGCCACCGAGGCCACGATCACCATGCCCGTGGCGGCCGAAAAGCCGCCGACGTAGGCCGCCAGCGCGATCGCGGTGTTGTCGAGCGCCATCGGCAGCGCCAGCACGTAGGCGTCGGGCGAGGCGCCGGTGCCGGCCAGCACGAATTGCCCGGCCGAGGTGATCGGCAGCACGAACAGGCAGATCACCGCCAGGTAGCCGCTGAACAGCCAGCGCGCGCTGCGCACGTCGCCGGCGTCGCCGCATTCGACCACCGCCACGTGGAACTGCCGCGGCAGGCAGACGATGGCCGCGAACGCCAGCAGTGTCTGCGCCATGAAGCCCTGCGGGATGCCGGGCGCGACGAAATCGCGCGCCGCCGACTGGAACCGCGCCAGCAGGTCCTCGCTGCCCGGCAGGTGGCCCAGCGCGAACACGCCCACGGCCACGAACGCGACCAGCTTCACCAGCGACTCCAGCGCCACCGCCAGGATCATGCCGTGGTGGTGTTCGGTGGCGTCGATCTCGCGGGTGCCGAACAGGATCGCGAACAGGGCCAGCAGCAGCGCCACGTACAGCGCCGGGTCGGCCAGCGGGTGCCGCGCCACGGTCGGGTCGGCCACCGTGCCCGAGAGGACGTCGATGCTCATCGCCACCGCCTTGAACTGCAGCGCGATGTAGGGAACGGCGGCGATCACCGCGACCAGAGTGACGATGGCGGCGATGCTCTGCGCGCGGCCGTAGCGCGCGGCCAGGAAGTCGGCGATGGACACCGTGCTTTGCTCGCGCGCCACCAGCACCAGCCGCTCGAGGATGCGCCAGCCGAACACGAACAGCAGGATCGGCCCGAGGTAGATCGGCAGGAAGCCCAGTCCCGACTTGGCCGCCGTGCCGACGGCGCCGTAGAAGGTCCAGGACGAGCAGTAAACCGCCAGCGCCAGCGAATAGACCACCGGCCGCAGCCAGCTGCGGCCCGGGTACAGCGGCTTGCGGTCGCCCCACCAGGCGATGCCGAACAGCAGCCCGACGTAGCCGACCGACACCAGCAGCAATATCCAGCCCGGTATCACGCGCCCCCTTCCCCCGATGCCCCGCAAATGAACCTGGTTCACTTGTCCCGGCAAATGAACCAGGTTCATTTGGCCGCATTTGGCCGGGGCGTGGGGGAGTGTAGCGCCGGGGGCGCGGCAGGGGCGGGGCCGCGACCAAAGTCGAAGGCCGGTCCGGGCATACCGCGACGTAGGGTCCGCGGGGCGTGGACACCGCCCACGGGCAACGGTCAAAATCGGCGCATGCCTGTTTCCTGCCACGCCGAACGCTCCCTGCCCTGCCGCCCCGAAGTCGCCTTCGCGATGGCCACCGACCCCGACCGATTCCCGACCTTCTTCACCGGTTTCGGGCCGATTCCGGCGGTGCGCGGCATCCGACTGCATTCGCCGCTGGCGGTGGGCAGCCAGCGCCGGGTGCATAACTCCGATGGCACCGTGCTCAGCGAGCGCGTCATCGCCCACGACCCGCCGGTGCGCCACGCCTACACGCTGTCGGGCTTCCGGCCGCCGTTCTCCTGGCTGGTCACGCAGGGCGAGGCCAACTGGACCATCACCGGCCACGAGTTCGGCTCGCGCGTGCGCTGGGACTACGAGTTCGCGCTCAAGCGGCAGTGGCTGTGGCCGGTGGCCGCGCTGGTGCTGAAGCTGTTCATGGCCCGGGCGATGCACCGCTGCCTCAAGAACATGTCGCGTGCCCTGATGACCCCCGACCCGGCCCCCGGCAAGCCCTGATGGGCGAGTGGATCCTGCTGGCGATGGCGCCCGTCTTCCTGGGCTTCATTGGCTGGGAGGCGTGGCATTGGCACCGCCGCGGCGTGCCGCACTACAGCCTGCGCGACACGCTCTCGAACGCGGCGCTGGCGCTGATGCACCAGGCGGCCGACGCGCTGGCCTGGCTGGCGGTGATCGGGCTGTTCTGGTGGGTTTACCAGTACCGCCTGTTCGACCTTCCCACCACGGGGTGGACGATCGCGGCGCTGTTCGTGGCGCAGGACTTCTTCTACTACTTCTTCCATCGCGCCCACCACCGCGTGCGCTGGATGTGGGCCTCGCACGTGGTGCACCACTCCTCGGAACGGCTGAACCTGTCCACCGCCTTCCGCCAGAGCCTGACCTACCCGGTGTCGGGGATGTGGGTGTTCTGGCTGCCGCTGGCCTTCCTCGGGTTCTCGCCCGCGCACATCGTGATCGTCGTGGCGATCAACCTCGGCTTCCAGTTCTTCGTGCACACGCAGGCGGTGGGCAAGCTGGGCTGGCTGGAGAAGGTGTTCAACACGCCCTCGCACCACCGCGTGCACCACGCGCGCAACGGCAAGTACATCGATCGCAACTACGCCGGCGTGCTGATTATCTGGGACAAGCTGTTCGGCAGCTTCGTCGAAGAGGATCCGGCGGTGCCCTGCGAGTACGGCATCGTCAAGCCGGTGCGCACGCACAACCCGCTCACGCTCACTTTCCACGAATGGCGCGACATGCTGCGCGACGCGGCGCGGCCGCAGTCGCTGCGATCGCGGCTGGGGCAGCTGTTCGGGCCGCCGGAGCGGGCGCATGCGCAGGCGCAGGCGCAGCCGGCCTCGCCGCCCACGCCCGAGGCGGCGCCGCGCGCGGTGTCCTGACCGAAACGGCCGCGCCCGGCGCGCGGCCGCGGCGCACCACCAAGGTCGTACTGACGCCGGCGCGCCGGCCGTGGCAGGCTGGCGGCCATGACCGCCACGGTGCCCGGGCTGGACCTGGATTCGCCCCCCTTCGACCTGCTCGACGCGGGCCAGAAGGCGCGCGTGGCGGCGGCCGTGGACCTGGGCTTCCATCCCGACGGCACGCGGCTGATCGAGGCCGGCCAGGCCTCGCCGCACGTTTTCGTGATCCTGAAGGGGCGCGTGCAGGCCAGCGATCCGGGGGCGGCAGGCGGGGAGGCGCGCTTCGCGGAGTACGGGCCGGGCGACCTGTTCGGCGCCTTCGCCGTGATCGCCGGGCGGGCACGGCATCGCTACGTCGCGGTCGGCGACACGCTGTGCTTCCTGCTGCCGGCAACCGTGTTCGTGCAGCTGGTCGCCGACAACCCGCGCTTCGCGGCCTACTTCCACGAAGCCCTGTCGGTGAAGCGCAGGCTCCTCGCCGGGCAGCAACAGCCCGGCGAGCTGGGCCGCATGATGCTCACCCGCGTGCGCGACGCCCAGCTGGCGCCGGTAGTTGCGGTGCCTGACCACACCGGCATCGGCGCCGCCGCGCTGGCCCTGCGCGAACACCGGGTCGACTGCCTGGTCGTCACCGGCGACCCCGCCGGGCCCGGCATCATCACCCGTACCGACCTGCTGGACGCGCTGACCACCGGCGGCCTCGACGCCGCCGCGCCGATCGGTGCCCTGGCCAGCCGGCCGCTGCGCGCGGTGCGTGCCGACGACGTGCTGTTCCAGGCCATCGTCACCATGACCGAGCACCACATCGAGCGCGTGGTGGTGCTCGAGGGCGAGCAGCCGCTGGGCACCCTGGGCATGGCCGAGGTGCTGGCCCACTACGCCAGCAGCTCGCACCTGATCAGCCTGCGGCTGGCGCGGGCGCAGTCGATCGAGGAGATCGCCGACGCGTCTTCGGGCATGACCGACCTGGTGCGCCAGCTGCACGCCCAGGGCGCGAAGATGAGCTACCTGATGGAGCTGGTGAGCGCGCTCAACCGCCGGATCATGGCGCGCGTGTTCGAGCAGGTGGTGCCGGTGCAGCATCGCGACAAGCTGTGCCTGCTGGTGCTGGGCAGCGAAGGCCGGCGCGAGCAGATCCTCAAGACCGACCAGGACAACGCGCTGGTGATCGCCGACGGCTTCGACTGGCCGGGCCTGCCGGCGGCGATGGACGCGTTCTCGCAGGCGCTGGCGCGCATCGGCTACCCGCCCTGCCCGGGCGGGGTGATGGTGAGCCATCCGCACTGGCGGCTGGCGCAGTCGGCGTGGCGGGACCGCATCTCGCAGTGGTCGCGGGTGGCCGACGGGCAGACCGCGCTGGACCTGGCGATCGTGCTGGATGCGCGCCCGGTCGCGGGCAATGCCGCGCTGTTCGATGACATCACGCCCGCGCTGCGCGCCTTGGGCAAGGACAACATCCTGCTGCGCTACCTGGCCGAGGCGACGCTGAGCAAGGGCAACCCGCTGACCTGGCGCGGCCAGGTGCGCGAGGCGGACGGCCGCGCCGACCTCAAGCGCGGCGGCGTGTTCCCGCTGGTGCACGGGCTGCGCACGCTGGCGCTCCGGCACGACATCGGCCATCGCAACAGCTTCGACCGCTGCGCGGCGCTGGTGCAGGCCGGCGCCATCGACGCCGAACTGGGGCGCGACCTGCCGCAGGCGCTGGCGGTGCTGATGCGCCTGCGCCTCGGGCAACAGCTGGCCGACCTGGCCGCCGGCCGCGCACCGGGCAACGCCGTCGACGTCGCCAGCCTGCGCCGCCTCGACCGCGAACTGCTGCGCGACGCCCTGCGCGTCGTCAACGCCTTCAAGTCCTACGTCACCGAATCCTTCCACCTCACCGGCTGAAGCAAATGAACCAGGTTCATTTAGCCCGGCAAATGAACCTGGTTCATTTGCAGTGAACAGGTTGCGGCGCTGGTGGCTGGGGCGGCGGCATCGCGGGGGCGAGTGGGGGCTGCTGTTCGCGCCGGCGCCGGCGGGCGAGTGGGTGTCGCTGGATCTCGAGACCACGGGGCTGGATCCGGCGCGCGATGCCGTGCTGAGCCTGGCCGCGGTGCCGGTGCGCGGCGGGCAGGTGCGGCTGAGCGAACGCTTCGAAACCCTGGTGCAGCCGGGCCGCGGGTTCGACATCGAATCGATCCGCCACCATCGCCTGACGCCGGAAGAGGTCGCCCAGGCGCCGAGCCTGGAGGCGGTGCTGCCGGACTTCCTGCGCTGGCTGGGCCCACGCGCGCTGCTCGGCCACCACCTCGCCTTCGACATGGCGATGCTCGACGCACCGGTGCGCCGGCTCACCGGCTTCCCGCTGCCGAATGCGCGCGTCGAACTGGCCCAGGCCTGGCTCGACCACCGCCGGCTCGAGCAGCCACGCGGCGACATCAATCTGTCGCTCGACGAGATCACCCGCCAGCTGGGCATCCCGGTGCTGGGCCGCCACACGGCGTTGGGCGACGCCACCGCGGTGGGCCTGGCCTGGCTGGCGCTCGCGGGGCGCGGTTGATCGACCCACCGCGGGTCGCGTTCCGCACTGCGAATATTCGCCCTTCCCATTCGGCAGCAGCCGAGTAGACTGGCCCCAGCCGCCGAATTCTCACAAACCTGAACGTCCTCGCGGGGCGTTCCCGCAACAGGAGCAGCCGATGGAGGCCTCCCTGGACCGGAACCTGCACGACCTGCTCGAAGCCATGCCCGACGCCGTCATCATGATGGATGGGCGCGGCCGGATCGCCTTGGCCAACTCCCAGGCGGAGCGCTTGTTCCGCCGGCCGCGCCAGCAGCTGCTGGGCGAACCGATCGAGACCCTGCTGCCCGAGCGCTTCCGGGCTGCGCATGCCAGCCATCGCGATCGCTTCTTCGCCCAGCCCAAGACCCGGGGCATGGGCGCCGGCCTGGAGCTTTACGGCCGGCGCGGCGACGGCGAGGAGTTCCCGGTCGAGATCAGCCTGAGCCCGCTGCAGACCGCCGCGGGACCGATGGTGCTCAGCGCGATACGCGACGTCACCGAGCGAAAGCGGGTCGAGGCGTCCCTGCTGCAGGCCAGCCGACTCAAGAGCCAGTTCCTCGCCAACATGTCGCATGAGCTGCGCACGCCGCTCAACGGCATCATCGGGTTCTCGGAGCTCTTGGTGGATGGCAAGGCGGGTCCGCTCAACGAACGCCAGCAGAATTTCCTTCGCGACATCCTCAACAGCGGCCGGCACCTGCTGCACCTGGTCAACGACTTGCTCGATATTTCCCGCATCGAGGCCGGGCGGATGGAATTGCACGAGGAGGTCTTCCCGCTTGCCGACGCGGTCGAGGAAGCCTGCGTGGTGCTGGCACCGGCGGTGGAGGAGCGGAATATCGCGTTCTCCTGGGCCGTGGCCGAGGACCTGCCCCAGGTCCGGTTGGACCGGCAGAAATTCAAGCAGGTGTTGCTCAACCTGGCGTCGAACGCCGTCAAGTTCACCGACCCCGGTGGCCGCGTGACGATCACGCTTGGGCGCTCGGATGGCAACGAGCTCGAGCTGTCGGTGGAAGACACCGGCATCGGGATCGCGGCGGAGGACATCCAGCGCCTGTTCGGGGAATTCGAGCGGCTCCAGCCCGAGAACACCGGGCGCCGGCCCGGCACCGGCCTGGGCCTGGCCCTGACCCGCCGGCTGGTGGAGCTCCAGGCGGGTCGGATCGAGGTGACCAGCACGCCCGGCGAAGGCAGTCGTTTCACGGTGCGCCTGCCGCTGAAGGCGATGTCGGAATGAGCCATCGCATCCTGATCGTCGACGACAACCCGACCAACCTGCGGCTGGCGGCCAGTGTGCTGGAGCTCGATGGCCACGCCGTGGACCATGCCGCGGACGCGGAGGAAGCGCTTCGATACCTGGCCGACAGGGTGCCGGACCTGATCCTGATGGACATTGCCCTGCCCGGCATGGATGGCCTGACGCTGACGCGGCAGCTCAAGCGGGACGAGCGCCTGGGCGCCGTGCCGGTGGTGGCGCTGACGGCATTCGCGATGAAGGGCGACGATGACAAGGCCCGCGAGGCCGGATGCGCCGGCTACCTCACCAAGCCGATAGACACCCGCGAATTCGGGCGGCAGGTGGCGGCATTCCTGCCGATGCGTCGCGCGATGACGCTGTTGATCGTCGACGACAATGCGACCAACCTCCGCCTGCTCGCCGCCCAGCTGGCGGCGGAGGGCCACCGGACGCTGCAGGCCTGCCACGGCGAGGACGCCCTGGAAGTGCTGGCGCGGACGCCCGTCGACGGCGTGATCTCCGACATCCTCATGCCGCGCATGGACGGCTACCGGCTTTGCCTGGCGGTTCGCAAGCAGCCGCAGTTCGCGGCGATGCCTTTCATCCTCTACACCAGCACCTACAACTCGCCGGCCGACCGGTCGCTGGCGCGCGCGGCGGGTGCCGATGCCTACATCGCCAAGCCGGCGCCGGTGCGGGTGCTGCTCGAGTCCCTGGCCAGCGCCGCGGCGAAGGAACGGCCCGCGGTACCCGTGACGGTCGCCGAGCTCGAGGACCCGGTGCTCAAGCAGTACAGCGAGTCCCTGATCCGCAAGCTGGAGGAGAAAAGCACCCAGCTCGGCCTGGCGTACGAGGGCCTGGCCCAGACGGAGGCCCGTCTGGCGGGACTGGTGGAGTCCGCGCTGGACGCCATCATCGCGCTCGACGGCGAGCAGAAGATCGTGCTGTTCAACGCCGCCGCCGAGAAGATGTTCGGCTGCTCGCGGCAGCAGGCACTCCACGAGCCGATCGGGAAGTTCATACCCGAGCGCTTCCGGGACGCCCACGTCCACCAGGTCGACCGATTCGCAGGCGGCGAGGAAGACGGCCGCCGGATGGGTGCGCGCACGGTGTTCGCGCTGCGGGCCGATGGCGAGGAGTTCCCGGTCGAGGCTTCCATTTCGCGGATGAGCACCTCCCAGGGCTGGCTGTTCACGGTTTTCCTGCGGGACATCACCGAGCGGCACCGGGCCGAGCAGGCGCTGATTCGAAGCGATGCCCGGCTGCGCCGGCTCAACCGCGTGCTGTCGGTGCTCAGCGGCATCAACAACCTGATCGTCAGGGCCAACGACAAGGTCGAGTTGCTGGACCAGTCGTGCCGGATCGCGGTGGAATCGGGCCACTTCCTGAAGGCGTGGATCGGGCTGCTGGACAAGGCCAGCGGGACGCTGGACGTTCGTGCGGCCGCCGGTGGCCAGGGCTCGCTGCTGGACGAGCTCAACGACGGGCTGGCGGCATCCGGTGTCCTGGAGGGGCCCTGGGCGGATGCCATCCGCGCGTCGCTGCCGGTCGTCTACAACGAGGTGGCCGGCGGACACGCCTTGCTCGAAGCCGCCGCGGCCGCCGGCACCCGCTCGCTGGCGGCGCTGCCGCTGTCGTTGGACGGCGAAGCGGTGGGCGTGCTGGTGCTGCACGCGGCGGAGCCGGGCTTCTTCGATGCCGAGGAAATGACGCTGCTGACCGAGCTGGCAGGCGACATCACCTATGCCCTGGACCACCTGGGCAAGTCCGAGCGCCTGCGCTACCTGGCGCAGTACGATGCGCTGACCGGGCTGCCCAACCGTAGCCTTTTCAGCGAGTTGGTGACCCGCTCACTGCAGGCGCGGCACGACGCCGGGTACAGGTTCACCGCGGTGATGCTGGTGGACATCGAGCGGTTCCGGCGCGTGAACGAGACCCTGGGACGGGAGGTGGGCGACCAGATCCTGGGCCAGGTCGCGGCCCGGCTTCGCGGCATCAACGACGACGTCGCGCGACTGGGCGAGGATGTGTTCGCGCTGAAGTTTTCCGTGTCCGACGTCGCCCAGGATTGCCTGCATGAGTTCAACGCGATGGTGCAGGCTTGCTTCACGCCGCCTTATCCGACGGCCGGCGGTGACCTGAGGATGGGGTGTCGGGCGGGCGTGGCGGTCCACCCCAGCGATGGCGAGGACGCCGAGGCGCTGCTGCGCAACGCCGAGGCCGCCCTGCGACGGGCGCGCATGTCCTCGGAGCGGCTGGTCTTCTACGCGCCGGAGTTCAACGCGCGCGCCGCCGAAGCCCTGGGCCTGGAGTCCAAGCTGCGGCAGGCGATCGATCGCCGGGAGTTCGTGCTGCACTACCAGCCCAAGGTGTCCATCACCGACCGTCGCATCGTCGGGCTGGAGGCCTTGATCCGCTGGCAGGACCCCGAGCAGGGCCTGGTGGCGCCGGGGCGCTTCATCCCGGTCCTGGAGGAGTGCGGCCTGATCGGCGAGGTGGGCGACTGGGCGTTGCGCCAGGCCCTGGCCGACCAGGCGGCCTGGTGGAACCTCGGGCTGGTGGCGCCGCGGGTGGCGGTCAACGTGTCACCGCTGCAGTTGCGCAAGCCGGGATTCGCCAACGAAATCGTCGACCTGGCCGCGGAGAAGTCGACGACCGAGATCGAGCTCGAGATCACCGAGTCGGTGATCATGGACAACGTCGATGCCAACATCCTGGCGCTCAAGACCGTCCGTGCCGCCGGCGTCACCGTCGCCATCGACGACTTCGGCACCGGCTACTGCTCGTTGGCCTATGTCGCCCGATTGCCGGTGAATTCGCTCAAGATCGACCGGACATTCATCGTCGGCATGACCGAAGGCCCGGAAGGACTGGCGATCGTGTCGAGCATCATCGCCCTGGCGCATGCGCTCAGGCTCAAGGTGGTGGCCGAGGGCGTCGAGACCGAAGAGCAGGCGCGACTGCTGCATCTGCTGCGCTGCGACGAGGCGCAAGGCTACCTGTTCTCGCGACCGGTGCCCGCTGCCGCGATCACCCTGCTGCTGCGCCGGGGCAACCAGCCGCTGCCGGTGCCTGGCTGAGCGTCGGGCGGGCTCGGGGCGAGCGGTATCCGCCGCGGCCAAAAAAAACCCGCCACTGGGGCGGGTTTTCCTGATCCTGCAGGAGCGCCTTCAGGCGCGAAGTCGTTCGGCGGGAAGCTTCGCGCCTGAAGGCGCTCCTACAGGTAATCCGCTTTGCGGATTACTTGATCTTGCCTTCCTTGTACATCACGTGCTTGCGGACGACGGGATCGTACTTCTTGATCTCCATCTTGTTCGGGGTGGTCTTCTTGTTCTTGTCGGTCGTGTAGAAATGACCGGTGCCGGCAGAAGACGTCAGGCGGATCTTGTCGCGCTTGGATGCCATGGTTCAGTCCTCCTCAGATCTTTTCGCCGCGGGCGCGGAGATCGGCGAGCACGGCGTCGATGCCGTTCTTGTCGATGGTGCGCAGGGCGTTGGCGGAAACACGCAGCTTCACCCAGCGGTTCTCCGAGGCTACCCAGAAGCGGCGCTCGTGCAGGTTGGGAAGGAAACGGCGGCGGGTCTTGTTGTTGGCATGCGAGACGTTGTTACCCGTCATCACTTTCTTGCCGGTCACTTGGCAAACTCGACTCATGGTGCAACTCCTGGGTCAGGACTGGCCACCCATAGCCCGGGCGGCGGCGGCCCCGCGCGGCTGGTCCGGGGACCTGGCAGGCGCATGCGATGCGGGATGAAGCAGACGCTCCGCCAAGGGCCGGAATCGCACTTCCGGGGCCGGGGCCGTGGGGCAGGTGCGGAGCGAGCCGCGCATTATGCCTTCGTGGGCAAGTACTTACAACTTCAGGGGGCCGTGGCGAGGGTGGGGGTTTTAGAGGCTCGAACGCGGATCAGAGCGGGAAAAACGGATAAAAGCGGATGAGGCGAGATAAAAAGCTGTTAATTCAACCACTTAATTGCTCTATCCGCTCTTATCCGTTTTTTCCGCTTTGATCCCAAGGAAAGGCTCTTTGCCCCCCTAGTGCGACGCGCGGTCCCGGTGCCAGCCGCGGTGTTTGATGTCCAGCCAGAGGCTGTAGGCGGCGGTGAAGGTCGGGAAGAGGTTCTGGAGGACGCCGACCGAGTCCTGCTTGGACGAGAACAGGAAGTAGCTCAGGGTCATCATGGCGCCGACCAGGCTCATGTACCAGAACACCCGGGGGATCACCGGCTTGCCGGCGCGGCGGGAGGCGAAGAACTGCACCACCCAGCGGCCGCCGAACATCAGGGCGCCGGTGTAGCCGATCAGCTTCCACGGGGTGATGTGCAGGCCGGACCAGCCCAGCCATACGATTTCGGAGTTCATGGGCTTACTCCAGCTCGCGGACGGCGGTGCGTCGGTTGCGCTTGATCAGCCAGGCCACGCCGATGAGGTCGCGGATGCCGACCAGGGCGCGGCCCAGGTTGGTGTACTTGGACTGCCCGGCGCCGCGCGGGCGGTGGTTCACCGGCACGCTGATCGTGCGCCAGCCGGCGCGCTGCATCAGCGCCGGCAGGTAGCGGTGCATGTGGTCGAACCACGGCAGCTCCAGGAACACGGCGCGCTCGAACAGCTTGGTGCCGCAGCCGGTGTCGGGCGTGGCGTCGTGCAGCAGCCGCGAGCGGATGCCGTTGGCCCACTTCGAGGCCCACTTCTTGCTGCCGGTGTCCTGCCGATTCACGCGCCAGCCGGCGTAAAGCTTCACGTCGGCCGGCCCGGCGTCGCGGGCGGCCAGCAGCTTGGGCAGGTCGGCGGGGTCGTTCTGGCCGTCGCCGTCCAGGGTGGCGATCCAGGCGCCGCGGGCGGCGCGGATGCCGGTGCGCAGGCCCGTGCTCTGGCCGCTCTGGGTGTCGTGGCAGAGCACGCGCAGTTCCGGGTGGCGGGCCTTGGCGGCCTTGAGTACGGCCAGGGTGTCGTCGGTGCTGCGGTCGTCGACCACGATCAGCTCGAAGGCGACCTGGCCACGCAGCGCGGCGATGACTTCGTCCACGAGGCCGGGCAGGTTGCCGGACTCGTTAAAGGCGGGGATGACGACGGAGAGATCGGGAGGGTTCACGCGTCTGGCTTTGGGCGGGTCGCCCGTCGGGAGCAGGCCGCCATTATCGCTGGCGGCGCGTTAAAACTTCCTTGCCGGGCGTCAAGGCGCGGCGGCTACTGCCCGCCGCGCAGGCGCTCGAGGATGCCGTCGAGGGTGTCCAGGCCGTGGTAGCTGATCACCAGCTTGCCGCGGCCGCCGCGGCCGTGCTGCACCGCGACCTTGGCGCTGAGCTTCTCGGACAGTTCGCGCTCGAGCGCGGCGATGTCGGCGTCGATCTTCTTGCCGTTGGGCTTGGCCGCCTTCTTGGCCGGGATCTGGCCCTTGCCCAGCAGCTGCGCGCGGCGCTCGACTTCGCGCACCGACCAGCCCTCGGCCACGGCTTCCCGGGCCAGCGACAGCGCCGCCTGCGGGGCCAGCGTGAGCAGGGCGCGGGCGTGGCCCATCTCCAGCTGCTTGGTTTCGAGCAGCTCGCGGATGCCGTCGGGCAGCTCCAGCAGGCGCAGCAGGTTCGACACCGCGGCGCGCGAGCGGCCCACGGCCTCGGCGGCCTGCTGGTGGGTGAGGCTGAATTCGTCGATCAGGCGGCTGAGCGCCTGCGCTTCCTCGAGCGGGTTGAGGTCTTCGCGCTGGATGTTCTCGATCAGCGCCATGGCGATGACGGCGCGGTCGTCGACCTCGCGCAGCACCACCGGCACGTCGCTCAGGCCGGCCTGGGTGGCGGCGCGCCAGCGGCGTTCGCCGGCGATGATCTCGTAGCGCGGCTGGCCGTCCTTGCCGGTGCCGATCTCGCGCACCACGATCGGCTGGATCAGGCCCTGGGCCTTGATCGACTCGGCCAGCTCGGTGAGCTTGGCCGGGTCCATGCCGGTGCGCGGCTGGTACTTGCCGGGCTGCAGGTGGTCGATCGGCAGGCTGCGCAGGCCTTCGCCGGATGCCGCGGCGGCTTCGGCGACGGGCGCCGCGCCCTTGTTGCCCGTGCCCAGCAGGGCCTCCAGGCCGCGGCCGAGGCCGCGCTTCTTGGTGCTCATGCCGACTCCTTCAACAGCTTCTTCTCACGCCGCACGATCTCGCCCGCCAGCCCCAGGTAGGCGATGCCACCGCGCGAGGCGCGGTCATACCCGACGATGGACTGGCCGTGGCTGGGCGCCTCGGCCAGGCGCACGTTGCGCGGGATGATCGAGCGGAAGACCTTGTCGCCGAAATGCTGGGTCAGTTCACCCGACACGGCGTTGGCCAGGTTGTTGCGCACGTCGAACATGGTCCGGACGATGCCTTCGATCTCAAGCGCCGGGTTGAGCTTGGCCTTGAGGGCGTTGATGGTGTCCACCAGCGAGCTCAGGCCCTCGAGCGCGAAGTACTCGCACTGCATCGGCACGATGACGCCGTCGGCCGCGGCCAGGGCGTTTAGGGTGAGCAGGGACAGCGAGGGCGGGCAG
The DNA here is from genome assembly GCF_035721105.1 of Arenimonas sp. GTDB lineage: Bacteria > Pseudomonadota > Gammaproteobacteria > Xanthomonadales > Xanthomonadaceae > Arenimonas. The sequence goes on along the minus strand of NZ_DASTNG010000053.1, from coordinate 19,200 downwards.
TCGACGATGATGTAGTCGTACTGGTCGCGCACGGTGGCCAGGGCGGTCTTGAGCCGCTGCTCGCGGGCCGACTCGTCCATCAGCCGGATCTCGGCGGCGGTCAGGTCGATGTTGCCGGGCAGCAGGTCGTATTTCTCGGGGGTGGCGACGATGGCGGCGCTGGCCGGGCATTCGCCCAGCAGGACCTCGCAGCTGGAGTTCTCCAGCTCGCGCTTGTCCACGCCCGAGGCCATGGTGGCGTTGCCCTGCGGGTCCATGTCCACCAGCAGCACCTTGCGCGGGACCGCGGCCAGCGCGGCGGCCAGGTTCACGGCGGTGGTGGTCTTGCCCACGCCGCCCTTCTGGTTGGCAATGGCGATGATGCGGCCCATGCAGTCTCCTGGCGCCGGTCGTCGTGACCGGGGGTTGGTGGCGCGGATCGGGCGTCCGCGGGGCGTCGGCCCGAACGGGGGATTATGCCGCCTGCGGGGGGTCGCGGGTGATCGTGACCAGGTGGCGGTCGCCTTCGAGGCCGGGAACCGCGAGCTTGTGCACCGATTCGTGCCGCCAGCCGGGCGGCAGCGCGGCCAGTTCGGCCTCGGGGTACTGGCCCTTCATCGCCAGCAGCCGGCCGCCGGGCGCCAGCAGGTGGCCGCCGACCGCCAGGATGCCGGCCAGGGTGTCCATGGCGCGGGCGGTGACCTGGTCGTAGGCGCCGGGTTCGTCGACGGTCTCGGCGCGGGCGTCGAGCACGCGCACGTTGTCCAGGCCGAGCTGGCGCACGGCTTCGCGCAGGAAGCGGGTCTTCTTGCTGATGCTTTCGACCAGGGTGACCTGCAGGCCGGGCACGGCCAGCGCCAGCGGGATGCCGGGCAGGCCGGGGCCGGTGCCCAGGTCGGCCAGGTTGCCGGCGCGGACATGGGGCCACATCGACAGCGAATCGAGCAGGTGCTTGCCGACCATCTCGCGCGGGTCGCGGATGGCGGTGAGGTTGTAGGTGCGGTTCCAGCGGTCCAGCAGCGCCAGGTAGTCCAGCAGCCGGCCGGCTAGCGGCTGCGCGGGCAGGCCCAGCGCGACCAGGCCGGCCTCGAGTTCGGGAAGCAGGTGCGTCAGCGGATTCATGCCGCCATTGTCGCGGCAAAAAAGGGGTCAGAGTACATATTTGTTTGAAACGGCAGGCGTGGCCTGACGTTTCAAACAAATATGTACTCTGACCCCTTTTTTGGGCTTCAGGCGGCGTGGAGGGCGGCGCGGATGACGCGCAGGCCGAGGGCGCCGATGCGGCGGTTGATCTCGGCCTTGAACTGCTCGACCGCGGGGGACGGCAGGGTGGCCAGCACGTCGCGGGCCTGGTCGGTGACCAGGGCGTCCACGTGGTCGAGGTTGGCGCCGGCCCGGGCCGGGTCGAGGATCTGGTAGTACAGCTCGGCGTGGGCGCCGGCTTCGGCGGGGATGTCGAGGTGGTGGCCGATCAGGCAGACCGGCTGGCCCAGCTGGTCCAGGCCCGGCACGGTCCAGCGCCAGCCCGCGCCCAGGGCTCGGACGAAGCGACCGAAGCGGTGCACGGTGACCACGCAGTTGTCGGGAACCCGCCGGAAACCGGTGAGCCAGGCCACGGAGGCCAGGGGCAGGGGAAGCGGGAGCAGCGGGCTCATGTTCTTCAACGGTACCGGGGGGTTAGCAAGTTTTGCTCAAGCATAATCTCCGAAACGTGACTGGTTTCACAATACGGCCACACGGGGCTTGACGGTGGGCCGGGCCCACGGGGCCGGAGGCCCGGGCTCAGCCGTTGAGGACGTGGACGCCCAGCTGCTCGCTCTTGGCCCGGTACATCGCCGCATCGGCGGCGCGCAGGTAGTCATCGGTGGTCGAGAAGCCGGCCTCGCTCACGACCACGCCGATGCTGGCGGTGACCGCCACGGTGTGCGCATCGAGCACGTAGGGCGCGGCCAGCGCGGCGGCGATCTGCTTCACCCGGGCGCGGGCGGTGGCGGGGTCGACCGCCTCGAGCAGCACGTTGAACTCGTCACCGCTCATGCGCGCGACCAGGTCGGCGGGCCGGACGCTGGCCTCCAGGCGGCGCGCCACCTGCTGCAGCAGCCGGTCGCCGGCGTGGTGGCCGAGCGTGTCGTTGACCGCCTTGAACTGGTCCAGGTCGAGCAGCAGCACCGCGAAGGCGGTCGACTCCCCCTGTCGCGCCAGCGGCGCATCCCGGGACGCGGCGCCTTGCTGCACGGCGATGGCGTGCTCGAGCCGATCGCGGAACAGGGGGCGCCCCGGCAGGCTGGTCAGGAAGTCGTAGGAGCTGCCCCGCTCCGCCAGGTCGCTCAGCGAGCCCGCCATGCGCACCGGCGTGCCCTGGTCGACCTGGGCCACGCCGCGCCAGTTCACCCACACCAGTCGCCCGGACGCATGCAGCGCGCGGAAGTCGACCGAGAAGTTCGGGGTGTCGCCGCGCAGATGCCGCTGGTAGGTCGCCTGGACGCGCTCACGATCGTCCGGGTCGACCAGCGGCGCGAGGAAGCGCCAGCCGCCGGCATGCTGCCCGGGCGTGCCTTCCAGCCCGAGGATCTGGTGGAAGCGCGCGGACGCATGCATCACGTCGGTCCGCAGGTCCCAGTCCCAGATGCCGTCGTTGGAGCCGCGGGTGGCGAGCGCGTAGCGGTTGTCCGACTGCACCAGCTCGAGCTCGGTCTGCTTCTGCCGGCTCACGTCGATCATCAGGCCGATCATGCGGTTCGGCCGGCCGGGCTCCACGATCACCCGGCACAGGTCGCGCACCCAGACGACCTTGCCGCCCTTGGCGACCAGGCGGTAGCTCATCTCGTAGGCGTAGCTGTGGCTGGCGTTGTACGCGGCTTCGTCGATGGCATGCGCCTCGGCGAAGTCGTCCGGGTGCACGTGCGCGCGCCAGAAGCCGGGGTCCGCGCGCCACTCCTCCACCGTGTAACCGAACAGGCGCTCGACCTGCGGACTCAGGAAGGTGTTGCCGACGCCGCGCTCGGCCTCCCAGACCACGCCGTCGATGGTCTCGAGCAGGCGCAGGAAGCGCTGCCGCACTTCGACCAGCACCTGCTCGGTGAGCTCGGTGATCTCGACCAGCATGCCCTGGCGGCTGAGCACCCGGTCGGCGGCATCGGTGTCGGCCTGCAGCTGCAGGCGGACCCAGCGGTAGTCGTCGCCGGCGAAGCGCAGCCGGAACACCGGCATGCCCGAGCGCAGCGTGCCGCGGTCGTCGGGATGCACGAAGTCGAGCAGGGACCGGCCGATCGCGCCGGCCCGGGGATGCCCGGTGACCTTCTCCCAGGCGGGGTTCAAGTAAGTGATCCCCCAGACCGCGTCGGTCTGCACGACGACGTCCGGCAGCAGCTGCAGCAGGTGGTTGGGCGGCGTCGGGTGGGCGGGCATGGCCGAAGTATAGTTTTACGGACGCACAAGGGAGAGCGTGGCCATGGCGGAAATGAAGTTCGCGACCCCGGTGTTCATCCGGGAAAAGGGCGAGGTAGGGGTCGACCTGGACCGCACGCCGTATTTCTTCAACGACGGGGGCCGGCCCCGGTACCGCAAGACGCTGCCGCGCAAGGCCGAACTGATCCCGGCCGCCGCCACCGACCCGCGCGTGGCGATGGGCAATGAATACGTGGTTTCCCGCATCAAGGGGACCAAGAAGACGCCGCCCTACGGCATCGAGAAGCAGTTGGGCATCGTGGCGGAAACGGTCGCCTACGCCCCGATGTGGGCGACGCCGGCCGTGGCCGCGGCGTTCGGCATCACGCTGGTGGCGCCGGGACAGGCAGTCCGGCTGGAGAGCCCGGTCAAGAAACTTTCTCAGGTCCAGTACGAGTACGGCGTGTTCGCCGGCCACTGGTCGCCCTATCAGGGCACGGGCAACCAATTGCTCAGCGTCGTCTGCACCGATCTCGAGCACCACGACTTCCCGCATGTCTTCGCGTCCGTCGATCCGAAGCTGCCGCTGGTGACGTCGGTGGGTCGCTACTGGCCCCGGCTCGGAAAGATCCGCCTGGCCGACCTGTGGGTGCCGCGCGGCAGCGCGCTCTACATCCCGCCCAAGCCGGCGCGACCCGACGACGAATGCATCGACCTGCACAACAACCGCAACTCCGCGCGGGCGTGCTGGGGAAACCTCCACCAGGACAGCCTGCGCACCGACACCTTGCTGCAGCTGAAGAATGGATTCTTCCACTGGTACTGGAACCCGAAGGAAACCATCCATACCGAACCGCTGGTGACGGACTGAGGTGCGCGTCTTCCTGCCTCGCGGACGAGGTTATCCGGCCGGCATTTGCCAAGCCGGGGCAGGCAGGTAACCATCCGGTGCCCCCACGCCAAGGAATCGACATGCCCACCGTCCTGGTCACCGGCGCCACCGGCTTCCTTGGCCAACACCTGCTGCGCGAACTGGTCGCCGAAGGCGCCACCGTGCGCGGCCTGTCGCGCAGCCCCGGTGGCGATGCCGCGGTGGCGGCGACGGGCGCGACGCCGGTGCGGGGCGACCTCGGCGACGCGGCGGCCCTGGCGGCGGCGATGGCGGGCGTGTCGGCGGTGTTCCACTGCGCGGCCGACACCAACAACTGGGGTCCGGGCGACGCCGCCCAGACCGAAACCAACGTCGGCGGCACCGGGCGCCTGCTCGAGGCCGCGCGCGCCGCGGGCGTCACCACCTTCGTGCACACCTCGAGCGTGTCGGCCTATTCGCACCTCGTGCACCAGACCCTGCGCGAGGACGTGCCGCAGCGCGGCGCCGAGTCCTGGATCAACTACGAGCGCACCAAATATGCCGCCGAGCGCCTGGTGCGCGAATCCGGGCTGCCGTTCCTGATCTTCCAGCCCTCGCACATCCTCGGGCCGGGCGACCGCAACAACTGGTCGAACCTGATCCGCCTGGTCGACGCCGGCAAGCTGCCGGGCGCGCCGCCCGGTTCGGGCGCCTTCGCCGACGTTCGCGAAATCGCCCGCGCGCAGGTCCGTGCCTGGCGCCAGCCGGCGCGCGACGAGACCTGGCTGGTGGGCGGCGAGCACGCCAGCTTCCAGGCCCTGGTGACGGAGATCGGTCGCCAGCTGGACAAGCCCACGCCGAGCAAGCCGATGCCGGCCTGGCTGCTGCGCGGCCTGGCCCGCACGATGGACCTGGTCTCGCGCCTCACCCGCAAGCGGCCCGACCTCACGCCGGCCGCGGTCGCCTTCACCTGCCACGACCTGGTGGTGGACTCGGGCAAGGCCGAACGCGAGCTGGGCTACCGCAGCACCCCGCTGCCGGCGCTGCTGGCCGACACCATCGCCTGGCTGCGCGCCGAGGGCATGCTCTCGCGTTAGCCGCGGCCCCGCCTGGCCGCGGGGCTCAGCAGGCCCGGAGGCGGCGCGCCGTGGTCAGGCTGGTGGTCTGGGCGCCTTCCGGATAGGCGGTGGCGACGATGGCGATTTCGGCCGTCTCGCCCTGGTACTTCACCATGAGCTTGGCGAGCTGGCCGAAGGTCTCGTCCCAGTCGTCGTCGTAGAAAGTTTCGCAGTCCACGCTGACCTCGGCATCGAGCACGCCCATCCGGACCTGCTCGATCTCGCAGCCCATCGCAAGGTAGTTGTCGTGCACCGCGGCCAGGGCGAAGGGCGACGTGGTGGGCAGGTCGTCCGCCGTGATGCACAGGGCCTGGCGGCCGCCGTCTTCGATCGCGACCTCCTGGCCGTTGACCTGGGCCCGGGTGGTGAACTCCCAGTATCCCGGGCTGATGTTGGCCGGCATCAGGCGCTGCGCCTCCGCCAGGTTGCGCGCCAGGCCGGGACCGCCCGTCACCAGCATCTCGGACAGGCGCTGCTGCGCCGCCTCGGCACGCCGGGCGCCCATCGACGCCTTCGACACGCCGCGGGCCAGCTGCAGGGTCTCCCGGTACCAGGTGGCCGCCTGGCCCCAGTCGCTGGGCAGGCCGTTGCTGCCGGTATCGAACTCTTGGGCCAGCTTCATCGCGTTGGCGATCTGGAAGTTCTCGCAGGCGCGGACCTGCCGCACCCGCTCCGACAGCGGGGCGGTCGGCAGCCAGGCGCTGCAGTCCTGGCCATCGACGGTGTGCGGGTTGCTGGCGTCGGCCGGGCGCAGCGGCAGGGCCAAGAGGGCCGAAAAAACGGCGTACTGCAGTGACTTCGAACGCATGCGCTTCTCCTGGTGCGCGGAATGGCCCGGCCTGGCGCGACGGCGGCCGAGGGGTCAGCCGGCGCCGTTGTCCAGGCCGTAGCGGGCGAGGATATCGCCGGCCGAGGCCGGCTGCGCGAAGAAGTAGCCCTGGCCCAGGCTCAGGCCGAGCAGGCGCAGCTGGTAGCGCTGCTGCTCGGTCTCGATGCCCTCGGCGATGACCTCCAGGCCCAGCGAATCGGCCAACAGCCGGATCGCACGCACGATCGCCGTGCTGCCGCCACTCTCGCCGCTGCGCAGCTCGGCCACGAAGCTGCGGTCGATCTTCAGGCCGTGCAGCGGGAAGCGGTGCAGGTAGCTGAGCGAGGAATAGCCGGTGCCGAAGTCGTCGAGCAGCGTGAGCACGCCGGCCTCGCGCAGGCGGCCCAGGCAGGCGTTCACTTCCTCGGGCTGCTCGAGCAGGGCGCCCTCGGTGACCTCCAGCCGCAGGTGGCCGGGCTTCACGCCGTGGCGCGACATCAGCTCCAGCAGGCGCTGGTCGAAGTCCGGTGCGCGCAGGTGCCGGGGCGATACGTTCAGCGTGGTGTAGGCGTTGCGTGCCGACAGGCGCCGGGTGTCGCGGCAGACCATGTCGTAGATCTGCCAGTCCATGTGCTCGAGGCTGCCGGTTTCCTCGGCGATGCCGATGAAGTCGCCCGGCGTGCTCAGGCCGCGCGCCGGATGGTGCCAGCGCATCAGCGCCTCGAAGCCGACCAGGCTGCCGTCGGCCAGGTTCATGATCGGCTGGTAGTAGGGTTCGAACTCCTGGCGCTGCAGTGCGCGGCGCAGGTCGCCCTCGAGCTCGAGCAGCTTCAGCGCCGCCTCGTGCAGGTGTTCGTCGAAGATCGCGTAGCGCTGGCGGCCGGTGGCCTTGGCGCGGTACATGGCGACGTCGGCATCGCGCAGCAGCTCTTCAGGACGGCGGTAGCGGCCGTCGACCAGGGCGATGCCGATGCTGGCCGAGGTGTAGAGCTCCTTCCCGGCGATGCGCATCGGCTCGGCCAGGGCCACGATGACGCGCTCGGCCACGGCCACCGCGTCGTCGGCGGTGTGGATGAAGTCGAGCACGATCGCGAACTCGTCGCCGCCCAGGCGCGCCACCATGTCCGGGTCGCGCACGCAGCCGCCGATGCGGCGCGCGGCTTCCTTGAGCAGCTCGTCGCCGACCAGGTGGCCGACCGAGTCGTTGACCACCTTGAAGCGGTCGAGGTCGAGGAACAGCACCGCGAACAGCTGCCGGGCATCGGCGCGGTAGCGCGACAGCGCCTGGCCCATGCGCCCCAGCAGGTGGCTGCGGTTGGGCAGGCCGGTGAGGGTGTCGTGCAAGGCTTCGTGCTTGAGCTTGAGCTCCATGCGCTCGCGCACCGAGATCTGGTCAAGCAGCTCGCGGTTGGCGTCGGCCAGCTCGCGGGTGCGGGAGGCGACGCGCTGTTCGAGGTCGGCGTAGGCCAGGCGCAGCGACTCGTTCGCGCGCCGGCGCTCGAGCGCCTGGGCGATGTGGAACGAGACGAAGCTCAGCAGCTCCTGGTCGCGCCGGGTGTAGAGGTAGTCGGGGGTGTAGCTCTGCACGGCGATGACGCCCGCGGCCTGGCCGTCGAGGTGCAGCGGCACGCCCAGCCAGCACACCGAGGGCGTGCCGAACGACAGCACCTGGCCGCTGGCCACCAGCGCGCGCACGTCGTCGCGGTCGGCGAGCAGCGGGACGCCGGTGCTGAGCACGTACTCGGTGAGGCCGCGGGCCAGGCGGCGCCGGGGCCGCTTCTGGTCGCGTTCGTCGACCGAGTAGGGGAAATCGAGCTCGCGCTGGTCGTCGGTGAGCAGGGCGATGAAGAAGTTGCGGGCGTCGAGCAGGTCGCTGACGATGCCGTGCACCTCGGCGTAGAAGACCTCGATGCTCTCGCTGCGCCCGGCCTGTTCGGCGATCCGGAACAGCGCCGCCTGCAGCTTCTCGCTGCGCTCGCGCTCGGTGACCTGCTCGCGCAGTTCGCGGGTGCGTTCGTCGACGCGGCGTTCGAGCTCCTCCTGCGCCTCGCGCCGGGCCAGGGCGGTGAGGATGTGCTGGGCGACGTAGCCCAGCAGGGCGCGGTCGTCCTCGGTGTAGCGCCACTCGGGGTCGTAGCTCTGCACCACCACCGCGCCGCGGACCACGCCGTCGTCGACCATCGGCACGCCCAGCCAGTCCTCGCTGTCCGGGCCCAGGGCGTCGTCGCGGGAGACGTCGAGCTGCAGGCGGACCTCGCTCGAGGGCCCCAGCATCGGCTTGCCGTGCCGGATCAGCGCCAGGGTCAGGCTGTTGGCCATCTTCTCGGCGGTGAACTCCTCCTCGGGGTCCGGGCAGACCGGATCCAGGCTGTCGGCGAAGTACACGAAGCGCATCGACTCGGTTTCCGGCGAGTAGCGCACGATGTAGAAGTTCTCGGCGTACATCAGCCGGCCGACGATCTCGTGCAGGCCGCGCAGCACCGTGGTGGTGTCCTCGTCGGAGCTGGCCAGGTCGGAGATGGCGAACAGGGCGCGCTGCAGGCGCTCGGCCCGGCCCAGGCGCTCGACGTCCACGCGCAGGCGCTGGACCTCGGCCGCCAGGGCGGAGGCCTCGTCGCCGCGGACCGTCCCCTGGACGGGGCTGGGCACGAATTCGGGCGCTAGTGGCGTTTGCGGCATCGGGTTTCCTTCCCCTCCCCGGGGGAATGCCCGGAGTGTATCAGCCGATCTTCACGCTGCCCCGAGCACCGACGCGGTGTCCCCGCAGGCCTGCAGTCGGCCGTCGGCGATCACCGCGGTCCGCTCGGCCAGGGCCCGCGCGGCGCCGAAGTCGTGGGTGATGAACAGCAGGGCCAGGCCGCGCTCGCGCTTGAGCCGGGCCAGCAGGGCCAGCACCCCGGCGCGGTGGTGGGCGTCGAGCGCCGACACCGCTTCGTCGCAGACCAGCAGGTCGGGGTCGGTGGCCAGGGCGCGGGCAATGGCGACGCGCTGGCGCTGTCCGCCGGAGAGCTGGTGCGGCCAGCGGGTGGCCAGGGCCGGGTCCAGGCCGACGGCCGCCAGCAGCGCGGCCACCCGCGCCGGATGGCTGGCGCGGGGGCCCATCCCGTGGATGCGCAGGGGCTCGGCGACGATGTCGGCGACCCGCAGGCGCGGGTCCAGCGAGGCGTAAGGGTCCTGGAACACCACGCCAATGCGCCGCCGCAGTGCCCGCAGCCGGCCGGGGCCGGCCTGCAGCAGGTCTTCGCCGTCGAGCAGGATGCGGCCGCGGGTGCCGCGGCCGACCAGGCGCAGCAGGGCGCGGCCCAGCGTGCTCTTGCCGCTGCCGCTTTCGCCGACCAGGGCCAGGCATTCGCCGCGGTGCAGGGTGAGGCTGGCGTCCTGCAGGGCGGCGGCGGGCGCGCGCGGGTAGTGCACGCCGAGCCCGTCCACCTGCAGCAGGCGCGGGCCCGGCGCGGCCGGCGCGGGGGCGGGCAGTTGGTCGGCGGCCAGCAGTTCGCGGGTGTAGGCGTGCGCCGGCGCGGCGAACACGCGGTCGGCGTCGCCGGATTCGACGCATTCGCCGCGGAGCAGGATCGCGACCCGCTGCGCGTGCGCGGCCACCAGCGGCAGGTCGTGGCTGACCAGCAGCACGGCCAGGCCCAGCGCCTGCCGCAGTTCGTCGACCAGGCGCAGCGACTCCCGGGCCAGGCGCGGGTCCAGGGCGGAGGTGGGCTCATCGGCGAGCAGCAGCTTCGGCGCGCCGGCCAGGGCCAGCGCCAGCAGCACGCGCTGCCGCTGGCCGCCGGACAGCTGGTGCGGGTAGCGGTCCATCAGGCGTGCCGGGGTCGGCAGCTGCAGGCGTTCGAACAGGGCCAATGCTTCGTGCCGTGCGGCGGCGGCGTCGAGGCCGCGCAGCAGGCGCAGGCTTTCCACCAGCGGGGCGCCGACGCGGCGCAGTGGATGCAGGCTGGCCTGCGGGTCCTGCGGCATCCAGGCGATGGCGCGGCCGCGCAGCGCGGCGTGGACGCCGCTGCCCAGCGGCACGTCGCGGCCCTGCCAGGCCAGCGTGCCGCGCGCGGCCAGACCCGGCGGCAGCAGCCCCAGCAGCGACAGCACGGTGAGGCTCTTGCCGCTGCCGCTTTCGCCGACCAGGCCCAGGCAGTCGCCTTCGGCCAGGTCCAGGTCCAGCGGGCCCAGCAGCCGGCGTTCGCCGACGGCCACCTGCAGGCCACGCAGTGAAAGCAGTGCCGTCATCGCGCCGACCCGCGGACGTCGAGCCAGTCGCGCAGGCCGTCGCCCAGGAACTGGAAGCTGGCCAGGGTCGCGACCAGGAAGCCGGCCGGGAACAGCAGCGACCACGGGGCGGTGTCGAGCTCCTGGCTGCCTTCGTGCAGCAGGCTGCCCCAGCTGGCGGCGGGTTCGTCCACGCCCAGGCCGAGGAAGCCGAGGAAGCTTTCGACCAGGATGGCCTGCGGCAGGATCAGGCCCAGGTACACCAGGGCCAGCGGCATCAGGTTGGGCAGCAGGTGCCAGCGCAGCACCTGGTCGAAGCGCGCCCCGGCCGCGCGCGCCGCCAGCACGAACGGCGCTTCGCGCAGGCGTGCCGCTTCGGCGCGCACCACGCGCGCCAGGTCGATCCACACGTAGCCGCCGATCGCCGCCAGCAGCAGCCACAGCGAGCGCCCGAACAGCGCCAGCAGCAGGATCACGATCAGCAGGAAGGGCAGGGCCGAGAGCAGGTCGAGCACGCGCACCATCGCCCGCTCGACGCGGCCGCCGGCGTAGCCCGCGATCGCGCCGTAGGCCAGGCCGATCACCAGGGCCATCACCGTGGCCAGCGCGCCCACGGTCAGCGACAGCCGGCCGCCGGCCAGGGTGCGCGCCAGGATGTCGCGGCCGATGGCATCGGTACCGAACCAGTGGCCGCCGGCCAGCGTCGGCGGCACCGACAGCGCGCTCCAGTCGGGCCGGTGCGGGTCGTGGCCGGGCAGCAGCAAGGCCAGCCAGCAGGCGGCCGCCAGCAGCCCGATCAGCAGCAGGCAGGCGCGAACGGCGACGGGCAAGGGGGGGCGCGATGACATGGCCTGCATCTTAGCGGCCGCGCGGCGGGCGTATCATGGCGGCAGGCCAACGGCACAGAGACTTTCCATGGCATTCCCGTACACCCGTCCCCGGCGCATGCGCCGCGATGATTTCTCCCGGCGCCTGATGCGCGAAAACCGGCTCGGCGCCGACGACCTGATCCTGCCGGTCTTCATCCACGAGCTGCAGGGGCGGACGCCGGTCGCGTCGATGCCGGGCGTCGAGCGCCTGTCGATCGACGAGCTGCTGCGCACGGCCGAGCAGGCGGTGGCGCTGAAGATCCCGGCCATCGTGCTGTTCCCGGTCACCGCGCCCGAGGCCAAGTCGCTCGACGCCGCCGCGGCCTGGGACGAAAACGGCCTGGCCCAGCGCGCCATCCGCGCGCTCAAGCAGCGCTTCCCCGAGCTGGGCGTGATCACCGACGTGGCGCTCGACCCCTACACCACGCACGGCCAGGACGGCCTGGTGGACGAGGGCGGCTACGTGGTGAACGACGAAACGGTCGAGGCGCTGGTGCTGCAGGCGCTCTCGCACGCCGACGCCGGCGCCGACGTGGTGGCGCCCAGCGACATGATGGACGGCCGCATTGGCGCCATCCGCGAGGCGCTGGAGGAACACGGCCACCTCAGCACCCGCATCCTGGCCTATTCCGCCAAGTACGCCTCCAGCTTCTACGGCCCGTTCCGCGATGCGGTCGGCAGCGCCGGCGCGCTGGGCAAGGGCAACAAGTACACCTACCAGATGGACCCGGCCAATTCCGACGAGGCGCTGCGCGAAGTCGGCCTCGACCTCGAGGAAGGCGCCGACATGGTGATGATCAAGCCGGGCCTGCCCTACCTGGACATCGTCCGGCGGGTGAAGGACCACTACGGCGCGCCGACCTTCGTCTACCAGGTCAGCGGCGAGTACGCGATGCTCAAGGCGGCCGCGCTCAACGGCTGGCTGGACGAGCGCGCCTGCATGCTGGAGGCGCTGGTGTCGATCAAGCGCGCCGGCGCCGACGGCGTGCTGACCTATTTCGCGCTCGACGCGGCGCGTTGGCTCAAGGAGGAATGACATGACCGCGCATTACGCCGTCTTCGGACACCCGGTATCGCATTCGCTGTCGCCGCGGATCCACGCGGCCTTCGCGAAGCAGGCCGGCATCGCGATGGAGTACGTCGCCATCGACGCCAGCTCGCTGGATTTCGCCAGCGCGGTCAGCGCCTTCGCCACCGTCGGCGGCCGCGGCGCCAACGTCACCCTGCCGCACAAGGAGCGCGCGCTGGCCCTGTGCAGCGAGCTCAGCGCCCGCGCCCGCCGCGCCGGCGCCGTGAACACGCTGACCCGCGTCGGCCTGGCCTGGCACGGCGACAACACCGACGGCGAGGGCTTGGTGCGCGACCTCACCGGCCGCCACGGCCAGGACCTGCGCGCCCGGCGCGTGCTGCTGCTCGGCGCCGGCGGCGCCGCCCGCGGCGTGGCGCCGGCGCTGCTGGATGCCGGCATCCAGGAGCTCTGGATCGTCAACCGCACGCCCGAGAAGGCCGACGCCCTGGCCGACGCCCTGGGCGAGCCGGACCGCGTGCACACGCGCTACCTCGACGACCTGCCGAACCTGGGCAACTACGACATGATCGTCAACGCCACCTCGGCGGGCCGCGGCGACGGAGCGCTGAAGCTGCCCTTCCGCCTGGCCGAGGCGCGTGCCCTGGCGGTGGACCTGAGCTATGGCGAGGCGGCGATCCCGTTCCTGGCCTGGGCCAAGGCCGCCGGCTGCGAGCCGCGCATCGACGGCCTGGGCATGCTGGTCGAGCAGGCCGCCGAAAGCTTCGCGCTCTGGCACGGCCACCGGCCCGAGACCGACGAGGTCTACGCCGAGCTCCGCGCCCACGCCGACGCCCTCCACACCGCCGACTGAGCCCATGACCACCGACTTCCTGATCGCCACCTTCTTCAACCTCGGCCTGAACATCGTCCAGACGCTGATCGCGCTGGTGGTGGCGGTGCTGGGCCTGCAGTTCATCGACCGCAAGCTGCTCAAGCACATCGACATCGAGCAGGAGCTGCAGAAGGGCAACCTGGCGGTCGCGATCTTCGCGTCCACCATCCTGCTGTTCGTCGCCCTGGTCACGGTGTTCGGCCTGCGCGGGTGAATCGCGGCGGCTCGAGCGCGGCCTGGGCCTGGATGCTGGCGATTGGACTGGGGCTGATGTCGCTGCGCGCCTGCGACCGTCCGCCGGGGCCGGTCGACGGCCCGGGACCGTCGGCCGAAGGGCTGCCGGCCTTCCCCGCGCCCGACGCCCCGGGCCAGGACTTCGCCGCGCCGCCGGAAACCCGCGCGATCGAGCTGGCCAACGGCCTGCGCATCCACGAGGGCCAGATCGCCCAGTCCCTGCGCGAGGCCGGCCATGCCGAGACCTGGATGTCCTTCGGCTGGCTGCTGGGCGACCAGACCGTCACCACGGTGGCGCCCGGGCTGGACCGCCGCCACCACTTCGCCAATGCCTACCTGGTCGGCTACGTGCCGTTCGAGGGCGTCGAGGCCTGGGTGCCGCTGGCGTCCCTGGCCCAGCGCAAGACCTATGCCTACGACCACGACCAGTATCCGGGCGCGCCCGAGCTCTGGCAGACCTCGCGCGAGGCGTTCTTCTACCCGCAGGGCGACTGCGAGGACCATGCCATCGCGCTGGCCGACTGGCTGATCGGCCTGGGCCTGGACGCACGCGTGGTGCTGGGCCGGCTGCGCGACGACGGCCACGCCTGGGTGGTGGTGATGGATGGCGCCCGCACCTACCTGCTCGAGGCCACCCACAAGCGCCCCGGCCGCGCGCTGCCGCTGGCCAGCCAGCTGCCCGACTACCGGCCCGAGGCGATGTTCAATCGCGAGAGCTACTGGGTGAACACCGGCACGCCCCTGACCACCGACTACACCGGTGGCGCCTGGGCGCTGCGTTCGGGCTTCCACCGCGACTGAGCCGCGGCCGGCGGATTACTCGCGGTCGAAGTGGATCCGCACGGCCTTGACGGTGCTGCTGGCCAGGCTCACCTCGAACAGCGGGCGACCCCAGCGGCGCTTGACGAGCACGTCTTCGCCGTCGTCGCGCTCCAGCCGGTAGTCCGCCTTCAGCGCGGCCTTGAGCGCATCGCGCACTTTTCCGGCGATGCGGTTCTCGCCGTCGTTGCCTTCGATCGCCACGGTCACGTCGATCGGCTCGCCCCCGATCGGCGCGATGCGCAGCACGATCTCGCCCGGCGATTCGGCCGCACCGCTGAACTCCAGGCGCCACTTGTTCGAGGGCTTGGCCAGCACGCTGCCGGAAGCCAGCAGCAGGGCGAGGGCGAGGGCAGCGAGTTGGCGGGCGGGATGGCGCATGCGGGCGGCCTCCGGATTGCAGGGCGGGGATCGAAAAAGGGGTCAGAGTGAATATTTGTTTGAATCACGGCGGTCCGCACTGCGATTCAAACAAATATTCACTCTGACCCCTTTTTCGATCAGGCGAGGTATTCGTCTTTCAGGCGGACGTAGTGTTTGGCGCTGTAGTACAGCTGCTCGATTTCCTTGTCGCTTAGCTGGCGCACGGGCTTGGCGGGGTTGCCCAGCCAGAGCTCGCCGCTGCGCACGGTCTTGCCGGGCGGCACCACGGCGCCGGCGCCGACGAAGCCATGCTGTTCGACCACGGCGCCGTCGAGCACGGTGGCGCCCATGCCGACCAGGACCGCGTTGCCGATGGTGCAGGCGTGGATGATGGCGCCGTGGCCGATGGTGACGTCGTCGCCGATCAGGGTCGGCCAGCCGCCCGGCCGCGTGTACGGGCCTTCGTGGGTGACGTGGACGATGGTGCCGTCCTGGATATTGGTGCGGGCGCCGATGCGGATGTGGTTGACGTCGCCGCGGACCACGCAGCCGGGCCAGACCGAGCTGTCCTCGCCCAGGCGGACGTCGCCGATGACGCAGGCGGCGGGGTCGACGTAGGCGCGGGCGCCGAGGGTGGGGACGATGCCCCGGAAGGGTCGGATGTGCATGGCGCCATTCTAACCACGCCTTCGCGCCGTCCCTGCCGGGTTGGGCATAAACTGCGGGCCATGGACACCCCTGCGCACCCCGACCACGACCTGCGGCCCCTGCTCGAGCAGGTCCGCGCCGCCCACCGCCGCCAGCCGCCCTCGTACCGGCAGCGCATGGACGACCTGGCCCGGCTGGGCGAGGTGGTCCGGTCGCACCGGGACGAGCTGGTGAAGACCGTCTCGGCCGACTTCGGCCGGCGCTCCCGGCACGAGACCCTGGCCGCCGACGTCATGGTCACCCTCGATGAAATCAAGTACTTGCGCAGCAAGCTGCGCGGCTGGATGCGTCCCGAGCGGCGCGGCCTGAACCTGGCCTTCCTGCCTGCCCGCGGCGAAATCCGCCACCAGCCGCTGGGCGTGGTCGGCATCGTCGCGCCCTGGAACTACCCGATCCAGCTGGCCCTGATCCCGCTGGCCGACGCCATTGCCGCCGGCAACCACGCGCTGGTGAAGCCGTCCGAACACACCCCGCGCACCTCGGCCCTGCTGGCCCGGCTGCTAGCCGAGGCCTTCCCGGCCGAGCGGGTCACCGTGGTGCAGGGCGATGCCGCGGTGGGCGCCGCCTTCACCCGATTGCCCTTCGACCACCTGGTGTTCACCGGCTCGACCGCCGTCGGCCGCGCCGTGATGTCGGCCGCTGCCGACCACCTGACCCCGCTGACCCTGGAGCTGGGCGGCAAGTCGCCGGCCCTGGTCGCCCCGGGCTACCCGATCGAGCAGGCGGCCGACCGCATTGCCGCCGGCAAGTGCTTCAACGCCGGCCAGACCTGCGTCGCGCCCGACTACGTGCTGGTGCCGCGCGACCAGCGCGACGAGTTCGTGCGTGCCTACCTGGCCAGCGTGCGCCGCCGCTATCCCACGCTGGCCGCCAACCCCGACTACACCGCGGTGGTGAACCACCGCCAGGCCGACCGCCTGCGCGACTGGATCGACGACGCCCGCGACCGCGGCGTGTCGGTGATCCAGTACCGCCCCGACGCCGAGCCGCCGCCGCCGGGCGTGGAAGTGATCCCGCCCACCGTGCTGCTCGATCCGCCGGACGAGGCGCGGGTGATGCAGGAAGAAATCTTCGGCCCGCTGCTGCCCGTGAAGTCCTACGACGACCATGACGCGGCCATCGCCTACATCAACGGCCGCGACCGGCCGCTGGCCTTCTATCCCTTCGACCGGAACCGGGCGCGCCTGCGGCGCACGCTCGACGCCGTGGTCGCCGGCGGCGTCTGCGTGAACGACTGCCTGATCCAGTTCGGCCAGCACTCGCTGCCGGTCGGCGGCGTGGGTCCCAGCGGCATGGGCCATTATCACGGGCATGCGGGCTTCCTGGCCTTCAGCAAATCCATGCCGGTGCTGTACCAGTCCCGCCTCAACGGCATGTCGGTGTTCGACCCGCCGTTCGGCAAGCTCGCCGATTTCGTGGTGAAGCTGTTCACGCGATGAGCGTGCGCCTCGCCCTGGTCGCGGTGTCGGGGCTGGCGTTCGCGGCCGGTGCGGCGCTGGCGCCGGTCGCCACCGCCTCGCCGCTTGCCGCCGAGGCGCCGGCCGCCGCCGCCGCGACGCCCCTGCGCCTCGCCATCTCCGACAGCGGTCGCGCGATGGCCTTGCCGGTGGGCACCGTGCTGCGCGTGGACCTGGACGCCAACTACAGCACCGGCGCCGAATGGCAGCGGCGCGACGCCTTCGGCGCCGTGTTCGAATCCGTCCCGTGCGAAGGCATCGTGCGGGAGCCGCTGGTGAAGCCCGGCGAGCCCGCGCCGCCGGTCGGCACCGGCACGATGGCCAGCTTCTGCTTCCGCGCCGCCGCGCCGGGCCGCGCCTTTTTCTACCTGTTCTATGGCCGCGCCTGGGACCCCGAGTCCACGGCCTGGAGCCATTTCACCCTCGATGTGACCGTCACGCCGGCCGGCTGACGCTTGGAATCGCCGGCCCGAAACACCATCTGGAACTGCATGGACACTCAAAACCCCCTGCTTGCCGCGGGCGAACTGCCCGCCTTCTCCGCCATCACGCCGGAACACGTCAATCCGGCGATCGACGAGGTGCTCGCCGGTTTCCGCGCCGAGGTCGCGCGCCTGGTCGCCGACCCGCAGGCGCGCGATTTCGCCCGCCTGATGGCGCCGCTGGAGCGCTGGGAAGAACGGCTCGGCCGCTGCTTCGCGCCGGTCTCGCACCTGCACGGCGTGAAGGATTCGCCCGAACTGCGCGCCGCGTACTCGGCCGCGCTGGAAAAGCTGACCGAGCACGGCACCGAGCTGGGCCAGGACCGCGACCTCTACGAAGCAGTGAAGGCCGTGCGCGAGGCGCCGGGCTTCGACGCCATGGATCGCGCGCGCCGCACCGTGGTCGAGGACAGCCTGCGCGGCTTCCGGCTCTCGGGCGTGGCGCTGGAAGAGCCGGCACGCTCGCGCTTCAAGGACATCCAGACCCAGCTGAGCAAGCTCGAGACCGAGTTCGAGGAGGCGGTGCTCGACGCCACCGACGCGTGGACGCGCCCCGTCACCGAGGCCGAGCTCGCCGGCCTGCCCGACTCCGCGCGCGACATGCTGCGCACGATGGCGAAGGAGAAGGGCGTCGACGGCTACCTCGCCACGCTCAAGGGGCCGGTGGTGCAGGCCATCCTCACCTTCGCCGACGACCGTGCGCTGCGCGAGCAGCTCTACACCGCCTACAACACGCGCGCCTCCGACCAGGGCCCGCAGGCCGGCACCCGCGACAACAGCGCGCGCATCGAACGGATCATGGCGCTGCGCCACGAGGCCGCGGCGCTGCTGGGCTTCGACTCCAGCGCGCACCTGTCGCTGGCCGACAAGATGGCCGGCACCCCGGCGCGCGTGCTGGGCTTCCTGCGCGAGCTCGCGGCCAAGGCGAAGCCGGTCGCCGCGCGCGAGCTCGACGAACTGCGCGACTTCGCCGCGAACGAGCTCGGCATCGCCGACCTGCAGCCCTGGGATGTCGGCTACGCGGCCGAGAAGCTGCGCGAGCAGCGCTTCGCCTTCAGCGAGGAAGACCTCAAGCCCTACTTCCCGCTGCCGGCCGTGATGCAGGGGCTGTTCACCGTGGCCGAGCGCGTGTTCGGCGTGAAGCTGGTCGAGCGCCACGGCGTCGATACCTGGCATCCCGACGTGCACTACTTCGACGTGGTCGACCACGACGGCACCGTGCGCGCCGGCGTCTACCTCGACCACTACGCCCGCGCCGGCAAGCGCGGCGGCGCCTGGATGGACGTGTGCCGCTCGCGCATGGACGACGGCGAGTCACTGTTCAAGCCGGTGGCGTACCTGACCTGCAATTTCGCGCCGCCGGCCAGGGATGGCCAAGTGCCGCGGGCGCAGGATGCGCAAGAGCGGCCCGCGGGTGAAGGCAAGCCTGCCTTGCTGACGCACGACGACGTCATCACTCTGTTCCACGAGTTCGGCCACGGCATCCACCACCTGCTCACCGAGGTGGACTGGCCCAGCATCGGCGGCATCAGCGGCGTGGAGTGGGACGCGGTAGAGCTGCCCAGCCAGTTCATGGAGAACTTCGCCTGGCAGCGCGAGGCGCTGGACCTGTTCGCGCGCCACTGGCAGACCGGCGAGCGCCTGCCCGACGACCTGTACGCGAAGATGCTGCAGGCGCGGCACTTCCACGCCGGGCTGTTCCTCGTGCGGCAGCTGGAGTTCGCGCTGTTCGACTTCCGCCTGCACCTGGAATTCGACCCGGCCCGCGGCGCGCGCGCGCTCGAGGTCGTCGGCGAGGTGCGCGACGAAGTCGCCGTGCTGCCGCCCCCGGCCTGGCACCGCGGCCCGCATGCCTTCACCCACATCTTCTCGGGCGGCTACGCGGCGGGCTACTACAGCTACCTGTGGGCCGAAGTGCTCAGCGCCGACGCGTTTGCGGCCTTCGAGGAGGCCGGTGTGTTCGACGCCACCACCGGCGCCCGCTATCGCCGCGAGATCCTCTCCGTCGGCGGC
>NZ_DASTNG010000052.1:0-11777 GCF_035721105.1 Arenimonas sp. | reverse complement strand
ATGGACGCGGTGCTCCAGCGCATCATCGAAGTGCTGGCGCCGACGCCCGACATCGGCTGAGCGCCGCCGCGGTTCGCCGCGGCCCGCGCATCGCACGCATGAAACTGCACATCCTCGGCATCTGCGGCACCTTCATGGGCGGCGTCGCCGCGCTCGCGCGCGAGCTGGGCCACGCGGTCGACGGCTCCGACCAGAACGTCTACCCACCCATGTCCACCCAGCTCGAAGCGCTGGGCATCACGCTGGCCTCGGGCTACTCGCCCGCGCACCTGGCCGCCGACACCGACGTGGTGGTGGTGGGCAATGCGCTGTCGCGCGGCAACCCCGCGGTTGAGCACGTGCTCGACGCCGGCCTGAAGTACACCTCCGGCGCCCAGTGGCTGAGCGAACACGTCCTGCCCGGCCGCGAAACGCTGGCCGTGGCCGGCACCCACGGCAAGACCACCACCACCTCGATCCTGGCCTGGCTGCTGGAAGCCGCCGGCCGCGACCCCGGCTTCCTGGTCGGCGGCGTGCCGGAGAACTTCGGCGTCTCGGCCCGCATCGGCCGCGGCCGTGAGTTCGTGGTCGAGGCCGACGAGTACGACACCGCCTTCTTCGACAAGCGCAGCAAGTTCGTGCACTACCGGCCGACGGTGGCGATCCTCAACAACCTCGAGTTCGACCACGCCGACATCTTCCCGGACCTGGCCGCGATCCAGCGCCAGTTCCACCACCTGGTGCGCATCGTGCCCGGGCGCGGCCGACTGATCGTCAACGGCGAGGAAGCCAGCCTGCAGCAGGTGCTGGACATGGGCTGCTGGACGCCGGTGGAGCGCTTTGGCCTGGACGGTGACTTCGATTGGACCGCGCGCCTGCACGCGGCCGACGGCTCGCACTTCGACGTGCTGCACCGGGGCGCCGTGGTCGGCACCGTGCGCTGGTCGCTGTCGGGCCGGCACAGCGTGATGAACGGCCTGGCCGCGATCGCCGCCGCGAACGCGGTGGGCGCCGACCTGTCGCGCGCGATCCCGGCGCTGGCCGACTTCGTGAGCGTGAAGCGCCGCATGGAGAAGCTGGGCGAAGCGCGCGGAATCACCGTGTACGACGACTTCGCGCACCATCCGACCGCGATCCGCACCACGCTCGAAGGCCTGCGCGCGCGCGTCGGCGACGCGCGCATCCTGGTGGCGATGGAGCCGCGCAGCAATTCCATGCGACTGGGCGCGCACGCGGCCGAGATCGCGCCCTCGCTGGCGCAGGCCGATGCCGTGGTGTTCCTGCATCGCCCGGAGCTGGCCTGGGACGCGGGCAAGGTGGTGTCGGCGCTGCGCGGCGAGGGCGAGGCCGTGCCGGATGTCGACGCGCTGGTTGCCGCGCTGGCGACCCGCGCACAGCCGGGCGACCACGTCGTGTTCATGTCCAACGGTGGCTTCGAAGGCGCACCGCGGCGCTTCCTGGCCGCGCTGGCCGGTTGAGCGTGGACACCACCGAGCTGCCGCTGTTCCCGCTGTCCACCGTGCTGTTCCCGGGCGGCCAGCTGTCGCTGCGGATCTTCGAGCCGCGCTACCTCGACCTGGTCAAGCGCAGCGCGCGCAGCGGCGAGGGCTTCGGCATCTGCCTGATCCTCGACGGCCGCGAGGCCGGCGAACCGGCGATCCCGGCCGCGCTGGGCACCGAGGCGGTGATCGTGGATTTCGCCATGACCGACGACGGCCTGCTGGGCATCACGGTCGAAGGCCGGCGCCGCTTCCACGTCGAGCGCACCCGCGTGCGCGACGACGGCCTGATCCACGGCGAGGTCACCTGGAAGCCCGAGCCGGGCCCGGCGCCGCTGCGCGACGAACACGCGCTGCTGTCGGTGCTGCTGGCGCGCATCCTGGACAAGGCCGGCATCGAACACGACGGCGTCGGCAAGGGCGACCTGGCCGACGCCGCGCACGTGGCCTGGCGACTGGCGGAGTGGCTGCCGCTGGCGTCGCCGGAGCGCCAGCAGCTGCTGCAGCTCGACGACCCGCACGCGCGCCTGCAGTGGCTGGTCGGCCGGCTGCCCGACTTCCAGCCCGAATAGCGCGCCTCAGCGCGTCGGCGGCCGCAGCCGCAACACGCGCTGGCCGTCGTCCGCGCGCGCGTCCAGCGCGGAATCCAGCCCGCGCAGGTCATCGCGCAGGCTGTCGAGCAGGGCATCCTCGCCCGGCTGCGCCTGCCAATAGCTGAAGAAATCGATGCGCCGGGTGAAGCGCAGGGTCTGCACGGTGCCGATCCACACCCGCTCGCGCCCCGGCTGCAGGCGCAGCGGCGTGGCCCACAGGCGCAGCACCTTCATCTCGCCGGGGTTCGCGCCCCGCCGCACCATCACCAGCGCCTCGGCGCGGCCCTGGTGGGTGGCCGGCAGCACCGGCAGCGCGCGCGGCGTGACGTCCTTGTCCATCGTCTGCAGCAGGCCGGTCCAGCCCCCGGTGCGGTAGTTCTCCCAGCCCGACAGCAGCAGGCGCGCGCGCACCGAATCCAGCGGGCCGGCCAGCTGTACGTTCAGCGGCCAGGCGTCGCGGCCGTGCAGTTCGTTGCGGCGCGCCGGCAGCTGCTGCTGCCAGCCGGTGCGCCACCACGCCTCGCCGCCGACCTGTTCCGGCACCAGCGGCGGATCGAAGCGCACCAGCAGCGCGTCGGCGCTGCGGCTGCCGTGCCAGATCGCCATGCCGAGGATGGCGGTGAAGAAGATCGTGGCCGTTGGCCGCACCCAGAACGAGCGCACCACGCGGCGCCGGTAGGCGATGCCCAGCGCGGCGATCCACAGCAGGCCCAGCAGGATCCCGGCCAGCACGTCGCTGAGCCAGTGCGCGCCCAAATACAGCCGCGAGAAGCCGAGCAGGGCCACCGCCAGCGCCGCCACCACGTAGGGCCAGGCGCGGCGGCGCCCCGGCAGTTCGCGCGCGATCAGCACCGCGAAGAACCCGTAAACCACCGTCGCCATCGTCACCGTGGCCGAGGGGAAGCTGAAGCCCATCACCGCGGTCGAGGCCGGCGGCTTGGGCATGTCCAGCAGGTAGCCCAGGAACCAGGTGAGCACCAGGGCGAAGGCCGGCGCCGCCAGCCAGTGCCAGGCCGCGACGTGCCGCCGGCGCCACAGCAGCCAGGCGAACACGCCCAGCACCGCCGGCGTCAGCACCACCGGATCGCCCAGCGTGGCCAGGAAGGCCATGGCCGCGTCGGCCAGGGGATTCCTCAGGCCGAACATCAGGTGGTGCACCGTCATGTCCAGCTGCGACGGCGCGCTGCCGCCGCCGACCGAGATCAGCAGCTGGAAGAAGCCCCAGCCCGCGGCCAGCAGCACAACGCCCAGCAGCAGCAGCGAGGCCGATTCGGGCCGGTTCGGGTCGATCAGCGCCTCGGAATACTTGCCCAGCACCGGGTGCCGGTGCGACCAGGCCAGCGCCCGCTCGATCATCCCGGTGGTGTGCGCACCCAGCCAGCGCCAGCTGTAGAACACGCCGGCCCAGATCGCCGCCACCAGCACCAGCACCACCGCCAGCACCACCGCCAGCCGGCCGGCGACGGCCGCGACCAGGTCGAGCGAGGTGCCGAACACCCAGCCCGGCGCCAGGAAGGTCGCCGACCACACCGCGGCGGCGAAGGCGCTGGCCGGCACGTACTGGCGCAGCTTC
This sequence comes from Arenimonas sp., assembly GCF_035721105.1. Lineage (GTDB taxonomy): Bacteria > Pseudomonadota > Gammaproteobacteria > Xanthomonadales > Xanthomonadaceae > Arenimonas. The sequence continues at coordinate 8,133 of NZ_DASTNG010000052.1, read as the reverse complement.
ATCTTCAGCATGCCGGCGATGGCGGGCACGAAGGGCCGGATGGCGCCGATGTAGCGGGCCATCACGATCGACTTCATGCCGTGGCGCTTGAAGGTGGTCTCGCCGCGCTCGAGCCACTGCGGGTGCTTGTAGAACGGCCAGCGCTGGCGCAGCTGCGGCCCGTAGCGATGCCCGACCCAGTAGCTGATGCCGTCGCCGACGAAGGCGCCGAGGGTGGCGCAGGCCAGGGCGTAGGCGCCGTCCACGTGGCCGAGCCCGACCAGGGTGCCGACGGCGAACAGCAGCGGCACCGCCGGGATGGCCACGCCGACGATGACCAGGGCGTCGCCGAAGGCGATGAGGAAGATGACCAGGCCCGCCGCGATCGGGTTTTGGCCGATCCAGGTGACGAGGGCGTCCAGGCGGGCGGAATCCATGGCCGGGATTATAGGCCGGCCATCGCGTCCCCCGGTTTACACTGCGACCAAAGTTCAGGAGTCATCCATGTCCGACCTCCGCGGCAAGACCCTCTTCATCACCGGCGCCTCGCGCGGCATCGGCCTGGCCATCGCCCTGCGCGCGGCCCGGGACGGCGCCAACGTGGCCATCGCCGCCAAGTCCGGCGTGCCCAATCCCAAGCTGCCCGGCACCATCCACACCGCCGCGGCCGCGGTGGAGGCGGCCGGCGGCCAGGGCCTGGCCCTGCAGTGCGACATCCGTGAAGAGGACCAGGTGCAGGCCGCGGTCGCCGCGACGGTCGCGCGCTTCGGCGGCATCGACATCCTGGTCAACAACGCCAGCGCGATCTGGCTCAAGGGCGCGCTGGAAACGCCGATGAAGCGCTTCGACCTGATGCAGCAGGTCAACAGCCGCGGCAGCTTCCTGTGCGCCCAGCACTGCCTGCCGCACCTGCTCAAGGCCGCCAACCCGCATATCCTGACCCTGGCGCCGCCGATCACCCTCGACCCGAAATGGTGGGGCCCGCACACCGGCTACACGCTGGCGAAGATGGGCATGAGCTTCGTCACGCTGGGGCTGGCCGCCGAGTTCGGCCCGCAGGGCGTGGCGGTGAACGCGCTGTGGCCGCGCACCGTGATCGCCACCGATGCGCTGAAGATGATCCCGGGCGCCCTGTCCGAGGCCGGTCGCACGCCGGCGATCATGGCCGACGCCGCCCACGCCATCCTGGTCCGGCCGTCGCGCGAGCTCAACGGCCAGTTCCTTGTCGACGAGGCGGTGCTGCGCGAGGCCGGCGTCACCGACTTCTCGGGCTACGCGGTCGACCCGACGCGGCCGCTGCTGCCCGATTTCTTCCTGGACGATCCCGAACTCGAGGAGGCCCTGCGCCGATGAGATACCTGCATGCCATGGTCCGGGTCCGCGACCTGGACGCCTCCGTCGCCTTCTTCCGCGACGCCCTGGGCCTGGTGGAAACGCGCCGCCGCGACTACCCGCAGGGCCGATTCACCCTGCTGTACCTGGCGGCGCCGGCCAACCCGGACGTGGAGGTCGAGCTGACCTACAACTACGACGACGAGGACTACGGCTCGGCCCGCAACTTCGGCCACCTGGCCTTCGAGGTCGACGACATCTACGCGGCCTGTGAGCGCCTGCAGGCCCACGGCGTGGTCATCAACCGCCCGCCGCGCGACGGTCGCATGGCCTTCGTGCGTTCGCCGGACCTGATCTCGATCGAGCTGCTGCAGAAGGGCGAGGCGCTGGCGCCGGCCGAGCCCTGGGCGTCGATGGCCAACACCGGCCAGTGGTGACTCAGGCCGGCGGCAGCGCGTCGCCGCAGCGCCGGCAGTGGCCGGCGTCGGGTTCGTGTTCACCCAGCCCGCAGCCGGGGCAGTCGACCTTGCGGCGCTCGCGCAGCCCGGCGGCCAGCTCGGCGGTGTAGATGCCGGTGGGCACGGCGATGATGCCGTAGCCGATCAGGATCAGCACCGACGTGACGAAGCGGCCCAGCGGCGTCAGCGGCGTGATGTCGCCGAAGCCGACCGTGGCCATCGTCACGATGGCCCAGTACATCGAGAGCGGGATGCTGGTGAACCCGTTCTCCGGCCCTTCGATCACGTGCATGGCCGCGCCGAAGATCACCACCAGGGTCAGCACCGCCAGCAGGAAGACGGTGATCTTGCGGCGCGAGCGGTACAGGGCGCCGACCAGCATGCCGCCGGCCTCGGTGTACTCCATCAGCTTGAGCACGCGGAAGATCCGCAGGATGCGCAGGATGCGCACCACCAGCAGCGCCTGGCTGCCGGGCAGCACCAGCGACAGGTAGGTGGGCAGGATCGACAGCAGGTCGATCACGCCATAGAAGCTGCGGGCGTAGCGCAGCGGGTGCTTGACCACGGCCAGGCGCGCCGCGTACTCGGCGGTGAACAGCAGCGTGAAGCCCCACTCCAGCGCGTAGAACCAGGGGCCGAAGCGCGCATGCAGGCCGGCCACGCTGTCGAGGACCACGACGATGACGCTGGCGATGATCGCCACGATCAGCAGCAGGTCGAAGCGCCGCGAGGCGCCGGCTTCGTGGTGGAAGATGATGTGGAACCAGCGCGCGCGCCAGCCGTGTTCGGTGGCGGGGCCGAAGCCCTGGCCGGCGGGGCGGGGCGCCGTCATCGGCCGGCGGCGTCCAGGGCCTGGGTGAAGTCGGCCAGCAGGTCGTCCGGATGCTCCAGGCCCACCGACACGCGCAGCAGGTCCTGGGCCGTGTGCGGGTTCGCGCCTTCCACCGAGGCGCGGTGCTCGACCAGGGTCTCCGGGCCACCGAGCGAGGTCGCGTTGATCGCCAGCGCCAGGGCGCCGGCAACGCGCAGCGCGGCCTCGCGGCCGCCCTTGAGCTGGAAGCTGAGCATGCCGCCGAAGCCGGACATCTGGCGCGCGGCGACCGCGTGGTGGCGATGGCCGGGCAGCCCCGGGTAGTGCACCGCCGACACCGCGGGGTGCGCGGCCAGGCATTCCGCCAGCGCCTGCGCGTTGCGGCAGTGCCAGGCCAGGCGCGCGGGCAGCGAGCGCGCGCCGCGCAGGATCAGCCAGGCGCTGAACGGCGCCAGGATGTTGCCGGTGACGTGGCGGCGGTGGGCGACGCGCGCGTGCAGGTCGTCGGCCCTGGCGAACACCAGGGCGCCGCCCATCACGTCGCTGTGGCCGCCCAGGTACTTGGTGGTGGAGTGCATCACCACGTCGGCGCCCAGCGCCAGCGGCCGCTGCAGCACCGGCGTCGCGAAGGTGTTGTCGCAGGCCAGCAGTGCGCCGTGGGCGCGGGTGAGGGCCGACAGCGCGGCGATGTCGGTGACCTCGAGCCGCGGGTTCGAGGGCGTTTCGGCCCAGACTAGCCGGGTCTCCGGCCGCAGCGCGGCGCGCACGGCGTCGAGGTCGGCCAGGTCCACCGCGGTGGCGGTGACGCCGCGCTCGGGCAGGAACTCGTTCGCCAGGCTGCGCAGGCCGGTGTAGCAGTCGCGCGGGTACAGGAAATGGCTGCCGGCGGGCAGCGACTCCAGCAGGCCGTTCATGGCCGCCATGCCGGAGCCATAGGCCAGTGCGGCGGCGCCGCCTTCCATCGCCGCCAGCACCGTTTCCAGGCGGTCCTGGGTCGGGTTCTGTTCGCGCTGGTATTCGTAGCCGGCGCGGCGTTCCCCGGCCGGGCCGTGCTGGAAGGTGGTGGCGAGGTGGATCGGCGGCGCGATCGCGCCGGTCTCGCGGTCGGGTTCGCCGCCAGCGTGTACGGCCAGGGTTTCGATGCGGGTCATGCGGACGGCTCCAGCAAGCGGTGGGTGGCGAGCGCCGAGCGCAGGCTCGAGCTGCCGGTGTAATGGTGCGCCTTCAGGCCGGCGGCGCGGGCGCCGTTGGCGTTGGCGACCTTGTCGTCGATGAACAGGGCGTCGGCCGGGGCGACGCCCAGCGCCGCCAGGCAGTCGCGATAGATCGCCGGGTCGGGCTTGCTGCGGCCGAACTGCGCCGAGCAGTAGATCCGGTCCCGGAACAGCGGGAACAGGGGCGGATGCATTTGCTCGAGGTGGTCGCGCAGCAGCAGCCCGTTGTTGGTCAGGATCGCCACCTCGGCTACTTCGGCGGTGGCCCGGGCCAGCGCCAGCACTTCGGGGCGCGCCGACATCGCGTCGGCGCGGGCCGCGATCCAGTCGTCCAGCGTCACCGGCGCGCCCAGTTCGCGCGCGAGCGCCGCCAGTGTCCCGGGGATGTCCAGCACGCCCTGGTCGGCGGCCTTCTCCACGCCGGCGGTGAACAGGGCGCGGTGCGCGACCTTGGGCGTGGTGCCGGTGCGTTCGGCCAGCGTCGCCAGCCGGCGCGCGTGGTCGTAGCCGACCAGCACGTCGTCGAGGTCGAACAGCACCAGCGCCGGGCGGCTCATCCCGCGGCGAGCTCGCGGAAGGCCTCGCGCGCGGCTTCGAAGGTGTGCGACAGCTCGGCCTCCCCGTGCGCCGACGACAGGAAGCCGGCTTCGAACGCCGACGGCGCGAAGTACACGCCGCGCTTGAGCATGGCGTGGAAGAAGCGCTTGAACGCGCCGGCGTCGCTGGCCATCGCGTCCTCGAAGGTTTCCACCGGGCGGTCGCTGAAGTACAGGCCGAACATGCCGCAGGTGCGGGTGGTGGTGACGGCGACGCCGGCCTCGCGCGCGGCCGCCTCCAGGCCGTCGCAGAGCACGTGGGTGTTGGCCTCGAGCTTCTCGTGGAAGCCGGGCGCCTGCACCAGCCCCAGCGTGGCCAGGCCGGCGGCCATCGCCACCGGATTGCCGCTGAGCGTGCCGGCCTGGTAGATCGGGCCGGCCGGCGCGATCTGCTGCATCAGCTCCCTGCGGCCGCCGTAGGCGCCGACCGGCATGCCGCCGCCGATGATCTTGCCGAAGGTGCTCAGGTCGGGCGTGACGCCGTAGCGCGCCTGGGCGCCGCCGAGCGCGACGCGGAAGCCGGTCATCACCTCGTCGAAGATCAGCACCGCGCCGTGCTTCGTGCACAGCGCGCGCAGGTGCTGCAGGTAGCCTTCGCGCGGCAGGATGCAGTTGGCGTTGCCGACGATCGGCTCGACGATCACGCCGGCGATCTCGCCGCCGACCTCGTCGAACAGCTGGGTCGCGGCCTCGACGTCGTTGTAGGGCAGGGTGAGCGTGAGGTCGGCCAGGGCCTTGGGCACGCCCGGCGAATTGGGCAGGCCGAAGGTGAGCGCGCCGGAGCCGGCCTTGACCAGGAAGCTGTCGCCGTGGCCGTGGTAGCAGCCCTCGAACTTGACGATGCGGGTGCGGCCGGTGGCGCCGCGCGCGAGGCGGATCGCCGACAGGGTGGCCTCGGTGCCCGAGTTCACCATGCGCATCATTTCCATCGACGGCACCAGCCTGCGCACCGTGTCGGCCATGGTCACTTCCAGCGCATTGGGCACGCCGAAGCTGAGGCCGTCGACCATCGTGCGCGACACCGCCTCGAGCACCGCCGGGTGCGCGTGGCCGGCGATCATCGGGCCCCAGCTGCCGATGTAGTCGACGTAGCGGTTGCCGTCGACGTCGATCAGGTAGGCGCCCTCGGCGCGCTTGGCGAAGAAGGGCTCGCCGCCGACCGACTTGAAGGCGCGCACCGGCGAGTTGACGCCACCGGGCATCAGGTCGAGGGCGCGGGTGAAGAGGTCGTGGCTGGTCGCGGTGTTCATGGATTCACTCGTTGGAAGGAGGGTCGAAGGCGCGCCGGTAGGCGCGCACGGCGGCGGCAGGGTCGGGCGGGTCGAAGACGCCGCCAATGACGGCCAGCAGGTCGGCGCCGGCGGCCACCAGGCTGGCGGCATTGTCCGGGGTGATGCCGCCGATGGCCACCCGCGGCAGCCCCAGGGCGGCGCTTTCGGCCAGCAGGGGCAGGCCGGCGCGGCGGGCCAGGGGCTTGGTGCCAGAGGCGAAGAAGGCGCCGAAGGCGACGTAGCTGGCGCCGGCCGCGGCCGCGCGTTCGGCCAGGGCGAGCTGGTCGTAGCAGGACGCGCCGAGCAGGGCCGCGGGCCCCAGCGCCGCACGGGCCTCGGCGAGCGAGCCGTCGTCCTGGCCCAGGTGGGCGCCGTCGGCGCCGAGTTCGGCGGCCAGGCGCCAGTCGTCGTTGACCAGCAGCGGGATGCCCAGTGCCCGGCAGGCGGGCAGCAGCTCCCGGAGCTGTTCGCGCCTGCGGGCCGGGGTCGCGAGCTTGTTGCGGTACTGCAGCAGCGCCGGGCCGGCGGCCAGTGCCGGCAACACCCGGGCCAGCAGCCGGGCCGTGTCGGCTTCGTCCGGCGTCAGCAGGTACAGGCCGCGGCGCGGCCAGCTTGACGGGGCGTTCATTTCAGGGCGCTGCGCATGGTGCGAGAATGATAGCCGTCCCCGAGTCGCGAGAATGAAATGAGCACGAGCACCACCGCCGCCTACCGCACCTGGATGTGCGTCGTCTGTGGCTTCATGTACAGCGAGGCCGACGGCCTGCCGGACGAGGGCATCGCGCCGGGCACGCGCTGGGAAGACATCCCGGATACCTGGGTCTGCCCGGATTGCGGCGTGACCAAGGACGATTTCGAAATGGTGCCGGCCGGCTGAGCCGGTCGGCGATCGGTCAGTTCAGGCGGGCGCCGCTGCTGCCCAGTTCGATCAGGGCCGTGCGCACGGCGTCCAGGTCCTCGGCTTCGGGCAGCAGCTGCAGGTAGCGCGCGAGGTCTTCGCGGGCCCCCTTGGCATAGCCCAGCTCGCGATAGGCCAGCCCGCGGTCGCGCAGCGCTTCCGCGGTGTCGGGCGACAGCTTGAGCAGGCGGTCGGCGCTGCGCGCCACGCGTTCCCAGTCGCCGCGCTCCAGGTACAGCCCCTTCAGGTTGCGCAGCATGCGCATCAGGATCATGCGGTGCGACGCCGGGGCCAGGATCTGCAGCAGCTGCTGGTCGTCGGGTGCCTGGCCGCCCAGGTGTGGCGAGGCACGTTCGCGCAGCTCTTCGGCGCTGACCGGGCGACCCTTGTTGTAGGGGTCGAGCACCAGGATGCCGTCGTCCACCGGCAGGCGCACCAGGAAATGGCCCGGGAAGGAGATGCCGTCGAGCGGCATGCCCAGGCGTCGCGTCACTTCCATCTGGATCACCGCCAGCGAGATCGGGATGCCCAGCTTCCGGTCCACGACCTGGTTCATGTAGCTGTTGCGCGGATCGTCGTACTGCACGTTGTTGCCGGCGAAGCCGATCTCTTCGAACAGGTAGCGGTTGATCGCGGTCAGCCGCGCGGGCAGGTCGATGTCCTGCTCGAGCTGCGGCCGCAGCGCGGCGGCGTAGGTGTCGACCTGCGCGGCGTAGCCGGCGGCGTCGAGGTCCGGGTACTCGTCGCGCGCGATCAGCAGGGCGGTGTCGAGCAGCGGCAGCTCGTCGTCGCCGAGCTTGGCGAGGGTGTTCCAGTCCGGCAGGGGATGCGAGTTGGTCATGCCACCCATGTGGTTGCCCTCCTGCAATGAATCAAGGTGCGCCGCGCTCCGGGATGCCCGGGCCGAACACCAGTTCGTCGCCCTCGGTGACGCCCAGGCGGGCGGCGGTGCCGGCATTGAGTTCGAGCACGTACAGCGCCGGCGCGGTGCTGGGATACGGCGGGCAGCGATCGCCGAGCGAGCAGGGCGGCACGCCCGTGCGCGCCGACACCAGCCGGCGCTCGGCGTCGAAGTAGAGGATGTCCAGCGGAATGCGCGTGTTCTTCATCCAGAAGGCGAGCGGGCGCTCGGCGTCGTACACGAACAGCATGCCCGCCGTCGGTGCCATCTGGTCGCGGAACATCAGGCCGCGGTTGCGCTCGGCCTCGGCGTCGGCGATCTCCACGTTGAACCGCTGCCCGCGCAGTTCGACCCAGGGCCGGCCGCCGGCGGCGCAGCCCAGGAGCGGCGCCAGCAGCAGCGCCAGCAACGGCAGGCAAATCACGAGGCGGAAACGGGGCATGGCGGACTCCAGGGGTGATGTCCCGACGTTCGGGGATGCCCGTCCGACCTGTCAAGCGAAGCGGGGGCTTCCCAAACCCGCGGGCTTCATCTATTCTTCGCGGCCCTTCACCGCCCCGGTCATCCGGATCGGGACGGGGGGGCGGAAAAAAGGTCGGTTGAGGGTATTGACGGCCTTGGAAACTGCTCTATAATGTGCGGCTCCCTTGAGCGAAACGCCTTGGGACGCGGC
>NZ_DASTNG010000051.1:0-94160 GCF_035721105.1 Arenimonas sp. | reverse complement strand
GCCGCGTCCCAAGGCGTTTCGCTCAAGGGAGCCGCACATTATAGAGCAGTTTCCAAGGCCGTCAATACCCTCAACCGACCTTTTTTCCGCCCCCCCGTCCCGATCCGGATGACCGGGGCGGTGAAGGGCCGCGAAGAATAGGGGATGGCGAACGACTTGGGAAGGGGGTCCGTGCGAAATGGCAAAAACACCGCGTTTCCCGGGGCCTGGTCAGGCCCCGACCAGCTTCACCCGGGCGAAATTGCGCTTGCCGACCTGCAGCACGCCCTCGAATCCGACCCCGAACAGGCGCTGCGGATCCTCGAACACCTCGGCATCGATCTTCACGGCCCGCTCCTTGAGCTTGCGGGACGCCTCGGAATTGCTGGCCGCCAGGCCCGCCGCCACCAGCAGGGCGGCGATGCGCAGCCCCTCGGCCGGCACGGCGATCTCGGCCTGCGGCAGCAGCGAGGTGTCGCCCTCGCCGCGGACCACGGCGTGCCAGCCCGCCACGGCGGTTTCGGCGGCCTGGACGCCGTGGAAACGCGCCGCCAGTTCGCGCGCCAGCTGCAGCTTGGCGTCGCGCGGATTGAGCGCGCCCGAGGCGACGTCCTGCTTCATGCGCGCCAGCGCGGCCAGCGAGGTATCGAAGCTGAGCAGCTCGTACCAGCGCCACATCAGGTCGTCGCCGACCTTCATGGCCTTGGTGACGATGTCGATCGCCGGCTCGTTGATGCCGATGGAGTTGCCCAGCGACTTGGACATCTTGTTGACGCCGTCCAGGCCCTCGAGCAGCGGCATGGTCAGCACGATCTGCGGCGCCTGCCCGTGGCTTTCCTGCAGGCCGCGGCCCATAAGCAGGTTGAACTTCTGGTCGGTGCCGCCGAGCTCGACGTCGGCCTTGAGCGCGACCGAATCGTAGCCCTGCACCAGCGGATACAGGAATTCATGGATCGCGATCGGCTGCTGCGCCGCATAGCGCTTGGCGAAATCGTCGCGCTCGAGCATGCGCGCCACGGTGTGCTGCGCCGCCAGGCGGATCATGTCGGCGGCCGACATCTGGCCGAACCACTCGGAGTTGAAGCGGACCTCGGTGCGCGACTTGTCCAGCACCTTGAAGACCTGGTCGGCATAGGTCTGGGCGTTGGCCAGCACGTCCTCGCGGGTCAGCGGCTTGCGGGTGGCGTTCTTGCCGGTGGGGTCGCCGATCATCCCGGTGAAGTCGCCGATCAGGAAGATGACCTGGTGCCCCAGGTCCTGGAACTGCCGCATCTTGTTGAGCAGCACGGTATGGCCGATGTGCAGGTCGGGGGCGGTCGGGTCGAAACCGGCCTTGACCCGCAGCGGCCGGCCCAGCTTCAGGCGGGCGGCCAGCTCTTCGGGCTTGAGGATTTCCTCGGCCCCGCGGCCGATGATGTCTAGGGCGTGCTGGAGATCGGACATGAATGGGGTCGCGCTTGTGTTCAGGGCTGGCCGCCAGGGCCGCAGCGTTAATAGGAAGTTAATAGAAAGTTAAAGCGTGGAGTGCAAAAAATCCAGATGCGACAAGGGTTTGACGGCGCTATTTCGTGCTGGTTATCGTAGCCCGACTCCTGTACCGAGCGGGGAACGCCCCTTTGCAACACAAGCCCTCCCCCCTCGCCCGCTGGTCGCGCGAACACTGGATGTTGGCCGGCCTCTGCGCCTCGCTGGGCACGCTCGTGCTCACCATCATCCCCGGTTTCGCGAACGCCATGCGCGAACCCGTTCCGCAGGAGAACCTCACCACGCTGAGCCTGCCGCTGCCGCCCCTGGCTGGCAAGGCCGGCACCGCGCATGCCGCGCACGGCCCCGCCTGGCAGACGGTGACCGTGCAGGACGGCCAGACGCTGGGCGAGATCTTCCAGCAGGTGGGCGTGCCGGCGACCGTGATGTACCGCGTGCTCGAATCGCCCAGCGCCAAGAACCTCACCCGGCTGCGCGCGGGCGACGAGCTCGCCTTCGACCTGACCGACGACGGCGCCCTGCGCGGCCTGGCCTTCGAGCGTGACGAAGCCGCCCGCGTCGAGCTGGCCGTCGCCGGCGACCGCATCACCGAGAACGTCATCGAGCGCCCGCTCGAGCGCCGCACGATGGTCGCCAGCGGCGAGATCACCAGCTCGCTGTACGCCGCCGGCGCCAAGGCCGGCCTGAGCAACGCCGCCATCAACCAGATGGCCAACGTGTTCTCGTACGACATCGACTTCACCCAGGACCTGCGCGACGGCGATCGCTTCCAGGTCGTGTACGAAGAGATCTGGCGCGACGGCGAGCGCCTGCGCAGCGGCGGCATCGTCGCCGCCAGCTTCCTCAACCGCGGCAAGGAATTCACCGCGGTGCGCTTCGAGCGCAACGGCAAGCAGGAATACTTCGACCTCAGCGGCCGCCCGCTGAAGAAGAGCTTCATGCGCATGCCGATCGAGTTCGCCCGCATCAGCTCGCGCTTCAACCCGCGCCGCAAGCACCCGGTGCTGGGCACCGTGCGTGCGCACAAGGGCGTCGACTACGCCGCCGTCACCGGCACGCCGATCATGGCCGCTGGCGACGGCCGCATCAGCTTCGCCGGCTGGCAGAACGGCTACGGCCGCACCATCATCATCGACCACGGCAAGGGCCACACCACGCTGTACGGGCACATGTCGCGGCTAGGCAAGTACAAGGTCGGCTCGCGCGTGCAGCAGGGCACGACCATCGGTTATGTCGGCGCCACCGGCCTGGCCAGCGGCCCGCACCTGCACTACGAATTCCGCGTCAACGGCGTGCACCGCGACCCGCTCACCGTGACCATGCCCAAGCCCGAGCCGCTGGCCGGCAGCGAAATGGTGGCGTTCCGCGCCGCCACCGCGCCGGCGCTGGCGCAGCTCAAGCGCGTGGAGGGCGTGCGCCTCGCCGCACGCTGAGCCGATGGCGGCCGCGCCGCGCACTTCCGACCCCACTCCGCCCGCCGGCGCGCCCGGCGGGCTTTTTCTTGGCCTGATCTCCGGCACCAGCGTCGACGGCATCGATGCCGCGCTGGTGGCGTTCGAGCCTTCGCCGCGGATCGTGTTCGCGCGCACCTACCCCTACCCGGCCGACCTGCAGGCGGACGTGCTGCGCTGGTCGCAGGCCAGCGCGCAGTTGGCGCTGGACGACATCGGCCGGCTCGACACCCGGCTGGGCCGGATGTTCGCCGCGGTCGCGCGGCAGGCGCTGGACGACGCCGGCGTCGCCGCGGCCGACGTGCGCGCGATCGGTTCGCACGGCCAGACGCTGCGCCATGATCCGCGCGGCGAATCGCCCTTCACCCAGCAGCTCGGCGACGCCAGCGTGATCGCCGAAACGACCGGCATCACCACCGTCGCCGACTTCCGCCGTCGCGACGTCGCCGCCGGCGGCCAGGGCGCGCCGCTGATGCCGGCCTTCCACGCCGCCGTGCTGTCCTCGCCCGGCGAGGACCGCGCCGTGCTCAACCTCGGCGGCATCGCCAACCTGACGCTGCTGCCGCGGCAGGGCCCGGTGCGCGGCTTCGACACCGGCCCGGCCAATGGCCTGATGGACGCCTGGTGCCTGCGCCATCGCGGCGAACGCTACGACCGCGGCGGCGCCTTCGCGCGCGCCGGCCGGGTGGACGCGGCCCTGCTGGCGCGACTGCTGGACGAGCCCTGGTTCGCCATGCCGCCGCCCAAGAGCACCGGCCGCGACCAGTTCCAGCTCGACTGGGTGGCCGCGCGGCTGCGCGACGAATCGCCCGCCGACGTCCAGGCCACGCTGTGCGAACTGAGCGCGGTCACGGTCGCCGACGCGCTGCGGGCGCAGGCCGCCGACTGCCGGCGCCTGCTGGTCTGCGGCGGCGGCGTGCACAACCCGCTGCTGATGGCGCGGCTGGCCGACCACCTGCCGGGCGTGGCGGTCGAAAGCACCGCGGCGCTGGGCCTGGACCCTGATTTCATCGAAGCGGCGGGCTTCGCCTGGCTGGCCCGTGAAACCCTGGCCGGCCGCCCCGGCAACCTGCCCGCGGTGACCGGCGCGCGCGGCGCCCGCGTGCTGGGCGCGATCCACCCGGCCTGATCAGCCGCCGCCGGCTTCCTTCTTGCGGCGGGCGTCTTCGACCAGGTAGGCCGGCGCGTCGTCCGGGAGGCTGGTCATGGCCGACATGGCCTCCTCGAAGGCGCGGGCCTCGTCGTCGCTCCAGGCGCCCGTGAGGCGGGCGATGTCGCCCGGGATGGGCGCGGGCTCCGGATCGACCAGGCCGAGCGCCTGCTTGAGCAGCAACAGGATGACGTCATTGAGCGGCCAGCCCTTCTGGCGCGCCATCTCCTTGATGCGCTCGGCTACCCGCTCATCGATGTCGCGCAACAGGAAGTCGGCCATGGCCTCGATCCTCGGGGGGACGCCCAGCATACGGCCACGGCCGGGGACTGCAAGACCCGGCGTCCCGGCGCCCGGGCGGCGTTCAGCCCGGAGCGTCCTTGCCGGCGCCCGGATAACCGGCGTCACCGAGCGACTGTTCGATCAGTCCGGCGCGCAGCATGAAGAGGTAGAGCAGCACGCCCGGCAGCGCCACCAGCGTGGTGAGCAGGTAGAACTGCACGTAGCCCAGCGACTCGATCAGCGAGCCCGCGGTGGTGCCGGTGATGATGCGCCCGACCACGCTGGCCGCCGCGCTGAGCAGGGCGAACTGGGTGGCGGTGAAGGCCAGGTTGCACAGCGCCGACAGGTAGGCCACCACGACCACGCCGCCGATACCGCTGGCGATGTTCTCGAAGCCGATGGTGAAGCCGAGCAGGGCATTCGAATGCCCCACCGCCGCCAGCCACGCGAAGCTGAGGTTGGAAACGGCCATCAGCACCAGCGCCACCAGCACCGAGCGCTTCATGCCCCACTGCGCGTAAAGGACGCCGCCGATGAAGATGCCTGCAAGGTACGCGAAGAAGCCCAGGCCCACGTCCCAGGTGGCGATCTCCTCGTTGCTGAAGCCGAGGTCGTTGAGCAGCAGCCTCACCGTCAGGTTGGCCAGGGTGTCGCCGATCTTGTGCAGCAGCACGAACAGCAGCACCAAGAAGGCGCCACGCCGGCGCAGGAATTCCGACAGCGGACCGGCCACCGCCTCCCAGGCCTGGCGCAGGCCACGGTGCCGGGCGACCACGACGTGGCGCGCGGGTTCGCCCATGACCAGGCCGGTCAGCATCGCCGGCAGCGCGAACAGCGCGCAGAGCACGTAGGCCGCGGTCCAGCCGCCCCGGGTTGCCACGTAGAGCGCCAGTGCGCCGGCCGCCACCGATCCGATGCGCCATCCGTACTGCGACATGCCCGAGCCGACGCCGAGCTGCTCCGGCTTCAAGATCTCGATGCGGTACGCGTCGATGACGATGTCGTAGGTCGCGCCCGCCACGCCCACCGTCACCGCGGCCATCGCGAACAGCGCCAGGTCCGCCTTCGGATCCAGCCAGCCCAACCACGCCACCGCGGCCATGACGCCGGCACCCGCGAACAGCAGCCAGGACACCCGCTGGCCCAGGCGACCGATCACGGGCAGGCGCAGGCCGTCGACCAGGGGCGCCCACAGGAACTTCAGGTTGTAGACCAGGAAGGCCAGCGAGAAGGCCGTGACCGACTTCTTGTCGATGCCGTCCTGCGCCAGCCGCGTGGTCAGCGTCGCCGCGAGCATGGCGTAGGGGAAGCCCGAGGAGACGCCGAGGCAGAACGCGGCGGCCGGCTCACGCTGGACGTAAGGCCGCAGTCCCGCCGGCAGCGCGTCGCGCCATGACGCCGTGCTCATGCGTACTCCACCAGGTAAGGCGCGTGGTCGCTGAACTTCGGCTCCGGGTAGATGCGGCAGCTGCGCAGTCGGTCGCGCAGCGAGGGCGAGACGACCTGGTAGTCGATGCGCCAGCCCACGTCCTTGGCGCGGGCGGCGCCGCGCTGGCTCCACCAGGTGTAGTCCTCGCCTTCCGGATGCAGGTGGCGGTAGCTGTCGACCCAGCCGCGCGCGTGGAACAGCGTGTCCAGCCAGGCCCGCTCCTCGGGCAGGCAGCCGGAGTTCTTCTGGTTGGACTTCCAGTTCTTGATGTCCCGGGCCGTGTGGACGATGTTCCAGTCACCGCAAATGACGTAGTCACGGCCACTTGCCAGCCACTGGTCCAGGATGGGCAGGAACCATTCCATGCAGCGGAACTTGAAGCCCTGGCGCTCGTCGCCCGACGAGCCGGACGGGAAGTACAGCGACACCACGCTGAGGTTGCCGAAGCGTGCCTCCAGGTAGCGCCCTTCCTCGTCGAAGGCATCCCAGCCCAGCCCGGTCAGCACCTCGTCGGGCGCGCGCCGGGTGTAGATGCCGACGCCGCTGTAGCCCTTCTTCGTGGTCGCGTCGCGGAACCAGGCCTCGTAGCCGGGCGGCAGCAGCTCGGGCACCCGCAGCTGGTGCTCCTGCGCCTTGGTTTCCTGGATGCAGACGATGTCGGCGTCCAGGCCGGGCAGCCACTCGAAGAAACCCTTGCTGGCGGCCGAGCGCAGCCCGTTGGCGTTGAAACTGACGATTTTCACGGAAGGCGGGACGCGGTCGGCGGGGATGCGGAAGCGTAGCCGAAAACCCCGCGGCGGCGGTGCCGCCGGGGCCGCGGCTGTTGCACAATCACCCTTTCCCTGCACGGACGACCGGCGTGAATCCCCACCAGAGCCGCTTCCTCGACCTCGCCCTGGCGCGCCAGGTGCTGCGCTTCGGCGAGTTCAGCCTCAAATCCGGCCGCACCAGCCCCTACTTCTTCAACGCCGGCCTGTTCGATTCCGGCGGCGCGCTGGCCACGCTGGGCGAGTGCTACGCCGATGCGCTCGAGGCCTCGGGCCTGCAGTTCGACATGCTGTTCGGCCCGGCCTACAAGGGCATCCCGCTGGCGACCACGCTGGCGGTGGCGCTGGCCCGCCGCGGCCGCGACCTGCCGGTGGCCTTCAACCGCAAGGAAGCCAAGGCCCACGGCGAGGGCGGCCGGCTGATCGGCGCGCCGGTGCGCGGCCGGGTGCTGGTGGTCGACGACGTGATCACCGCCGGCACCGCGATCCGCGAATCGATCCAGCTCATCCGCGAGGCCGGCGGCGAGCCCTGCGGCGTGCTGATCGCGCTCGACCGCCAGGAGCGCGGCCAGGCCGGCCACCGCTCCGCGGCGCAGGAAGTGACGGCCGAGTTCGGCCTCCCCGTGCACGCCATCGCCGGACTCGACGACCTGCTGTCGCACGCCGACGAACGGCCGGAGATCGCCGCGCACAAGCCCGCCCTGGTGGCGTATCGTGCCCGCTATGGCAGCCAAGCTGAATGACCGGAGTCCGCCCATGAATCGTGCCTTGCTCAGCCTCGCCGTCGTCGCGGCCCTGCTGGCATCCGGCGTGTCCGATGCCCAGGCGCAGGCGGCGCAGAAGAAGCTCTACCGCTGGGTCGACAAGGACGGCAAGGTGCAGTTCTCCGACGCCCTGCCGCCGGAAGCGGTGGACCAGGCGCGCACCGAATTCAACGCCGCCAGCGGCTCCACCACGGCCCAGGTCGACCGCGCCCTCACCGCCGAGGAGCGCGTCGCCAAGGCCGAGGCCGACCGCCTGCAGGCGATCGCCGACAAGGAAGCCGAACAGGCCCGCAAGACCGAGGCCGCCATGATCGCCTCGTTCCAGAACGAAGAGGAGCTCCGGCACTCGTTCACCAACCGCATCGACCTGCTCAAGCAGACGCTGGAGGCCATCGAGGCCGGCATCGCCAGCCAGCGCGCCAGCCTGTCGAGCATGCTGGCCGAGGCCGCCGAGAGCGAGCTGGCCGGCAAGGCCGTGCCCGCGCGGCAGGCCCAGGGCATCCGCGGCCTGCACGACGAAATGGTGCGCCAGCAGCAGATGCTGGTGCTCAAGCAGGGCGAACTGGTGGAACTGGACGCCGAGCTGCTGCGCCTGGTCGAGCGCTTCCGCGAGCTCAAGGGCGCCGCCCCGGCCGCGGGCGACGCCGCCGAAGCGACGCCGCCGACCGGCTGATCCTCAGAAGGGCAGCGCCAGCCCCGGGTCCACCGCCAGCAGCTGCTCGCGGAAGGCCTGCTTGATCCGCTCCAGCGCCTCGCTGTCCTTGGCGTCGAAGCGCAGCACCAGCACCGGCGTCGTGTTCGACGCCCGCACCAGGCCCCAGCCATCGGACCAGTCGGCGCGGACGCCGTCGATGGTGGCGATGCGCGCGCCCTCGAACTTCGCCGCGGCGACGAACTTCTCGATGAAGACGTACTGCTGGCCTTCCTCGACGTGGATCTTCAGCTCCGGCGTCGACACGCCCTTGGGCAGGGTGTCGAACACTTCCTGCGGCGTCTCGCCCCGGGTGGAGAGGATCTCGAGCAGGCGCGCGGCCGCGTAGATGCCGTCGTCGAAGCCGTACCAGCGCTCGCGGAAGAAGAAGTGGCCGCTCATCTCGCCGGCCAGCTCGGCCTCGGTCTCGCGCATCTTGGCCTTGATCAGCGAATGCCCGGTCTTCCACATCAGCGGGCTGCCGCCGTGGCGCAGGATGTGCATCGGCAGGTGGCCGGTGCACTTGACGTCGTAGATGATGCAGGCGCCCGGGTTGCGCTCCAGCACGTCGGCCGCGAACAGCATCAGCAGGCGGTCCGGGTAGATCATCTCGCCGGACTGGGTCACCACGCCGAGCCGGTCGCCGTCGCCGTCGAAGGCCAGGCCGATGTCGGCGCCGACGCGCTGGACCACGCGCACCAGGTCCTGCAGGTTCGCCGGGTCGCTGGGGTCGGGATGGTGGTGCGGGAAGGTGCCGTCGACCTCGCAGTAAAGCGGCTCGACGTCGGCGCCGATGGCCTCGAGCAGGCGCGGCGCCACCAGGCCGGCGATGCCGCTGCCGCAGTCCACGACCACGCGCAGCTTGCGCTCGATCTGGATGTCGCCGGCGACCCGGTCGATGTAGTCCTGCACGATGTCGCGGCGGCTGACGAGGCCGGGTGCGTCGGCCACGTACAGGTCGTTCTCGGCGATGCGCTCGTACAGCTTCTGGATGGCGTCGCCGGCCAGCGTCTCGCCGTCGATGACGATCTTGAAGCCGTTGTAGTCGGGCGGATTGTGGCTGCCGGTGACCGACACGCAGGAGCCGGCGCGCAGGTG
The DNA here is from genome assembly GCF_035721105.1 of Arenimonas sp. Lineage (GTDB taxonomy): Bacteria > Pseudomonadota > Gammaproteobacteria > Xanthomonadales > Xanthomonadaceae > Arenimonas. Next base: position 85,064 of record NZ_DASTNG010000051.1, on the reverse strand, counting down.
GTAGGCGCCGAAGTAAACCAGCGGCGTCGGCGCGTCGCCGATGTCGATGACCTCGCGGCCGGCCAGGCGCAGGCCCTCGATCAGCGCGTTCGCCATCTCCGGCGACGACAGCCGGCCGTCGCGGCCCACGACCACGCTGCGCGCGTCCTGGCGGTGCATTTCGGTACCGATGGCGTGGCCGATCAGGCGCGCGGTCTCGGCGTCGAGCGTCTTGCCGACGACGCCGCGGATGTCGTACGCGCGGAAGATGCTCCGGTCGAGCGTCGCGCGCGGCGCCTGGGCCATCGGCGGCGGCTTGGTCGCCTTCGCGGCGACCGCGGCCCGTGCGGCCTCGGCTTCGGCTTCCAGCTGGCCGCTTTGCTGCAGCTCGGCCAGGGTGGGCGTGGCGTCGGCGACGGCACCGCCCTCGCCCTGGCGGGCGATGCGCAGGCCCTTCAGGCGCGGCATCAGCAGCAGCGACACCGCGACCAGCACCGACAGCAAGGCCAGCAGGTAATTGGCGAAGGCGCCCAGGCCCAGCTCGACCACCGGCGCCGCGGCGACCACGCGCAGCGCGGTGCCATCGATGCGGACCGCGCCGACTTCGGCGGCGCCCGCCAGGGCGACGTCGCCGGTTTCGAACAGCGTGTGGCGGCCCTGGCGGATGGCGAGGTAGCCGCCGTCGACGTCCGCGCTGGTGAGCGGGCCGGTCACGGCATCCATCGGCAGGCGGACGTAGGCCAGGGTCAGCACCCGGCCGTTGTCGAGCACCGGCGCGGCCACGGCCAGGCGGGGACCGCCGGCGTCCTTGACGATGGCGGCGCGGGTCGTGTTGTCCTGCAGCGCCTGTTCCAGCACGCCCAGCTTGCCGAAGCCGAAGGCATTGGGATCGGCGTAGGCCGCGTCCAGGTCCGGCGCGTGCCACTCCACCGCCTCGACGCCGCTCCAGCCGTCCAGCACGATGTCCTTCGCGGCCTGGTCTTCGTCGCGCTTGAGCGCGGTGACCAGGGCGATGCGCGAGCGGCTGCCCTCGAGCCGGTCGGTGGCGGCCTGCACGGCCTGGCGGACGCCGACCGCGCTGGACGCACGCACCTGGTCCATCTGGTAGGTCTTGGCTTCGGCCGACGAGGCCTGCCAGCCCTGCCAGCCGAACCAGGCGGCGATGAGCAGCAACAGGCCCGCGGCCAGCGGCAGGGCGCCGGCCTTCGGGAGCGATTTCAGATCAGGCAATTTCATGCTTCCCCCTGGTGACGGGTCCGGCGTCGGCCGGCCCGTTCAGCGCACGCCGGTGTGGCCAAAGCCACCTTCACCGCGTTCACTGCGTTCGAATTCATCGACCTGCCGGAACACCGCCCGGGCCACGGGCAGGAATACCAGCTGGGCAACGCGATCCCCCGGCGTGATGGTGATGGGAAACCGCCCGCGATTCCAGAGGCTGACCATCAACGGCCCCTGGTAGTCGGCGTCGATCAGGCCGACCAGGTTGCCCATCACCAGGCCCTGCTTGTGCCCCAGGCCCGAGCGCGGAAGGATCACGGCGCACAGGCCGGGGTCGCCGATGTGGATCGCCAGGCCGGTCGGCACCAGCTGGGCCTCGCCCGGCGCCAGTTCGATCGGCTGGTCGGTCATGGCCCGCAGGTCCAGGCCGGCCGACAGCGCGGTGGCGTAGGCGGGCAGCGGGAATTCCTCGCCCAGCCGGGGGTCGAGCCGCTTGAATTCGATCTCGGCGTTCACGCCCTGGCCTCCAGGTGGTCGGCCACGAGGGCCAGCAGGTCGCGCGCCACCCGCGGCTTGGGGCCGTGGGCGATGTCGTGGCGGCCGTCGCGCCAGAACACGCTGAGCGCGTTGTCGTCGGACTCGAAGCCCTGGCCGGCGCGCGCCACGTCGTTGGCGGCGATCAGGTCCAGGCCCTTGCGCAGCAGCTTGCCGCGGGCGTAGTCCTCCATGTCCTGGGTTTCGGCGGCGAAGCCGACCACCAGGCGCGGACGCGCCGGATGCGCCGCCACCTCGGCCAGGATGTCGGCGGTGCGCACCAGGTCGATGCGCAGGGTCTCGCCGGATTTCTTGATCTTCTGCGGCAGGGTTTCGGCCGGCGCGTAGTCGGCCACGGCGGCGGCGCCCAGGTACACGTCGTGGCCGGGCAGTTCGGACAGGATGGCCTCGCGCATCTGGGCGGCGCGGCGCACGTCGATGCGGCGCACGCCGGGCGGCGTCGGCAGCGACACCGGGCCGGCCACCAGGGTGACGTCGGCCCCCAGCGCCCGGGCCGCGGCGGCGACCGCGAAGCCCATCTTCCCGGAGCTGCGGTTGCCGATGAAGCGCACCGGATCGATGTCCTCGAAGGTCGGCCCGGCGCTGACCAGCACCCGGCGACCGGCCAGGCGCGGCGGCGCGCAGTCGGCCAGCATCGCTTCGACGATCTGGTGCGGCTCGAGCAAACGGCCGGCGCCGGTTTCGCCGCAGGCCTGGTCGCCCTCGCCCGGGCCGATGAAGGTGACGCCGCGGGCCTGCAGCGTGGCGACGTTGGCGCGGGTCGCGGGGTGCGCCCACATCACCCGGTTCATCGCCGGGGCCAGCCGCACCGGCGCCTCGGAGGCCAGGCACAGCGTGCTGAGCAGGTCGTTGGCGCGGCCCTGGGCCAGCTTCGCCACGACGTTGGCGGTGGCCGGGGCGATGAGGATGCGGGTGGCCCAGCGGGCCAGCTCGATGTGGCTCATCGCGGCCTCGGCCTCGGCGTCCCACAGCGAGCTGCGCACCGGGAACCGCGACAGCGCCTGGAAGGTGGTGGCGCCGACGAAATGCAGGGCCGAGGCGGTCATCACCACGCGCACCTCGGCGCCGGCGTCCTGCAGCCGGCGCAGCAGCTCCGCCGACTTGTAGGCGGCGATGCCGCCGCTGACGCCCAGCAGGATGCGTTGCCCGTCGAGTCCGGCCACCTTGGATTTCCCTACCCGTGTGAACACACCTAGCTTACCCGAAGGGCCCGGCCCGCCCGACCCCCGGCGCGCGCCCCGGCGGCGATGCTGTGGCCATGCACATCCACGACTGGCCCGAAGGCGAACGACCGCGCGAGAAGCTGCTGGCCCTGGGCGCCGCCCGGCTGTCGGACGCCGAACTGCTGGCGGTCTTCCTCGGCTCGGGCACGCGCGGGCTCAGCGCGGTCGACCTGGGCCGGCAGCTGCTGTCCGGGGCCGGCAACCTGCGCGCCCTGCTCGACCTGCCGCCGCCGGCGCTGGCGCGGCTGCCGGGCCTGGGGCCGGCCCGCGCCAGCGCCCTCGCCGGGGCGCTGGAGCTGGCCACCCGGCACCTGGGCCAGGGCCTGGCCCGGGGCGAGGCGCTCACCGAGCCCGGGCGCGCCGGCGACTACCTCGCGCACCGGCTGCGGGCCCTGCCCTACGAGGTCTTCGCCTGCCTGTTCCTCGACACCCGGCATCGGGTCATCGCCTTCGAGGAACTGTTCCGGGGCACGCTCGACGGCGCCGAGGTGCACCCGCGGGAAGTCGTCCAGCGCTGCCTGGCGCACCATGCCGCGGCGGTGATCCTGGGCCACAACCACCCCAGCGGCAGCCCCGAGCCCAGCGCCGCCGACCGCGCCGTCACCGCCCGGCTCAAGCAGGCCCTCGCCCTGGTCGAGGTGCGGGTGCTGGACCACTTCATCATCGGCGACGGCGCGCCCTGTTCGATGGCGCGGCTGGGGGCGCTGTGAAGGCCCCGCCGGCGTGGCTGGTCCCGCCCCGGCGCTGCGTATACTCGGCTGAGCGGCAGCCGCCGCACACGGGAGCCGCTGCCGGCGTGATCCTCGGTTACTCCAATCTCTACGGCCCCGACGCGATCGAGCAGGCGCTCCCCGACGTCGCGGCGGCCCGCCGGCTGCTGGCCTCGCATCGGCCCGACATCGCGCCGCGGCTCGAGGCCATGGTGGCGCGGATCACCAACGGCGCCGGCGATGCCCGCCATCTCGACGCGACGCTGCTGGGCCTGGCCCGCTTGGGCCTGCGCCACGGCGCCTTCGGCACCGATCCGCACGACTACCACAACGAAGACCACGTCATGGAGCTGGCCGAACGCCGGCTCGGGCGCGTGCTGGACGTGCTGGGCGCGGAGGGCGTGCCCGCCGCGGACGCGCTGGCCCTGCTGGTGTTCGCGGCCTGCCACGACCTGCGCCAGCGCGAACCCTTCGACGTGCCGGGGCCGATCGGCGGCAACGAGGCGTCCAGCATCGCCGAGACCTTCCGCATCCTCGCGGCCTGCGGCTTCGATCCGGTCGCCGACCGCGACCAGCACCTCGCGCTCGAGCTGATGATCGCCGGCAGCACCTTCGACCCGCGGCCGCTGCCCCATCCCGACGGGGAGGAGCTGGCCACCGCCGCCGGCGGCTCGCTGGCCCGCAGCCTGGGCATCTGGCTCGACGGCGACCGGCCCGAATGGAGCGCCGAGCCGGCCGCCCGCCGCGGCGAGCGCCTGGCCCGGCTGGCCGCCGACCTGGACACCGCCAACGTCGGCGAGGCCTTCCACTACCTGGCCGACAGCGCGATGCGCCTGTGCCGCGAGCGCGAGCGCCGGGCCGGACGGTCGCTGGCGAAGGCCGGCAGCGGCCCGACCTGCCTGGGCTTCCTCAGCCGGGGCCAGACCCACTATTTCTTCGAGCTGCACCGCTTCTGCTCCCGCGAGGGGGAGCGCGTGTTCGGGGCCACCAAGGCCGCCAACGGCCCCGGGGTGCGGCGGGTCGGCGAGCGGCTGCTGGCCCGCTTCGAGGACCAGCCCCCGGCCAGCGGGCAGGCCGTGCTGGAGGCCTTCGCCGCCCTGTCGGCCGAGGAAGGCGGCTGAACGACAGGCAAAAAGAAGGCCGACCAGGGGTCGGCCCTTGCCCCGGACCCCGGTGCGCGCACCGGGCCGAATAATCGAGAAGATCACGTTCGGAGAGTCGTGACCCCTTGATTTTCCACGGGCCGGGTGACGAGGGCATGACAGCGGGCGCGCCGGTCCGGGCTAGAATAGGCAGTTCCCCCAAGCGGAATCCAAGCCGGTGAAAGACCATATTCGCGAACTCGTGGCGCAGTCCCTGCTGGACCTGCGGCGTCACGGCCGCCTGTCCCAGGACCTGGCGACCCCCGACTTCGTGATCGAGCGGACCAAGTCGCGCGAGCACGGCGACTACGCCAGCAACATCGCCCTGCTGCTGGCCAAGCCGGCCGGCATGAAGCCGCGCGAGCTGGCCGAGCTGCTGGTCAACACCCTGCCCGCCTCGCAGCACGTCGAGAAGGTCAGCATCGCCGGCCCCGGCTTCATCAACTTCACGCTGGCGCGCGGCTGCCGCCTGGGCACCATCCGCCGCGTGTTCGAGCTGGGCAAGGACTACGGCCGCCAGCCCACCGGCAGCCGCGGCTCGGTGACGGTCGAATTCGTCTCGGCCAACCCGAACGGTCCGCTGCACGTCGGCCACGGCCGCGGCGCGGCCTACGGCGCCTCGGTCGCCAACCTGCTCGATGCGGTCGGCCACAAGGTCCAGCGCGAGTATTACGTCAACGATGCCGGCCGGCAGATGGACATCCTGGCGGTGTCGGTGTGGCTGCGCTACCACGAGCTGGGCGGCATCAACGTCCGCTTCCCGGACAACGGCTACAAGGGCGACTACGTCATCGACATCGCCCGCGGCCTGCGCGCGAAGGCGGGCGACGCCCTGCGCCGCAGCGCCATCGAGATCACCGACGGCCTGCCGGCCGACGAAGGCCAGGGCGGCGACAAGGAAACCCACGTCGACGCGCTGATCGCCCGCGCCAAGCAGCTGCTCGGCGACGCCGGCTACCGCAGCGTGTTCGAGGCGGGCCTGAACTGGTGCCTGGGCGACATCCGCGACGACCTCGCCGGCTTCGGCGTGGTGCACGACAACTTCTTCTCCGAACGCTCCCTGGCCACCGACGGCTACGTGCAGCGCGCCATCGACACCCTGCGCGCGAACGGCCATCTGTTCGAGGACCAGGGCGCCGTGTGGTTCCGCGCCACCGCCTTCGGCGACGACAAGGACCGCGTGGTCGTGCGCGAGAACGGCGTCACCACCTATTTCGCCTCGGACCTGGGCTACCTGCTGAGCAAGTTCGAGCGCGGCTTCGAGCGCGCGCTCTACATCTTCGGCGCCGACCACCACGGCTACATCGCGCGCCTGAAGGCCGCGGCGCAGGGCCTGGGCCTGGACCCGGGCAAGATCGAGATCCAGCTGGTGCAGTTCGCCATCCTGTTCCGCGGCGGCGAGCGCGTGCAGATGTCCACCCGCGCCGGCAGCTTCGTCACCCTGCGCGAGCTGCGCGAGGAAGTCGGCACGGACGCAGCGCGGTTCTTCTACGTCATGCGCGGCAACGACCAGCACCTGGACTTCGACCTCGACCTGGCCAAGAGCCGCTCGAACGAGAACCCGGTCTATTACATCCAGTACGCGCACGCCCGCGTCGCCAGCGTCTTCCGCCAGCTCGGCGAGAAGGGCATGTCCTACAACCGCAGCGCCGCCGAGGCCGCGCGCCAGCGCCTGGTGCAGCCGCAGGAAGACGCCCTGCTGGACGAGCTGATGCGCTACCCGGAGGTGCTGGAGTCGGCCGCCGACAACCGCGCGCCGCAGGTGCTGGCGAACTACCTGCGCGAGCTGGCCGCGGCCTTCCACGGCTTCTACAACGGCCAGCCGATCCTGGTGGCCGATGAAGAGCTTCGCAACGCCCGCCTGGGCCTGTGCAAGGCGACCCAGCAGGTGCTGGCCAACGGCCTGGCGCTGCTGGGCGTGTCCGCGCCGGAGAGCATGTGATGGCGCGACGAGCCCCGAAGAAACAGGCGCGCCGCAACGGCGGCGGCGGCACCCCGGGCTGGGTGTGGCTGCTGGTCGGCCTGCTGCTGGGCGCGCTGGTGGTGGCGGTGATGCTGCTGCGCGGCCAGTGGGAGCTGCCCGACAGCACCCTGCCGCGCCCCAACCCCGAGGCGCGCGCCCCGGCCACGACCGACGAAGAGCCGGTGGCGCAGAAGCCCGCGGCCGTTCCCAGCAAGCCCAAGTACGAGTTCTTCGACGTGCTGCGCGACAAGGAATTCGTGATCCCGGACGCCGAGCTCAACGCCCAGGCCCAGGCCGAAGCCAGCCGCCCCGCCGACGCCGCGGTCCCCGCCAACGTCGACAGCGTGCGCTACCTGATCCAGGCGGGCGCCTTCCGCTCGTCGGCGGATGCCGAGGCGCTCAAGGCCCGCATCGCCCTGACCGGCGAAGTGGCGCGGGTGGAATCGGCGCAGATCGACGGCGGCACGATCTACCGCGTGCGGCTGGGCCCCTACCCGAACGCCGGCAGCCTGGCCCGCGCCAAGCAGGCGCTGGGCAGCCACGGCATCGACGCCGTGGCGATCCGCGCACAATAGCGGCGGGGACGGAGCGCGCGCTGGCATGCAGTGGACCGTCGACTACCTGCCGCAGGACAAGCTGGTACGCGTCACCACCGACGGCCTCGGCGATGCGGACCGGGACCAGCTGCGCCAGCTCACCCGCGACGCCATGGTGGCCGGCCACGTCCACGGCTGCGCCCGCTTCCTGATCGACCACCGCCTGACCCGCCTGCGGCTGGGCGCGGCGGAGATCTTCGACATGCCGCGCCGCGGCGAAGACGGCGGCTTCGGCCACGCGCTGCGGATCGCGATCCTGATCAACCCGGACTCGCCCAGCCGCGCCGACTTCGAGTTCTACGCCATCCAGTGCGGCAACCTGGGCATCCACGGCCTGCGCCTGTTCCTCGACGAAGCCGCCGCGCGCGACTGGCTCGCCGCCCCCTGATCCCGCGACCCCCGCCCCTGCGCTCCCTGTAGGCGGGCCTTCAGGCCCGAAGCTCTTCGCCGAAAAGCTTCGGGCCTGAAGGCCCTCCTGCCGGCGTCAGGCGCGCTTGAGGAGGATCAGGGCCGAGGTGTCGGCGTCGGCTTCACCGCGCTGCACGAGTTCGGAATAGTCGGCCAACGCCAGCTCGATCACGGCGGCGCGCAGGCCGGCGTCGCGGGCCATGCCCTGCACGATGCGCAGGTCCTTGAGCAGGTGGCCGCACTTGAAGCCGGGCGTGAACTGGTTGGCCAGCATGGTCGCGCCGCGCTTCTCCAGGAACCAGTTGCCGGCCGCGCCCGCCATCAGCGTCGGCAGCAGCTTTTCCGGATCCAGGCCCAGCGACTCGCCCAGTGCCAGGCCTTCGCACACCGCCTCGTTGATGCCGGCCACCAGCACCTGGTTCACGGCCTTGGTGGCCTGGCCGGCGCCGGTGCCGCCCATGTGCGTGATGCGGGCGGCGTAGGCTTCGAGCACCGGCCGGACCTTGGCCAGGTCGTCCTCGCGGCCGCCGGCCATCACCGACAGCTTGCCGTTGCGCGCGCCTTCGACGCCGCCGGAGACCGGCGCGTCCACGAAGCCGATGCCGCGCGCGGCCAGCAGCGCCTGCGCGCGCCTGGCCGTATCCACCGACACCGTCGAGTGATCCACCACCACGGCGCCCGGCTTGAGCACGGCGGCCAGCGCCTCGACCTGCTGCAGCACGTCCGCGTCCATGCTCACGCACAGTGCGACCACATCGCAGCCGGCGAAGTCGGCGTGCGTCGCCGCGGCGCGCACGCCCAGCTGCGCCGCCAGGGCGTCGGCCTTGCTGCGCGTGCGGTTGTCGACCACCGCCAGCAGGCCGCGCGCGGCCAGATGGCCCGCCATCGGCGCGCCCATCGCGCCCAGTCCGATGAAGCCGGCGCTCACGACGCGTGCTCCTCGTGCAGGTAGGTGTAGCCGGTCAGGCCGGTCTCCAGGTCCACCAGCAGCTTCGCGGCTTCGGCCGGCGGCAGCCCGGCGGCGTCCACCTTCTGCTTGTAGGTGGCGCGCAGTTCGGCCAGGTCGTAGCCCACGTAGTCGAGCATCACGTCGGTGGTGTCGCCCTTGCGCTGGCGGGTGACGGTGTAGCTGCCGTCCGCACCCAGCACCACGTTGGCGGTGTCGGTGTCACCGAACAGGTTGTGGATGTCGCCCAGGGTCTCCTGGTAGGCGCCGACCATGAAGATGCCGAGCCGGTAGCTTTCGCCCGCGCGCGGCGAATGCAGCGGCAGCGACGAGTCCAGCGCTTCGGACTCGACGTAGGTGTCGATGCGGCCGTCGGAGTCGCAGGTCAGGTCGGCGATCACGCCGCGACGGTCGGGCGCCTCGTCCAGGCGCGCGATCGGCACGATCGGGAACACCTGGTCGATCGCCCACACGTCGGGGATCGATTCGAACACCGAGAAGTTGACGAAGTACTTGTCGACCAGCCGCGTGTTGAGCTCGTCGAGCGTGTCGCGGTGGCTGCGCTCCTCGGCGGTGAGGCGCGAACGCACGGCGTGGGCGATGGCGTAGAACAGGTCGTCGAGCATGGCGCGCTGCTCGAGCGTGAGCTGGCCGAGCGAGTACAGCGCCTGCCCTTCGGCGAGGTGGTGCTGGGCCTCGTGGTAGAGCTCGAGCGCCGGACGCTGGTCGAGCGCGGCGTGGGTCTCGCGCAGGTGGCGCACCACGGCCGGTTCGTTCGCGCCCTCGGCCGGCACCGCGCCTTCCGGCGCCTGCTCCACTTCGGACACGTTGACCACCATCACCGCGTGGTGCGCGGTCATGGCACGGCCGGCCTCGGTCACCATCCTCGGCGGAGTGAGGCCGTGCTCTTCGCAGGCTTCCGCCAGCGGCTGCAGCAGGGTGTGCGCGTACTGGTCCAGGCCGTAGTTCATCGAGCAGAAGCCGCGCGAGCGGGTGCCCTCGTAGTCCACGCCCAGGCCGCCGCCGGAATCCATGTAGCGGATGCCCAGGCCCATCTTGGTCAGTTCGACGAAGTAGCGCACCGCTTCGCGCATGCCATTGGCGATGTCGCGCACGTTCGAGATCTGCGAGCCCATGTGGAAGTGCAGCAGCTGCAGGGCGTCGAGCAGGTCGGCGGCCTTCAGGCGCTCGACGAGGTCGAGCACCTGGCGCGGCGACAGGCCGAACTTGGCCTTGTCGCCGCCGCTGTTCTGCCACTTGCCGGCGCCCAGCGAGGCCAGGCGCATGCGCACGCCCAGGCCGGGCTTCACGCCCAGGGCCTTGGCTTCCTCGATCACCATCGCCAGCTCGCTCGGCTTCTCGATGACGATGAAGGTCTCCAGGCCCAGCTTGCGGCCGATCAGGGCCAGGCGGATGAACTCGCGATCCTTGTAGCCGTTGCAGATCACCAGGCTGCCCGGCTTGGCCAGGCCCAGCACGGCCATCAGCTCGGGCTTGGAGCCGGCCTCGAGGCCGAAGCCGTCGCCGCCGACCGCCGCCAGCTCGCCGGCGACGCCGCGGTGCTGGTTCACCTTGATCGGGTAGACGGCGGTGTAGCCGCCCTTGTAGTCGAGCTCGGCCATGGCCCGGCCGAAGGCGGCCTGCAGCTTGCCCAGGCGGTTGCCGAGGATGTCGGAGAAGCGCAGCAGCAGCGGCAGCTTCAGGCCGTCGGCGCTGGCCTGGTTCACGATCGCCGGCAGGTCGAGGCTGGGGCCACCGGCGCCGCGCGGCAGGACGCGCATGTTGCCGGCGGCGTCCACGTCGAAATAGCCCTCGCTCCAGTAGGGAATGGAGTAGGTGTGGCGGGCGCGGTCGAGGGACCAGGCGGGCATGGGCGCGGCTTCCGGAACGGGTTGGGCGCGCATTGTACCCCCCGGGGGTGACGGGTTCATGCGGGCGGGGCCGGGCGGCGGCCGGGAGCGCGAAACCTTGGTGAAAAGCGCGATCCGCTACAATGCCGCCTCGCCTTTCGACCTGCCTGGAAAAACCATGACTTCCTCCTCCCCGACGTGGCTGCACGAGAACTTCGACCACACCGGCTCGGCCTTCGGCCTGCGCATGGTCCGCAAGCTCGACGAGGTGCAGTCGCCCTTCCAGAAGATCGAGATGTACGAGAGCACCGACTGGGGCAACGTCATGCTCATCGACGGCGCGATGATGGTGACCACGCGCGACAATTTCTTCTACCACGAGATGATGGCGCACGCGCCGCTGTACACCCACGCCGATCCGAAGGACGTGGTGATCATCGGCGGCGGCGACTGCGGCACCCTGCGCGAGGTACTCAAGCACCCGGGCGTGCGCACCGCCGTGCAGTGCGACATCGACGAGCAGGTGACGCGCATGGCCGAGAAGTACTTCCCGGAGCTGTGCGAGTCCAACAACGATCCGCGCGCCACGGTGATGTTCGACGACGGCATCGCCTACATGAAGAACGCCGCGCCCGGATCCATCGACGTGATCATCGTCGATTCCACCGACCCGGTTGGCCCGGCCGAGGGTCTGTTCAACCAGGCCTTCTACGAAACCTGCCTGCGCGCCCTGCGCCCGGGCGGCCTGCTGGTGCAGCAGAGCGAATCGCCGCTGGCCCTGATGCAGCTGATCCTGGACATGCGCAAAGCCATGACCGACGCCGGCTTCGTCGACTTCCGCACCCTGCCCTTCCCGCAGCCCTGCTACCCGACCGGCTACTGGAGCTGCACCATCGCCTCGAAGGAATCCCGCGACCTCACCGCCTTCCGCAAGGCCGACGCCGCCGCCAAGCCCTTCGACACCCAGTACTACACGGCCGACATCCACCAGGCCGCCCTGGTCCTCCCGCCCTTCGTGGCGCGCGCGCTGGGTGGTTGAAGAACAAGAATTGAACGCGGATCAGAGCGGAAACGCCGGATAAAAGCGGATAGATCAAAATAAAAATGGGCCCGCGCCTCCCATGGAGTCGCGGGCCCACTCGTTTTCCAGGGACAAACTCCCAGCCTTATCCGCTTTTATCCGGCGTTTCCGCTCTGATCCGCGTTAAAAATTGCCAACCCCGTTCAGAGCGCGTCGCCGTCGAGTTCGCCGGTGCGGATGCGCATGACGCGTTCGAGGCCGTAGACGAAGATCTTGCCGTCGCCGATCTTGCCGGTGTTGGCCGCCGACTGGATCGCCTCGACCACGCGCTCGACCTGGTCGTCGGTGACGGCGACCTCGAGCTTGATCTTGGGCAGGAAGTCGACCACGTACTCGGCGCCGCGGTAGAGCTCGGTGTGGCCCTTCTGGCGGCCGAAGCCCTTGACCTCGGTGACGGTGACGCCGGTGACGCCGACTTCGCTGAGCGACTCGCGGACGTCGTCGAGCTTGAAGGGCTTGATGATGGCCATGACCATTTTCATGTGTGAGCTCCCGGGTCCTTAGAGGTTGTAGCCGCGTTCGTTGTGCAGGGCGATGTCGAGGCCTTCGCTTTCGGCTTCCTCGGTGACCCGCAGGCCCATCGTCCACTCGATGGCCTTGAGTATGACAAGCGTGGCCACCGCGGTGTAGATGACGGTGAAGCCGACGCCCTTGGCCTGGATCCAGACCTGGGCGCCGATGTCGGTGACCGTGCCGAAGCCGCCCAGGGCCGGGGCGGCGAACACGCCGGTGAGGATCGCGCCGACGATGCCGCCGACCGCGTGCACGCCGAACACGTCCAGCGAGTCGTCATAGCCCAGCCAGCGCTTGATGCTGGTGGCCGAGACGAAGCAGACCAGGCCGGCCGCCAGGCCAATGGCCAGCGCGCCCATCGGGCCCGCCGTGCCGCTGGCCGGGGTGATCGCCACCAGGCCCGAGACCGCGCCCGAGACGATGCCCAGCACGCTCGGCTTCCTGTGCACCACCCATTCGGCCAGCATCCAGGCCAGGGCCGCGGCCGCCGAAGCGACCTGGGTCACCAGCATCGCCATGCCCGCGGTGCCGTTGGCCGCCACCGCCGAGCCGGCGTTGAAGCCGAACCAGCCCACCCACAGCAGGCTGGCGCCAATCACCGTGTAGCCCAGGTTGTGCGGCGCCATCGGCACCGTCGGGTAGCCGCGGCGCTTGCCCAGCACCAGCGCCGCCACCAGGCCGGCGATGCCGGCGTTGATGTGCACCACGGTGCCGCCGGCGAAGTCGAGCACGCCCCAGTCCCACATCAGGCCGCCGTCGCCGCCCCAGACCATGTGCGCGATCGGCGCGTAGACCAGGGTGAACCAGGCCGCCATGAACACCAGCATCGGCCCGAAGCGCATGCGCTCGGCGAAGGCGCCCACGATCAGGGCCGGCGTGATTACCGCGAAGGTCATCTGGAAGGTGATGAAGACGCTCTCGGGCACCGTCATCACCAGGCTGTCCACGCCCAGCCCGGCCAGGAAGGCCCGGTCGAGGCCGCCGATGAACGAGTGCAGGTTCACGACGCCGGCTTCCATGCCGGTGGTGTCGAACACCAGGCTGTAGCCGTAGGCCACCCAGAGCACGCTGACCAGGGCGGTGATGGCGAAGCACTGCATCAGCACGCTGAGCACGTTCTTGGCCCGGACCATGCCGGCGTAGAACAGGGCCAGTCCCGGCAGGGTCATCAGCAGGACCAGCAGGGTGGCGACGATCATCCAGGCGGTATCGCCGGGGTTGGCGGCGACGGGGGCCGCGAGGGCCGGCACGGGAAGCACGAGCATGGGTACGCCGAACCGGCGCAGGAACTGCTTGGAAACCATACGGGATTGCCTCCGGACGCTGAGGGAAGGGGGAAGGGGGAACACCTGAACCATCACCCGCCGCCGCCGGATTGATTGCTCGCCGCCACCCGTGGTCTAGTAGTCGGCCCCGGGGTGGTGATTGGCCGCCCCCGCCGCGCGGCAATCCCCGACCCCCGTCCCGGCGCTATCCCGACGCCCTTTTCGCCGCGCCTGGCGCATCGTGGGGACGTCCCCAGGAGCCCCGACATGATCGACCTCAAGAACCTCGACGACCTCGCCCGCAAGCTCAGCGACCTGGTGCCGCCCGGCCTCAAGGACGCGCGCGCCGACCTCGAACAGAACTTCAAGTCCACGCTGCAGGCCGGCCTGGGCAAGCTCGACCTCGTGACCCGCGAAGAGTTCGAGGTCCAGCGCGCGGTGCTGCTGCGCACGCGCGAGAAGCTCGACGCGATGGAGCGCGCGCTCACCGTGCTCGAAGCGAAGCTGGCCGAGCCCGGCGCCAGCAAGAACTAGCGCCACCCGCTTTCCACCCCCATGAACCTGGCGCTGGCGCACAGCCGCGCCCGGGTCGGCGTGCACGCGCCTGCGGTCCGGGTCGAAGTGCACCTCGGCGGCGGGCTGCCCCACTTCACCCTGGTGGGCCTGCCGGCGGCGGCGGTGCGCGAGAGCCGCGAGCGCGTGCGCGCGGCGATCGCCAACTCGCAGCTCGAGTTTCCGCAGCGCCGCATCACGGTGAACCTGGCGCCCGCCGACCTGCCCAAGGAAGGCGGCCGCTACGACCTGGCCATCGCGCTGGCCATCCTCGCCGCCAGCGGCCAGCTGCCGGTGATGGCGCTGGCGGACTGCGAACTGCTGGGCGAGTTGGCGCTGACCGGCGAGCTCAAGGCCGTGGACGGCGTGCTGCCGGCGGCGCTGGCGGCGGCGGCCGCGGAGCGCTCGCTGATCGTGCCGGCGGCCAACGGCCCCGAGGCGGCGCTGGCCTCGGGCTGTCGGGCGCGCACGGCGCGCACCCTGCTCGAGGTGCTGGCCTTCCTGCGCGGCGAGGGCGGGCTACCCACCGTCGAGCGCAGCGCCACGCCCGGCGCGGCCCCCGCCTACCCCGACCTGGCCGACGTGCGCGGCCAGGCCAGCGGCCGCCGGGCGCTGGAAATCGCCGCGGCGGGCGCCCACCACGTGCTGCTGGTCGGCCCGCCGGGCTGCGGCAAGACCCTGCTGGCCTCGCGCCTGCCCGGCCTGCTGCCCGAGGCCAGCGAGGCCGAGGCGCTGGAAACTGCGGCCGTGCATTCGGTCAGCGGCCGCGGCGTCGACCTGGCGAACTGGCGCCGGCGGCCGTTCCGCGCCCCGCACCACCTCGCCAGCGCCGTGGCCATCGCCGGCTGACAGAACCATGAGTCAATGAGAACTGATAGGAGGCGATGCGACTAGCTCTTCTCCAAGCCACCCCCCCCGCCCCCCCGCGCTGGGCCCTCAACTCCGCGCCAACGCGCTCCGATCCGGGCACCAGGCGCCCAACGTCCCTGCACAGAGGACGGCTGACCCAGACCCGGAGCCGTGGCGATACCGCCCGTGGCCAGGTTGGGCCACAGCCTGTCGTGCTCAGTACGCCCTTGGCTTGACGAGTATGGTGGGCTTAGCTGGCTGAACTGGAGAGGCTCGACGACATGGCCATTGGAAAGCCGGAGGGGCCGAAGAAAGACGCGCCGTCCTACGCCGAAATCAACGGTACGAAGCCGTTTGACTGCGGCATACCGGACTTCACAGCCGAGCAATGGTCGTGGCTGATGGAGCGCACCAAGCAGTACGAGGAAGGCCACACCCCGACGCGCACGCTAATCGACGGGCTGTAACGACACAGGCACCTCCAACCATTGCGTCGCAGCCGCTGTCGCCTAGGGGAACAGTTCCCGAACTGGGGCAAAAACTACCCCCGACTCCGCGGCGCGTCTGGCTTTCAGCCGCAGAACTTCCTGAAGCGACAGCTTTCGCTTCAACATTTCATAGATGTCCAGGCCATCCATGCAGATGACCGGCTTGGATCTCCCGAACGCGTCTAGTCCCTCTTGAGTGAATCCCGACTCACTCACGAACAGACCTCGGGACCAGGCGGCTTTCTGAGTAATCTTGCCGCAAAAAATGTGCAGCTCATCGGCCGCGATGCGGGGGCCATGCCACTTGGCCTCGAGCAGGTAGGTCTGACCATCTAGCTGAAAGCTTCCATCGATCTGCTCACCCCGATTCCGGAAGCCGTCCCTGGGGTTCAAGCCGAACGCCGTGAACGCCTGAGTGAGGAACTTCTCAAACGCATACCCACGTGGTTGCGGCGACAGAGGCAGCAAGGCCTGTAGTGCGGAATCAAGCTCTGCAAAAACGCTGTCCGGAATCTGGCTTTCTGCAGGCGCCGCCGGCTTGGCAGCCCGCGCCGGACTCTTGATGGGCTTTCCCCCCAGCCTAATCACCAACTCATTGAGTGCTACGACATCGTCCGGTCGGGGCGCAGCGAACGCCGAGCGTCGGTTAGCCAGCCGGTACTCCCAGAGCGCACTGAGCGTTTTCGCCACCCGATCATTCGGCTGCGTTAGCAGAAAGTTTCTGAGTCGCTTGCCCTTAGAAGTGCCGGCGCCGCTGTACCTCGGGTCATCAATATTCAAGCGAAGGTGATACTCGAAAAACTCAGCAAACGTCTTATTGCTAAAGTCCAGAACGTAACCTGAGCTCAAATCAAAGAGCGCATCAACAATCTGTATCTCAAGCGGGGAAAGGTCGGCCATTACTGTCTCGTCGGCGAGCTGTTTTGAATGTAGGGTTGGTTACTGGCTGCGTAGTACAGCCTACCGCATCTCGCATCACCGTCGATTCGAACCCCAGCATTCTGCATAATCCAACGACCACGACTGGCCATTTCCGACGCCATCGAAAGTCATCCCCCGGAGCGACGCGTGATTCCTCCCAATAAAATTACTGAAGTTACTCGCCGCTCCCTTTTTGACGAGATCGCTCTGGGCGGCTGGAACTGGTCGGGCAGACTAAGTGAAGTGGATTTCCTGGCCCGGATCTATGATCTGAAATCTATGCGGGCAAATGATTACCGTTTCAGAAACGCGTACGACGATATCTATCAGCACCGCATCACGTTTCTAGATTGGCCCGAGGACTGGATTTTCTCTGACGCGCGATTCGACCTCTTATTCTGTTCCGACGAGACGCTTATCTCGTTTCTGACCGCCATGGTTCATCCCATCGTTCGGGACGATTCTGACGAATCGCGCAGATTCGTGGCTCTCATGAACCGGCATCTGTCTCGAGACGGCGTTGCCATCGCCGAGATCGACCAGGTTTCTGGCCGCCCAGTTTTCGGCCCGAGCCAAGTTTTGCCCCGCTCGGGCGCTCCTCCCGAGCCAACCGGGTGGGCCAAAGTCGATCGCCAGATCAATGAAGCTCAGCGACGCCTGAGCGGAGCCTCCACCGAGGAGCAGCTCCAAGCTGTCGGGTTGCTGTGCCGCGAAGTACTCATCACCGTCGCACAACACGTCTTCACTCCAGATGCTCATTGGCCGAAAGACGTTCCCTTGCCAAGCAAAACGGATGCGCGCGCCATGCTCGAGTCCTTTTTCTCTGCCCAGATGCCCGGCAGCAGTCACGAAGAAGCCCGGGCCCATGGAAAAGCCGCACTAAAGCTTGCGCTCGCCCTGCAACATCACCGACACCCCGACCCTCGCATGGCGGCCAGTTGTTACGAAGGCACTGTCGCAGTCGTCAATTTGGTCCGCATTTGGGCTACGCCAGCTTCCCGCGTTTAACAGAAGTCAGTGAGAAGGCAGCAAGAATCGGCACTGGATTCGCGGGATTCTCCCCACCATTTTTTTTGATGATACCTCTCCCTTTCATGCTCGCCATGCAGGCAAACTAGCTGGGCATTTGCTAGCTCAGTCAGCGCGGGACGGAGGAATTCGAGATGGCCATCAGCCAGAAAGTGGTGGACCGCCTTCTTGCAGAATCGCTGCTCGACAGCACCAAGGAACCCGCATTCCTCCGCGCCTTACTGGATGCGATGCTGTACGCCCACACGCCAAAGAATGATTCACCAAATCGCACCCTCCGGTTTCTCCAGTTCGTAACGCCCGACGGCATCACGGCACTTCCGGTTTTCACAGATCGCGGCAAAGCCGAGTTCGCGAGCAAAGGCCATGCACGCGTCGTGTCCGTCTTGGGCCGTCAGCTGCTGGAGGCAACGCGCGGTGCCACCTTGGCCATAAACCCCAATGACCGGTGGTGCATGCTGTACCCAGAGGAGATTTCCGAGCTGCTCTCCACGGGGTCGGCCGCGGTTATATTTTCGGAGCATATTCCCGATGACACTGCCATCGCCACAGCACTTCCGGCGAACCCGCCTCACTGGCTGATCGAGACACTTCAGGGGATCTTTGCCGCACACCCCAGCGTGGAGCGCGCCTATTTGGTTGAGATGCGCTCAAGCCAACGGATGGACGTTTCCCGGTTGGTCGTTGCTGTCGCCATGCCTACATTGATCGCGGAGCGAGTGTGTCGGGCAGCTGTCACCGAGGTTCAACTCAAGCACCCCAACCCTGACTGCATCGTCGACCTGACGCGAATCGATCCGACGGCAGACCTCCCACCTTGGCTGGCACATCTTTCTCCAGAACCCATCTATCGACGGGAATGGGCTCAGGCCCTTCGCGGCCATCCGCCGGGAACGTCCGGCGTGATCTAAGCCGTCAAGGTCCGTCCCCAAATGGCTACCCCTCTACCTGGGCCGCTTATGGGCGTGGCGCATGGCGTCTTGGTGCTGCTGGTGAAGGTCTACAGGGAGCGCGTCGGAATCGTTCATGGGCAGCCTTGCCAGTGACTCTCGCACGGCCGCCAAGCAATGAGCGACGGTGATGGATTCGCTGGCGTAGCGCTTAAGACGGTCCGCGAAGGCGCTGCCACCCTGCCCGGGCTCTGCGAGGATGGCGTTCACTACCCAGCGCGCCTGCTCGATCTGCGGCGCCACGCTTGGGCTATCAAGGCCGTCCAGGGCAGCCACCGCCTGCGTGAGCGGATTCATCCAGCGGAACCTCGTCATGCAGAGCCTCTGGCTTCGACCTGCCTCCGAGGCGGCAGAGGCTTCTCCAGCATCGCCGGCGTCGGCAAATCGTTCGTCCAGTAAGGCCGCTTGAAGGTCCCGCACCGCTTGGGCGAGGCAACTCACCAGCTCTTTCGCTTCTGCCTGATCCATGTCCGTCCTTCGATAGGGCGTTCGAGCTTCGTAGTTGAGTCTAGGCCGACGAGCCGGTGAGACGATTGGCAGCTCTGGAGAAATCTCTTTTGCCCGGCAGAGACCGGCGACCCATCGCACCCCGGCCTAGCATCCAGCAGCCGCGGCCCACCGTCGCCGGTCCGACTGGAATTCCCTCGATGCCCCCAACGTCCGCCCCTGCGACCGAATCCGTTTCGCTTTGGGCTCCGCTCAAGCACCCTGTTTTTCGCTCGCTCTGGATCGCCACCGTCGTTTCCAACCTTGGGACGGCAATGCAAGGCGTGGGAGCGGCCTGGATGCTTGTCGAGCTCCAGGCCGGGCCGACGCTCGTCGCATTGCTGCAGACCGCCAGCTCCCTTCCCATCTTTCTACTTGGCCTACCCGCTGGTGTGCTGGCCGACCTGGTGGACCGTCGCCGGCTGCTTATTCTGGCCAACATGTGGATGATCATCGTCGGCATCGTCCTGGCCGCCGGCGTTTACTTCTCCTTGGTCGACGCCCATGCCTTGATCTATCTGACGTTCGCCCTTGGGCTTGGCGCAGCGCTGAGTGCCCCGGCCTTCCAGGCGATCGTCCCGGAGCTCGCGGCCGGCCCCCTGTTGGCTCCGGCTGTGTCGCTCAACAGTTTGGGGGTCAACATCGCCCGAACGATCGGACCGGCCCTGGGCGGGCTGATGGCGGCCGCGACAGGCCCGGAAGGCGTGTTCGTCCTGAACGCGCTGAGTACCGTGGCCGTAGTCTTCGCCCTGCTGCGCTGGCGCCGGGTAGAGCGACCGCAGTCTCTTCCGCCCGAGCACTTCTTCGCAGCCCTGCGGGCAAGTGCGCGCTACTTGGCGGCGGCGCCGCACCTCAAGGCGATCTTCTGGCGAACTGGTCTGTTCTTCACCTTCGCCAGCGCCCCGTGGGCCTTGTTGCCCGTTCTGGCAGACGAACGCTGGGGCCTTGGTCCTGGCGGCTACGGCACCCTGCTCGGCGTGCCGGGCGCCGGGTCGATCGCGGGTGCTCTCCAGCTCACCCGCCTCAAAAGCTGGCTTGGCGCGTCCGGCCTCGTTGTCTGGTCTACGTGCGCCTGTGGGGCAACCATGATCGGGGTAGCTGCAACAGACCAGTCCGCCATCGCCATGGCGTTGCTACCGCTGTTCGGCGTGGGCTGGATCTGCGTCCTCACGGTGCTCAACGTGTCGGCCCAGGGGTTGGCCGCCCAGTGGGTCCGAGCCCGCGTCCTAGCCATGTTCGTCGTCGCCCTCATGGGCGCGATGGCCCTGGGTGGGATCGTCTGGGGCGCGGTGGCCGAATGGCTCTCCGCCCCCGAAGCCGTGGCGATCGCGGGAGTGGGGTTGCTGATGAGTCTGGGACTAACGCGCGTGATGCCAGTGGTCGACGCCGGCACGGTGGATCTGGGGCCCGCCGCATCCGCAGACCCTTCCCTCACGGCAACGGCACGCCCCGATGCGGGCGCCGTGTTGGTCTGCATCGACTACCGCGTGCTTCCCGAGAATCAAGCCGCCTTCGCCGACGCCATGCGGGATCTCGCGCATAGTCGTCGTCGAACCGGAGCGCTTTCCTGGTTCTTGTGGCAGTACGACGAAGACCCTGAGCGCTTCCGCGAATCCTTCATCGTCGAAAGCTGGACGGATCATCTGCGCCAGCAGCAGAGACGGACATCAACCGATCAGGGCATCGAGGAAAGTGCAGCGAGACTGAGTTCCGAGCATGCCGGGCCACGCACCACGACACTGCGCAGTTGGCCCGTTCGCGGTCAATCAGTCGCGCCCAGCGATTCCTAGCAAAAAGCTCCTCTGCCCAACGATCTGAGTGCACTCACCAAACGACGAATGTAGGCCCAACCGGCTATGCCTAGGCGCCGACCCGGCACTCCCTACGCCCTACTCGGATTGTTCTACTGGCGGAGCCCATCTAAGCTCAGCTGACCCCTTGTGTGGGGGCTAGGCCGCCTAGCCGATGGAATTCGGGCAGGCCGGAACTGACTGCGTATTTAGACGCGTGAGCTGACAAGAGACATCTGATGCTTCCACCAAAGCAAGCGCTGGCGGCGGCCGAATCCACCCGAAAATGGTGGGCTTGCCCTGGAGTCGTTTATTTCCTGGGCGTGGGCGATCCGATTGTAGCGGTGAAAATAGGCATGCTCGCCATCACAGAGCGGCTTACGCTTGCCTCAGCCGTTCGCCGCCGTCTTTCCCAGATACAAACATCGAACCACGAGCCAATACATGTCCTTGGCCTGATTCATTTCAGCGGTTCGGACTTCCCAACACGGGATGCGGAGATCAGGGAGCGAGAGCTGCACCTTGAGTTTGAGCACTTGGGAAGGTTCAAGGCGGGCACCAAAGGGGCAGAGTGGTTTTCCAGTTCACCGGAGCTCCTAAGACGTATAGCCGAAGTGTCAAAGGCTCCCGAGGAACTCGGCGTCGAACGTTGTATTGCCGTTCAATCGGGCCGGCAATGAAGCCTGGCTAATGCCACCGCTCGCGCCTTAAGAACGGCGGGGCTAGTGGAGCTACCGGCAACTGACGAACTACGAGGTCAATACAAAATGATCAACCCGCATCTGTGCTGGCTCAAGCCGCAGCAACTTCGTAGCTACCCGTACGCCCCCGATTTGGAGGCAATTCCGCGCACCCCGGGTATCTATATCTTCTATCGGAAGTATGGCTCCGGTTTCGAAGTCTTCTACGTGGGTAAAGCGCTCAATCTGCGATCGCGCCTGAAGGGTCAGCTCAACAACCTCAAGCTGATGAACAGCATAAAGTCGGCCGCAAATGGGGCAAGGATGCTCTGCTATGGCGAGGTGAAGCTGAAGCCCGGCCAAAAATCTGACTCCGCGATACGTGCGGCAGAAAAACTCCTGATACGGCACTTCGTGGAAGAGGGGCATGAGCTGTTCAACATTCAGGGCGTCAAGCTGCGTGTGCAAACGCTGACCAACGAACGGCCTCCTCAGATGAAGAAGCTAATCCCCCGCCGCACACAGGTAGAAGCCTGACGACGCCACCGGAATCGAGCCGGCTAGTAACTGGCCTCGGTAACGCCGTGGACCTTCAGGGGATCTGAGGAAATTTCCTCTTTATCAGCTGGACAGCGATTCTTTGGGACTGTGTCTCGAATTTGGCAATGAAGTTTCGATGTTCGATGGTGCGCTCGAACTGAACCGCCTTGACGAGCCCAGGCAGGACCGCGCTTGGCAAGTCGGGTGACACCAGGCCAAAAGCACTCCTGCACCTGGGATGAGAAACAAAGTTCCTTACTTTTGTTAGTTTCTCGTGCCACTCATGGTCTTCCGGTCCGAACTGATCTTTGAAGTCCTCCCATAGCTCCTCAATCACCAGGAAGTGGCGGCGCAGCCTCTCCTCCACGAAGCCATCAAACAGGCTGGCTTCTGCCATGGTGAGGATCAGGCGTCGCGCTTCCAGTGGAACCTGAGGAAACTGAACCGGCGCGGGTGGCGGTGGTCCGTCAATTGCGACAGCTTGATCGCCGAAAGCGATTCCTGATCGGACGCTTACGGTACCGGGCAGCTCAAACTCGGGAGTGTCAATCCAGATAACGATGGCTTTGACGGGCGTCGCGAACCGCCATGACATCGCCAGAGCGAATCGTTCAGCACTCTGGGTCAGTTCCGCGATCGCGTCTGACACCTCCGCCCGCGACCCCAGACCGTCCTTCCATAGCGTGAGTTGGCCCTCGAGTGACTCAGACACGTCCAATCGCGCTTGCGCCCAGCTCACCGGCTTCCTAAAAGGCACACGAGGCAGTCCATCGATGCGCGCCGTCAGCGTGAGCTTGCTATCCCTGGCGACAGTCCTTTTCATACTCCCCCTTCTTTGGACCTAGGTCTCCTTGAAACCCACGCGCCTGACAGTGAATCGATCTCCAGCGTGGGCGATAGTTACGATAACGTGGTTTTTTGACTCCACGAAGCACGCCTGCGCGATCTCCCGGAACTTCTGGTGCGAGAACTCGAATCCCTTCATGCTCATGTCGGCGACGGTTCCCGCCACGTAGTCGGCCATGCGAATCAGCGGATCCATGTGATTCGGACCCGTTTTCTCGGGCTGAACGTGGATGAACGTCGGCCTATCGATTACGCGCATTTGCTCGCCTTCTACGGGATCAACGCGGCCTGACTTCATGACCCAGAACATGAGCGTTGCGATATCGCAAACGACACCGTCATGGCGATCGAGCATTGCGTCTCGGTCGGAGACCCATGAGACCGCCTGAGGAGCGACTCCCAGGTCCAAATACTCGAACACTGCTACAGCATAGGCCGCCAGCAAGAACACTTTCCGAGCCAACTTCTGATTGCCTTTTTGCCGAAGTTCTTGAACAAACTGGCGGACGCGACTACGCGCCAAGGCAAAGTACTCGTTGGGCTGAGGCGTGTTGGTCTCGAACGAATCGAGCATGTGACCGAACTCGTCGAGTTGGGCGAGCATGTCCGCCGATGTGGCAAAGCCCTTCAAGAAACCGGGCTCGCCCTGGAGGACGAAGCTGAAGCTGAAGGCGACCGGCGAATTGAGGTATTTGATCATGCCCTCTGAGGGGCTTCGGACACTCTTGATGTCGGACGGCGCAATGTTGTCGATATAGCCTCGGATCACGTCCAGCTTGTCGTGATGAAGCAGCAAGACGAACGACGCGACGTCGTTCTTATTGGGGTCCCCGAACACGTAGTCCGAGATCACATGCCATGCGGCATTCTTGGGAAGAGGGCCCAACCAAGCATTGAGGTCATCTTTTGCGCTTTTGTCGAGCACCGTCTTGAGCGCAAGGATGATGTCGATCATTGCCGCACTCACCGTGGTCGAAAGGTTTCCAAGCGTAGACCAATCCCCCGCACCGTCTCCAGCGAGCACCTGTCCGGCCAGTCTCCGCGGCAGCCCCTAGTCAGTTCGTGCGTCTCGGGTGATCTGGGCCAGGCGCCCCGACTGGAAGTCGGCGACTGCCTGTCGGATCTCGGCTTGAGTGTTCATGACGAACGGCCCGTAGCGCGCCACTGGCTCCTCCAGGGGCTCGCCGCCAAGTAGAAGGAACCGAACCGATCCGGGGCCCTGGTTCCTGAGCACGACGCAACTGCCAGGGGACAGGATCGCCATCTGGCCATCTCCGACCACCCGCTGTTCTGTGCCCACCGCCAAGGCACCCTGGAAGACGTACAGCAGGAGATTCAGATCTTCGGGGTACGGCACTTCCACCGAACCGCCGGGATGCAGGGTCCAGTCGTGGTAAACAATGGGCGTCTGGGTGTCGATGCGCGACGAGGTCCCCAACAAGCCGCCGGCGATCAGCTTGGCCTGAGCCCGCCCCTCATCCAGCGCCAGGATCGGCAATGCTTCCGAGCGAATCTCTTGATAGCGAGGCTGAATCATCTTGTCTTTGGCCGGCAGGTTCACCCAGATCTGGAACCCATGCACGCGACCGCCGTGCTCCTGGATGCGACGGGAGGGCATCTCCGAATGCACGATGCCCCGTCCGGCGGTCATCCACTGCACGTCCCCGGGCCCAATGCGGCCGCGGTGGCCGGCCGAGTCGGCGTGCTCGAACTCACCTTCGAGCATGTAGGTGACGGTGACGAAGCCCCGATGCGGATGATCCGGAGCGCCCAAAGCTTCGCCGGCGCCGTAGGTGATTGGCCCCATTTCATCAAGCAACAGGAACGGATCCACGCTGTCGATCTCGCCAGCGGGGAACGGACGCCGCACGATGAAGCCCCCGCCTTCTGTCTGACGATGCGCCGTGACAACCCGCTCCACGGTCCTCGCATTGGACTCCGTCATGTGCGCCGCGCCTTTTGTGACGCCCCCGTTTCACGGTGAGCTGATGCCGCCGGATGCTACGCGGGTGACTGTTCTTCTTTGGGCAATAGTGTCGTTCCCAAAGGGCGGCGGCGCTGAATCTTGGCGCGGTTAATGTCGGACGCCTTCGGTGCCGCGCTCGCGCAGCACGCGGAGGTTCCTTCACTTTTCCGGAGCGTCCTCATGACCAGCCAAGCCCGCCGCGACCCCATCACCGATCCGCTGCTTACCCCCGAGAACAGCGTCCTGGTCCTGATCGACTACCAGCCGCCCCAGGTCAACACCTTGCGCTCGATGGACGCTGCCCAGTGCATCCGCAACGCCGTCGCGCTCGCCCAGACTGCGAAGAACTACGGCATCCCAATGATCCTTTCGACCGTGGGCGTGAAGGATGGCCTCAACCCCGACACCGTGCCGGCGCTCAAGGACGCCATGAGCGGCGCTACCTGGATCGACCGCACCAGCATCAATGCCTGGGAAGATGCCGACTTCGTGGCCGCCGTGAAGGCAACCGGCCGCAAGAAATTGATCATGGGTGCTCTCTGGACCGAGGTCTGCCTGGCCTTCCCGGCCCTGGACGCCTTGCGGGCGGGCTACGAAGTGTTTGCTCCTGTGGACGCTGTCGGCGGCACCTCGGTGGAAGCCCACAACTCCGGCATCCAGCGCATCGTCCAGGCCGGCGCCCAGCCGGTGTGCTGGATTGGCGTGCTGTGCGAGCTGCAGCGTGATTGGTCGCGGGGCGAGACTACCGCGGGCATGGTGTCGATCGGCAGCGCCCAGGGCGGCCCGTGGTCGACCGAAATCGCGCTCAAGCAGTTCGCGTCGCGCGGAATGAAGACCTGATCCAGGCTCTCTCAACGACGTTGTACCGACGGCGCGTCGCATCCCCTTGCGACGCGCCGTTTTCTCTATGACTCGTCAGCTACCCAGCAAGCCTTCGGCTGTCATGGCCCGCACCACCGCCGGATCGGCCAGCATGTGCTCGTGGTGGTTCTTAACGTTCGGGTACCCCTTGAGCCCTTCCGGCAGGACCTTGGTTGCCCAGCGGACCATCGGCACCGAGTACGCGTCCACATAGCTCCGTTCGCGGCCCGTGTAGAACGGCCGGTCCTGGAGCACGGCGTCCAGGATCGCAAGCTTCTTGCGCACTAGGTCCAGTCCCGCTGCCTTCACATTCTTGAGGCTCTCGTCGTCTGTCGCCACGGTGTAGCGGCCTGGCATGAAGACCGGGAAGAAGGCCGGGTGGAGGTCCCCGGTGAGAAAAGCCGACCAGCGCTCGGTTTCGGCCGAGGATTCGGGCGAGCTGTCATCAGCGAGCTTGGCCGCGGGAAAGCGACGGGAGAGGTAGCGCAGGATCGCCGCGCATTGGGTTAGGGTCACTTTCTCGGGCGTGATGAAAGTGGGCACCTGCCCAGCTGGGTTGAGTTTACGGAACTCGTCAGAGGACGGATCAACCTTGATGGCGTTGTACGGTTCCTTGAGCCACTCCATGACGATATGGACGGAGAGGGAGCAGGCACCGGGCGCGTAGTAGAGGGTAAACATGATGGAAATCCTCGCAATGGGAGGCGCAAGGAAATCAGACACGCCGGTGGAGAATGGTCACCGCGGGGCAATTGTCAGTTCTTCCTGGCGCACGATTGAACTGCTCACTTCAGTCCAGCTGAGGGGCACGTCGGCTACTTCGTCCACGCAAAGCCACCGCCAGGAATCGATCTGGATGGGCTACAGCCCCGCGCACGGCGATGGTTGAGCTCGCTCACGGACGACTGCGCTAAAGTAGTTGTTCGCACAACTACAAGCGGGTACGTCATGCCGGCGCGCACGAACTACTTCCAGAAGCTGGTGAAAGTGATCAATCGGCGTCTGAGCTCCTCTGATGCAAAGATCACGGAGTCGGCCATGATCTTCGATGCCGAAGCGGAGACCAATCGAGAGGTAGACATCCTGATCGAAGGTACTGCCAGCGGCTTGCCTTTCAGGATCGGAATTGAATGCACGGCGGTGTCCAAGCCGCTGGAGATTCGTCCGATCGAAGCCTTTCGGGAGAAGCATCGGAAACTCGGCATTACGCAAACGGTGGTTGTCACTGATCGCGGCTTCACGGCGCCCGCTAAAAGATATGCGGACAAGAATGGCATTAAGCTCCTGACGGTTGGCGACGCGACGAGCGAGAACTGGCTAAAGACCTTCAAGCGGCTTGAAAGCCTTTCTATTTACGGTCGGACTTACTTTCTAAAAAAGGTTTCGTTCGAAGTTATGGCCGGCGACGTCGACGAGGCGTTCGTGTTTGATACCAACGTTCACACCATGCAAGGGGACGAGCGGGTTCCTTTGGTGCAGTTTGCGGGCCAGACGTTCAAAAACGCCGAAATCTCGAAGCTAGCGTTCAAGCAACTCATGGACAACGAAGCCAATCCAGATCCCTGGATTGAGGTTGGGTTTACGCTGGGTGGAGCTATCGAGTTCGTTGACGCGGCCGGTCGAGTTGCGCGGCCACAGGGTCTTGTGGTGGTCATGGGCTATCGGTCCAAATACCGCGACCTCAACATGCGAAGTGTCAGCTACGACGGTCACCAATTGGCCGCCGGCGGGTTCTACGACAAAGACGGCGCCGACTTTGCGAGTGTCGCCATTAACGACGTAGATGGCGTGCTTCAGGGCTCCGTGGAGGTCAGCGCGAACTTTGTTCCCCGGGCCCCATTCGCATCAGCAAAGCCCGCTGCGAGCACGTAAGACGGGTGGCGTCTGCGGCCCGAGCGGTTGTGCGAGAGACTGACATTGCTTCGGGACATCGTAAACAGCACTCATGTCGCGTGCGCACTAGTGCGTTGCGGTGAGAACATGGGGTCGCCTGATTGATCTGAGATTTTTGGACAGTTCGTGTCCGAGTGCGGCGTTGCTACCATCGTCCAGCGGAACGGCCGGTCACACAGAGTCCAGTTTGCTTGCCTTTCTCAGGCATTCACTCCACTCATAGCCACTTTGATCTGATCGATGTAGTAGCCGTTTGTGCAACGCACTACACCCAGGTTTTTGGACTCGTCGTACTTGGCTTTATCCAGGTGCAGGCGCTCGCCATCGACCACTACCTCCACGACCACGTCTCCACACTCGATGACGCTAGCGTTGTGGAACGATAGGCGGCGCTCCAAATGTACGACTCCATCATCGGCCTGGCAGGCCAAAGGCCGGTATGTGCAGTAGGGAGGAGTGTCGGGATGCCATTTCTTCGCCTCCGGATAGAACGAGACTTCCACAGCGGCAGGCCTGCCGACCGACGGTAACGCAAGCTCTGTCTCAAGCACCCGATAGGCGCCATCGGAGGATCGGCCTGGGGTCGACGCCATCACGAACCCCATGGCGTTCCAGAAAGGAACGGAGCTGCTGGGTTTGCAGGTAATGTAGAGCAGTGGCTGGTTGCGCTTGCGCGCCAGCGCGATACAGCGCTCGGCCAACTTGCGGCCGATGCCTTTCCGGCGGAACTCGTGGCGAACCGCAAGGATCCCGGGGCGAATCAAGCCGCCCAGTTGGAATGCGACCGCCTCCCCCGTCGCTCCATCACAGTAAACCAGCAGTTCGCCCTCCCGATGACACTCCTCGATCACCTCGATGTTGCAGAGGAAATTGCCAGGGAGCTCCCTAGCGTCTTCGTCCTCAAGCCATGCCCGAATCACGGCCAGGTCGCGATCGGTCGAGCGCCGAATGGACGAACGCTTCGGCCGAGGCTGGCCCGGAATAAGCTCAGATCGGGCGATCACTGACTTACGGGGTGCTTGGCGCATGACCAAAGTAGTCCCGGATATCCCTCGGCATCCCCCGGCCGTCCAGAGCGATCACGTACTCGAACGCAGCCGTGAGCGTCGAGAGCCCCGCCATCGGGAACGCGTGGTCGTTGGCCCGTTCCGGCTGGCACCAATAGGCTGTGTTGGTCAGGGCGACATGCTTGCGGCACGCCATCGGCCGGTCGTCGTAGATGCTGCACTGATTGTCGACCAAGAAAGGGCAAGGCGTGTCCTCTTGCCGGACCAAGGTGCCGGTGCGGGCGCCGGGGCCGCCGGTCAGCAATCGCTTGCCGGTCCGGCTGGCAATTAGGTCTGCCTCGATCGGCATCACGCCGATGGGGTAGTGGCAGCAGCCCGAACAGCCGGGCCGGCAGGCCAGGTACGGCGCCAGCGCCGCCATGACCGGCTCCATCTCCTTGTACAACCGGCGCAGCTTGCGCAGCGCGCTGCCCTTCTCCTGCCGGATGTGGTTCTCCAGGCCGGCCTCGAGCTGCTGAATCGCCAGCGGCACCTCCTCGGCCATCCGGTTGAAGTTGGTCATGGCGTTTGCCCGGGCCACGTCAACATCGGCTTCGGTGAGGCCCGGGTCCACCAGTGCCACGTGTATGCGCTTGCCCGACGTCATCGTGACTTCGCCTTCTTCACGATCTTGGCCGGCTGGGATTTTGACGGCAGGTTGGGCTGCAGTCCCGCAATGCGGTCCCAAACCGGGTAGTCACCGTACTTCTCCAGCAAGAAATCAACGAAGACCCGCACCTTGGCCGAGAGGTGCCGCCGCGAGGGGTAAATGGCGTACAGATGCAGAGGCGGGCGGATGAATTCGGTCAACACGGTCTGCAGATGCCCCGCTTCCACCGCATGGCAGACGATGAAGGTGGGTAGGATTGCCACACCGGCGCCGGCCATCGCCATTTCACGCAGGGCATCCCCGTTGTTCACCCGCGCTAGAACCGGGACATCGACTGAGAAAAGCTCTTGGGTTCCAGGGTCTTGGAACTGCCAGCACAGCCGATCATCGACGTTGGCGTAGTTCAGGCCCCGGTGGATGCGTAGGTCGTCGGGGCGCTTGGGCTTACCCCGCCGGCGGAAGTACGCGGGGGACGCACAGACCACGTGCCGGATCGGCGCGATTTCGCGGGCCACCAGCGTTGAGTCCTTGAGCCGGCTGATGCGCAGGGCGACATCAAATCCCTCCTCGACGACGTCGACAACCCGATCATTGAGGTTGATGTCGAGCTCGAGTCCCGGAAAGCGCTCGCTGAACTCCGCGGCCAGCGGCGCCAGATGCATCACGCTCCAGGACACCGGGGCGCTGATACGCAGCCTGCCAGTGGCATCACTGCCCACTTTGGACAAATTGGCCTCAGCCGCATCCACATCCTCCAGGATGGCCAGGGCGCGGCTGTAGTACTCCTGGCCGGCGTCGGTGAGGGACAGGTTGCGGGTGTTGCGTGTCACCAGTTGCACACCCAAGCGCTCTTCGATCTCCTGCAGACGGCGACTCACGGCCGAGCGCACCAGTCCGAGACGATCCGCCGCGGCGCCTAGCCGCTTGGTCTGAGCTATCGCCACAAAGGTACGCATCTGCTCAAAGCGATCTTGCATTGTTCTTCCCCAGCGAACAGTCAATTGCCCCGAGAGTTCCGAGGCGCTTCCTGTGGTCAGCCTACCATCGGTCCAGCTCACGGCCGAGCGGGGCGACGTCACTTTCTGACCGCTATAGCCTTCACGTGCCGGCCTTCTGGCGCGTCAGTTTTCTACGCCCGGAGCGCAGCCGTCGGGAACCGAAAAGGGGACAAGACAATGCGACGATCAACCCTTCTCATGCGCCTGGGTGCGCTGAGCTATCTGATTTGGGGAGCGCTGCATCTGGTGGCCGGCTGGCGTGTCTTCACGCTGGCCGCCACCGTGCCAGCCGACATGGTCCAGGGCCGCCTTGAGCAGGCGGGCTGGAACTTGGGTTGTATGGCCGCCGCCGCGATGGCCGTGGCTGTGACGATGAACTGGCGTTCCTCGCTTAGCGGCTACTGGATCAATGCCGTCCTGATCTCGGTAACCGACCTCGGATTCCTGCTCTTCGTCCTCCTACCTGGCTACATGCCCTGGCAAGAGGGGCTCATGGGTCCCGCCTTCTGGATCGTGGGCTTGATTCTCACGACCGCGGGGCTTCAGGCCCCGGCCACCCGCCGCTGATACCCCTTTTTACTCACTAAGGACCCGTCCATGAAGTCTGCCGCCGCCACGCCCGCCCAGTCCCTTATCTCCTCCCACAACCACGCTCTGATTCTGATTGACCATCAGGCCCAGATGGCGCTCTCCACGCGCACGATTGATGGCATAGAGCTACGCAATAACCTCTCCTTGGTGTGCAAGGCTGCCGAGGCGTTCAAAACGCCGACCATCCTGACCAGCGCAGGCGCCAAAACCTTCGCCGGTCCGCTCATGACCGAGATCACCGATGTCTTCGAGGGCGCGCCGATCATCGACCGCACGACGATGAACGCCTGGGAAGACACCCGGATCATCGATGCGGTGAACCACCACGGTCTCAAGAAGATCGTGATGGCAGGTCTCTGGACCTCGGTGTGCGTCGCTTGGCCGGCGCTGTCGGCTCGGGATCAGGGCTACGAGGTCTATGTGATCACCGATGCTTCCGGCGACATCTCCAGCGAGGCGCACGAGCGTTCGATCACGCGCATGGCCCAAGCCGGCGTCATTCCGCTGACCTCGATGCAGTACCTGCTCGAGATGCAGCGCGATTGGTCCCGTACGTCCACTGTGGCCAAGACTGCGGCCATCTGCACTCAGCACGGCGGCACCTTCGGCGTAGGCATGAGCTATGCCAACGCCATGGGCGGCCAGCACTAACCCACTGGAGAGACTCCATGAGTTCGGACCTGCAGGAATACGTTGGCAAGGACCTGGTCGTCTACTTCGACGGCAAGCGCTGCATCCATTCGCGCAACTGCATCTTGGGCCACCCCAAAGCGTTTATTGCCAACGCGGACGGTCCGTGGATTCACCCTGACGCAGCGAACGCCGAGGAATTAGCGGCATTGATCCGGAGCTGTCCCTCGGGGGCGCTGTCCTATCACCGCCGGGATGACGGCCTGGAGGAACAGCCGCCGCTCAAGAACGTCCTGCGGATTCGGGAGAATGGTCCCTACGCGTTCACGGGCACCGTGGAGATTGCCGGGCAGGTGGACGCCACCCGGGCAACGCTGTGCCGGTGCGGAGCGTCCAAAACCAAGCCCTATTGCGATGGCAGCCACCACGAGGCCGGGTTCCAGGCCACGGGGGAGCCGGCCCCGCCTGCGGCCCCGGAAGCACCGATGCACCGGGCGCCACTGGGTATCACGCCTACCCGCAACGGGCCGCTCCTGGTGCAGGGTCCGCTGGAGATCGTGTCGGGGACGGGTCGCAACCTGGCCCGCGTCGAGAAGGCGGTACTTTGCCGCTGCGGCGCGAGCAAGACCAAGCCGTACTGCGATGGCAGCCACGTGAGCACGGGCTTCTCGGACGGCGGACCCGCGGCCTAACGTCGCCGGTACCTGCCCGTTGATGGCCAACAGGGGTAAGTCCCACCGGCCTGGGCTGAGTGCCCCAGTTCGAGCGGCCATGCTGTCGCCCGAACTGGTCCTGGCCATTCGCCACGAATCGCTTCTGGCCTCAGATCTGGTGAACGGGTTCTCCAATCCGGTTCGAGGCCAGATCCTGATGTACGTCGCTCAGTTCACCGCTCTGACGGTGGGCGATCTGTCCAGCCTGACCGGCACCAGCATCTCCCTGATGTCCCTGTACGTCACTCAACTGCAAGACGCCGGCTGGGTCTGCGCGGAAACGGTCGGCCGAGCCCGTCAGGTGCGCCTCGCTTCTGAGCACCGCACCCAAATCGTAGAGCTCATCCGGCACCACTCCCGCCACATGAAATAGATCGCTCCGCAGGGAAAAGGGCTGGCCGCCCTGCCTGAATCCCAGCGTTACCTCCACTGAAACCATTCCAAGGACGCGCCATGGAGATCGTATTCGTCGTTCCCGGAATTATGGGCTCGGAACTCTATCTTCGCGAAGAGAAGATCTGGCCTCCGTCGCCGGGACGGAGCTTGCGCAATCCAGATCGCTTGCTCGACCCCAAGGTAGTCGTGGGTGATCTCATCCGCGACGTACTTGTTTTTAACTTCTACAGCCAGTTGCTAAAGCCACTGCGCTCTTGGGGTTACAACGAGACGACTCCTGGCAAACACGGCTTGGTAGTCCCCTGGCCCTACAACTGGGTGAAGGGCGTGCCGGAGAGTGCGGCGTTGCTCGCCGATTCCATACGGGTCCAGCTAAACAAACACCCGGACAGCGAGGTGGTGCTCCTTGCGCACAGCATGGGCGGCTTGATCTGCACCTATGCGCTTGAGTGTTTGGGGGAGGCCGGCAATGAGGTTCCCTGGCGCGACCGCGTGCGACTTCTGGTTACATTCGGAACTCCGTTCCGCGGTGCTCCCGAAGCGCTTTTCAATGCTTTCGGAATAGAGGGCGTTCAAGGCATCCAAGCGAGCGACTGTCAGGCATTGATGGCCGACAAGCGATTCCCCTCTGCGTATCAGCTATTCCCCCATCTCCACACCGACTCGATGTGGCAGCTTCAGGCACCGCTGAACCCCATCACGGGATACCAGGCCCTCGATCCTCAGGGCCCCGCCTTGGGTGCTGAGAATCTTGCTTCCGCATTGGCATTTCAGTTGGCTCTGAAGAAAGGCAAGCCCAACCCAGCCACTCGAAAGTTCAATTTCTGCGGCACGTCTTACTCGACGATATGGGGGATAAGCCAAGCTATTGTTCCTGGCGACATCGTTGATCCATTCAAATCAAAGTCCGGCGATGGCACCGTACCGTCCTGGAGTGGTCAGCAACTGCACGACGTTCAGTTTGCTCCGCTTGGTCAGAAGCACAGCACCACGTTTGGCAGTGATGATGTTCTCTTGGTGCTTCGCGACCTGCTTCGGAGGTCTATTGACGTGCCTCCAAGCGGCGGCGCGACGGTAAGACTCAGTCGCAAGCCTCGTCCGGCTCCAACGAGGCAACCAGCGGTTTCCATCACTCGAAACTCCATGTCTTCACGGCGTGCCATGGTTGAGGTCCAGATCGCCGAACCACCCGTCGACGGACATCTGAAACTTGGCTGGATGACCGTTCAGAACGTACGAACGACGGACGATCTGGCTGGATTCATGTCCCGACAGGCACTGAGTAGCCTCGTCTCTGCCGCCGTCGTTCCCCTGGGTGAAGAAACCGAGTTCCCGACCACGATCGCCATTCCCCGCCCCCCCGGCATCGGGGAGTACGCGCTAGTGGCCTGGTCCGGCGAGGACCAGCCACTCCTGACCGAGCTCGACGCTTCGGCCATGGACGTGCTTTGGGTCTTCGAAGACGATGGGCGATGCGGCGAAGCCGGCCAGATGTCCAACCCCGAGATCAATGAGCTGATCCGCGTAATCGAGCGGGCGTTCGGCGTGGACGAGAAGGAAGCAAGCCGCTTGGATGCTCCGCCGCTACAGAATGCCCAGGACTAGGCAAATGACGAGGGGCCATTGCTGGCCCCTCGGACGCCGGCGCTTTCTTTCGGCTCCCCGCTAGCAGGGCGCAGTGGCCAGGCGACAGGCGCAGCGTGCCATTTCGAGGCGTTGGGAGAATAGTCGAGTTACGCTTGGGTTGGGGTAAGACTTTGTCCTACCTATCTTTCTCTGCTGACCAAAGTGCGTGCCATCTCTCTTGAGCTGAAGTCTGCAAGGAAGCAAGGTGATGGCGAGTATCCGGGCAGACCATCCAACCACCCTAGGATTGGGGCCCGGTCAGTACTCTGGACTTGATGGACCAACGGTCCTTGCAGATCTGACTCGGGCGCTGTTTCAGGCCGGCGCTCGCAGTCTACTCGAAGTAAACACTTCCCAGTGAAACAAGGCCGGTACAGAAAGGTGTAAGTTACTGATTTTTGTCTCTTGTCAGGCGATCATTGAACTATCGCGGGCGGGATAATTGCTCAATATTTTTCGGATGGTCCGACAAGGGCCAGCGTCACTCAGCGACCCGGGACGGATCTGCGTCGGCCTGGCCCTTAGCTGTCCTGGACTGCAAGCGATCAAGGGAGCCCAAGCAGAACGGAGCGCAGCTCTCCTTTACTTGACCGCAGTCAGCACCAGCAACCTGGTCAAAGCCAAGGGGAATCGGTGATCAACTGCTGCCGCACCCTCCGCCGGGCGTCGAGTGCCATTTTGACCCGCATCAATCCATAACGCATTGGCATCGGAGATCCGAATGCAGGACCGATTTGAAGACCTTCGAACATTCATCACGATCGCCCAAACCCGGCGTCTTGGCGCCGCCGCAGACAGATTGGGGATCGTTCGATCAGCCGTTAGCCGCCGACTTCAGGAGCTTGAGGGTCGCCTAGGCGTACTTCTCGTCACCCGAAACACGCGAAGCCTCTCACTAACAAATGCTGGCGAGGAGTTCTATCGACGGGCTTTGGCAATCCTTGAAGAACTAGAGGATGCGGAAGCCACCATCGCCAAGGGGTCCGCCGAGGTGTCCGGGAAGCTTCGAGTCAGCGCGCCTGTGACTTGGAGCGTGATGCACTTGGCGCCCGTGCTCGCCGAGTTCTCACAGCGATACCCGGCCGTGCAAATCGAACTCGAACTAAATGACAGGATTGTTGACGTCGTGGAAGAGGGATTCGACGTCGCTCTTCGGATATCCCGTCTCAAAGACTCTGCCTTGGTAGCTCGCCAAATCGCACCCATCCGCCACGTGGTATGTGGCGCCCCGAGCTACTTTCGCAGGTATGGAGTCCCCAAACGACCAGAAGACCTGCTGTCCCATCGCGGACTCACTTACAGCCATGTCGAGGACCGGCTTTATTGGCAGTTCTTTGAACCTTCCAAACAGGAACTCTTTTCGGTTGATGTTTCTTCCGTCGCACGAGTGAACAACGGGGATGCGCTTCGGGAACTGGCACTGGCCGGCATGGGGGTCGCCTTCTTGCCCACCTTTGTCGTCTGCCACGCCGTTGATGCCGGACAACTGAGGTCTGTGTTGACAGACTTTGTTCGGCCGCCCCTTCATCTTTACGCCCTCTACCCCTCTCGTCGACACCTTTCAGCGAAAGTGAGGGCGTTCGTCGACTTCTTGGTAGAGAAGTACGGAGACTATCCAATCTGGGATCGAGTGGCGGGCTTGCCTTCCGCCTCCGCAAAAGGGCCATCTGTGAAGTCCTCGCGGACCGGTCGCCCCAAATCGCCGAGGAAGCGCTGAGATAGTACGACTGCCAACGTCTGGGACGTTGATCGAGCTTGCCAACGTCAGAGAGTGGCCGTTCTACAAGACCACAGTATTGCTTCCAGGAGAATGGTCCGCTTTTTTCCGGGTGCTAGCGTGCCTGCGCTACGCCCAGAAGCGGTGGGCCACCCCCCTCCAAGGAGATCTGCCATGAAAACCCGTCTTGTTCTCGCCATTTCGCTGGCGCTCGCTGCGCACGCTGCCTCAGCCACGCAACTTTCCTCGGTTTCACAGCTGGCGTTTGGGCCCGATGACGTCCTTTTCATCGCCGACTGGAAGCAGTCGAGCATCCATGCCGTGGAGTTACCGGCCTCCCGCGCTGACGCGGGCAAGACGTTCAACATTCGTGACCTGGATAGCGTTCTGACAAGCGCCCTTGGACCGGGCGTCCTGGCGATCGAGGACTTGGCGGTCCGCCCCGGCACCGGCGAAGCGTACATCGCCGTGTCCGTTGGCGAGGCGAAGGTTCCGGCCATCGTCGTGGTTACCAGCGATGGAATGGCGACCAAGCTGGACGTGGCGGCTGCCCAGGCGTCGCGATACGCGATCGATGATGCGCCGAAGGACCAGACCGAGTTCTGGCATGAGATCCCCGAGCGCAGCTTCACCGTCACGGACATGAAGTGGTACGACGGCGAACTATTCGTCGCGGGTTTGTCCAATCAGGACTTCGCTTCGACCCTCCGCCGCATCCCGTACCCGTTCACCGGCAAGGAGACGACGACGTCGGTCGAGATCTACCACACGTCCCACAACCAGATCGAAACCCGAGCGCCGATCCGGACGATGGCCATCGCCAACGTGGGCGGGACGCCAACACTGATTGCTGCCTACACGTGCACCCCGCTGGTCACCATTCCGCTGGCGGACCTCAAGGCGGGCGCGCATGTTCGCGGAAAGACAATCGCGGAGCTTGGCTACGGCAATACGCCCGCCGACCTCCTGCATTACCAAATGACGGCAGACGGGAAAACGGTTGATTACTTGTTCCTGACCAACCTCAACCGAAGCTCCGATGTGATCCCGCTGGCCAGTGTCGAGGCGGCTGCCGCCAAGCCTGGCATGTCGACCTACGTCGAGTTCGGGAAGATCACCGGCGTCGACACCATGCAGGCACCCATGGCAGGGGCCATTCGGACCGACAACCTGGACGCCAACTTCCTACTTACTGCGCGCCGGGATCTGGCGACCGGCAAGAGTGAGCTGGTGTCCGTCACCAAGTTCGGATTCTTCCGCCTCTCGGACTTTGTTTCCGAGTACAACTTCCCGGAGTACTCCTACACGAACGAGTTCCAGCGCACTCAGATCAAGCCTGTCCAGGACGCCCTCATGACACAGGAGGGGTTCGCGGACGAGATCCGCAAGTAGCCCATGGAATTCCTCTGGCTAGGCGTTTGCCTCGCGTTCCTGGGTTCGCCGGTCGCTTCTGGGGCCATGCCGAGGGCCATAGCCGTCTTTCCCTCCGGCCCATCGCTGCCGGCGAATGCGCTTCGGATTTCGATCGCGTTTCGGTCTCCGCCGCAGGGACCGATTCTGCCGGGCCTGTCACTCGTTGACGCGCAGGGAAGACCGATTGACTCGCCCTTCCTGCCACAAGAACTTTGGTCCCCCGATGGCACCATCCTGACGGTGCTGTTCCATCCGGGGAGGGTGAAAGCCGGGCTAGCCGCCAAACAAGCTCTGGGGGCGCCGCTGGAAAAGACAGACCATGTTGCATTGATGTTGGGCGGGCAACAGCTCAAGGTCTGGAGCATTGGTGACGAGGATCGCAGCCCCCCCGACCCGTCTCGGTGGACCGTTGGCGGCGACGGTGTTTCCGGGCAAGCCGCGGTGATTGTTGAGCTCGACGGCCCCGTGGAAGCGCGGGCCGCGCACCACATCGCCATCCAGGATCCGGCAGGACGGCGCGTCAGGGGAACTGGCCGGCTTGTGGCCGGGGAAACACGCTGGGTGTTCGTCCCGCTGGCGGCGTGGTTACCCGGCACCTATCGCGTGGTCTC
Source organism: Arenimonas sp. (assembly GCF_035721105.1). GTDB lineage: Bacteria > Pseudomonadota > Gammaproteobacteria > Xanthomonadales > Xanthomonadaceae > Arenimonas. The sequence goes on along the minus strand of NZ_DASTNG010000051.1, from coordinate 47,413 downwards.
TCATCCACATCTCGAGGATCCGGCGGGCAACCGCGTAGGGCAGTTGTTTGAGGCCCGCGATCTCTCCACCAAGCAGGCAGACCGCAAGGCCGGCCCCACGTGGACGGTGAGGGGTAATCATGTTTCTAACCCCGAACCTTAGGGCGACGCCGCGCCCAGTCTCCCCAAACCATCGCATCCATGGCCGCGAGCCATCAGCTCAGGTGAGGTTTGGTTCAGGTCCTTGAGATAGGACGTCAAGCCCTCCTCGATCTGAGCCTGCGACTTCGATCCGGTTCGCCCCAGAATCGCCAACGTCGCCATGTCGCGATCGGGATACTCCCGCACCCGGCGCAATAGCTCGTTCGGGCCTAGGGTAGAAAGTGCGTGCCAAAGCAGTTGCTCCAGACACATCACTCGCCCGGTGAGCTCGGGAATCAGCCCCTGAGCATGCACGGCGGCCAACGCGCGAATGGCCCGCTTGTCGCCAGTTACAACGAATGCCTCGGGCGCATTGCCAGCCGCCGCGAACAGCACCTGCTCGCCGACGTCGATGTCCTGTCGCCCCTGCAGCCTGGCGATCAGGCTGACCTCCGGATCGGGCAGCGGAGCGCAGCGGGCGAGATACGGCGCCAATGCTGCCGCCACCGCCGGATCCTTGAACAGCTTTGGATCGGCTTTTTTGGTCCGGGGCGGCAGGGAGGTCAGGACGGAGACCTCCGACCAGGTGGCGCCGACCATTGTTGGCACCTGGTCCAGCAGACCCCAATGCGCTGCGCTGAGCAGCACATCGTTGTCGGCCAAGAGAGCGACCGGGCGCATCAGGCAGCTCGAGCAGCCACCCCGGTAATGTGCTCGACAAACTCTTGCAGGTCGCCGGCGATGGCCGCGGTATCGATCTGCTGCGCCATCCTGTCCACCAACGTCGCCTGGGCATCCAGGTCGTCTGCCAGGAAACGCAACGCCAGATTGGCATCGGCCCAGCGGCGCGAGGTGAAGGCATAGCGCAGGATCAGGTGGCCCGGTGCCGTTTTCAGCCGCGGCCCGCCTTCCAGGGCTTTATCGACAAGCTCCATCATGGTCGCCCGCGTGCCCCAGCTGCTCACCGCTTGCTCTAGGTCCTGTCCACCCAGGACGCTGTGGGCGAAAGCATTGGCCTCGCGCTCTTGCTGATCGAGCTGGGATTCGGCCTCGAAGTCGGAGGTGTCCTTGATGGAGCCTTCCACGATCGAGCCGTTGTCCGGCACATGCCCCAAAAGGATGTGGCCCAGCTCGTGCGCCAGGATGAAGCTCAGCCAGGCTTTTGAATCGTTCTTGCGGGCGATGACGATGGCCGGCCGAGACTCGACCTTCATGGCCACCGCGTCCATCTTCTTTACCCCCGCAGGGAGGTTGGGCAGGGGAATGACCGGGATGCCGCGTTCCCAGGCGAACTCGAGCAGGCTGTCGAAGTCGACCCGGGCATTGGACTTGGCCAGGATCCGCGATCGCACTTCCTGCGCCGAGAGCAGCGGCACCGGCGGCTGCGCGGGCATGGCCGCAACCACCGCCTTGGCCAAGGCGCCGGCAATGCGGGTCGCGGCCTGCAGGTCTTCTGCAGCGACCCGGGCGGTGTGCTTGAACCGGGGCTCTGAGACCTCGCCCAACGCACGCACCTGACCCTGGGCCAGCTGCACGGCATCCAGGCCCAAACGTCGGCTCATCATGAGAACGAACTCCCACGCGCCGGCCGTCGTCGAGGCCGTCGCCTCTTCCCACCAGTCGGGCAGCAGGGCGCCGACCTGCCTCTTGTTGAGGCCGATCCCGCGCAGTGTCGCCATCAGGTCACGGTAGGGAAGAACGTTCATGGGTGCTCCTTGTCGGCGCGTTTCGCCGGCGGGTCGCGCAGGAGGGCCAGCGTGGGAGCCAAGGCCTCGATGACTCGGGCCAGGACCGCCGCGCCGTGCGGATTGTCCACTAAGACCTGTCTTACGGCGTGAGAAAGACGCCGCTCATGCGCCGACGCCGGCAATGCCGCTTCAAGATCAATATTTGCATATTGGCATATCTCACGAACCGCGTCGGTGACGCGGGCCCGCTTCCCGGCCAACAAACGACTAACTTGGCTTTGAGGTTGTCCGGTCAGCTTTGCGACGTCTGGTTGCGTATGCCCTTGCGCCACCATGTGCGCCTTGATCCGCGGAATGGCGTCCAGGACTCGGGGGTCAACGGGCTGTTTTCCTCGCGGCATACTGGCATTTTGGCATATCGTATGGCATAATCCCAGCATGAACTCGCCTCGCCAACGCGTCACCGAACGGGAACTGCGCCAGGCGCTCGCGGCCTGGCTGGCGCCCCGCCTCACGGGTGATGACCTGCTCGTCGAGGAGCTCGGCATCGAGAACGGCACCGCCCGCGTGGACGTGGCGCAGCTGGGTCGCTCGCTGTGTGGGTTCGAGATCAAAAGCGATTTCGACACCCTGGATCGTTTGGCCCACCAGATGCACGCCTACCATCGCGTGTTCGATGCTCTGACCATCATCACCACCGCCGCGTTTGTTCCCCAGATCACGCTGCTGCTGCCGCCCTGGTGGGGGATCCTGCAGGCCGACCGCGATGCCGACGGCGAGATCTCGCTGTCGGAAGTGCGCCCGGCGACCGCCAACCCACGCCAAGAGCCCGAGAGCATTGCTGCCCTGCTGTGGCGCGATGAGGCGGCCCGAATGCTTCAGGAGAACCTGGGCGCCAAGGTAGCCTGCTCAGCGAGCCGGGCCAAGCTCTACCGCCAGCTGGCCGACCTGACGGAGTTGGCCACTCTGAAAGAGTGGGTTGTCAGCGTGCTTCGCGCTCGCACATCCCTGCGCGAGCGCGACCTTCGCCGGGTCAGATCAGCTGATCCAATCGCCGCGCCGTCTGGACCAGATGATGGTTTGCGGCATCTCGCCGCCATGTCGTGAGGTTGCCGGTCTGGGTCTGACCTGGCTGGGCGTAGAAGCTGTAGCGCCCATCGCCGTAGCTGAAGCCAGCGCCGGCGTACAGGGGACTGGCGACCAGCAGTTTGCACAGCGTGTTGTACTGGCTGAACCCGCCCGCTCCGGCGGTCTTGACCCCTTTGCCCCGGATGAGCCACCACTCCCCGTCCAGGGCGTAACGGATCGCGGCTGAGGGGTTCATGGCCGTCGGATCCTCGATCTCCAGAGGCTCAGGGTTGGTGACGGTGAAATCCCCGAATCGCACGTCAGCGCAGCCCGGCTGGGCCCGCAGGTCCTGCCACACATGCCATTCCTTGCGCCGCAGCTTGTTCTGCGCGCCCACCGGGATGCCCGTCAGGGTCATCGGGAACGAGCCGCCCGCCATGGCGACATAGGTGGCATCGCCGCCGGCAAGGGTGTCGCGGACGAAGGGCTCCACGAACCCGCGCAGCGCCGGCTCCGGGGCATCCCCGATCGGCCCGAAGTCATAGATCACGTGCAGGTGCACCTTGCGGCCCACCGCCTTGCGCACGTCCTTCACCACCTGCAAGGCAGCGGCGAGCGGTAGCAGCTGGAGGCGCAGCCGAAGGATGACGATCTCGAAGTCCTTAAGCGGCGCCAAGTTGCCCAAGTTGGCGATCAAATCCGGCACGTTGATCACCGGGTAGGTCAGGTAGCCGTCCTTCTGAAGACCCGCACAAAGCTTAAGCAAGGGCTTGAACGCCAAGCCCGCTGGCCAGAGGTTTCGGCCGTCGATGCCGAAAGGGAACTGATCGGCATGCCCCCGGTCGAGCTGTGGCCCCAGCGCGGCCCGTAGGTCCACGTCGGGTTTGCCGATGACCTCCAAGATCGGGAGCATCAATGCTTGGTCGGCACCGTCGAGGTAGCGAACGGCGTCTTGCTCGCCCTTCTTCCATTTGAGAATCGGGTAGTACTTTGGACCTGCCATGCCATTCCCCTGTTGTGGTGCCCGATCGGCGCACTCCCATGACCCTACGGCTTGGAAGGCGCAAAAGAGTTGGAAAAACCTCAAACCATTGGTGGCCAAAAGCTCTTACCGTGAGACCTCCGCAGATCGGGCAACAACGGGCCTCAAGATCCTCCACGCCAACCCGCCACCCAATAGGACAGGCACGGGCCCGACCGCATGAGGGGGCCGGCTGGCGCCATCTTGCTGATGCCCGATCTCCCCCAGGGCGAGGCGACCTACGAGCTGCGCTATTGCGGGGCGCTGCGTTGCCATGGGCCCCATCGCCAGACACAGATGCACCTACTGCTCTGGATGCAGGAAGAAGCTCGGTTTGTACGGGTCTGGATGCCCCTCGACCGCCTGCCGCTGATGCCGCTGGGGTCGCTATGGCGCAATCGCACGGCGGTAACGCTGCCCAAGGCGATGGACGCGATCCAGCCCGACCTCGCCGCCGGCATGGACTGGATCGGTCTGCAGCTTCGCCCGGGGCACCTGGACCTGGACATGGGCGATTGGATCGATCCAGCGTTCCCCCACCCCGCGGGTCTTTGGCGCTTCCTGACCCGGGAGGGGGTGGAAACCTACTTGCCTGTGACCGAGCTGATCCGGACTCACTACCTGTTTGATGCGCGCCTGCTGCCCAGCATCGCCGGCGGCCTGGCCCAGAATGGCCATCTCACCGGCAAGGCGCGGCAGGCCTGGCAGCCCGAGCACACGGGCTGGATCGATCACGCCGGGGGCCACGCGAGGTTCCGAGGGGCGCCCTTCCTCACCGACGATGCGGCGTTCAGACTGGCGCGAGTGGTGCTCGATGTCGAAGGCGTCAGAGGCTTGAACCAGCTCTACGCCACCCTTCGCGAGCTCCGTGCCAAGGCAAGAGGAACCGGCGATACCGACCTCAGGCGCGCCTTTCCTGCGGTGGGATTGCCGTATGAAACGGACGCCTCTTGGATGGTGTCGACGCGGCCGCTACCACCGGGTCAATCGGGCCAACCCCGACAACTGGTGCTGCGCATAGATAGGCATAGTGCGCCCCCACCCTGGCAAAGCATCAGCCTCTCCGACGGCAGTGCGCCCCGTAAGGCTCCGAGCCCGACGGCCGCCGGAGCCGTCAAGACCACGACACCCTTCCGGCTCGAGCCGCTGGAACACAATCCGGTCACTACCGACTCCAGCAATACCGACAGTCGCTTCCTCCCACTGACTAGCCGAGACGTCAGAACAGTCGACGAGGAGGCAAGGCTCTACCGCACCGACCGCAAGCTCGATCCGCCCGCTGAAGAGGGGACGTCGGATCCGCGTCGCATGGGGCGGCGCAAGGTACAGGAAGCCGGTGCGCAGCTGCCCGGGCGCGGCGGTGAAGGTCGGCCCGTGGCAACCCCCGACCAGACCGATGCGGCCGCGGCAGCCGCCTACGTGCCCATTGGCGATGATCTCCGCCCGGTCCTGGACATCGTTGGCCAGCTACTCGTAGCCGGTGCCCGCGGCGAGACGATTCACTGCCAGTTTCGCCCGTCGCGGGACCTGTCCTACAGCTTCCAGATGCCGGCCCGTGGAAAGAAGGTGGTCGATCCGCGCATCCGCTCGCGCCAGTTCCTGATCTTCGAGTGTGTTTGGCGCGGGACATACGTCTACGTGGTGGAGCCGGCGCGGCGAGCGGTAAGCGAGAATTTCCCGGTGGGCGTCATCTATACCTTGGAGAAAACCCGGCTAACCTGGGGCGACATTACAAAGCTCGCCCGGGACTGTGAAATACGACGGCGCCAATCGCATAGCTGGATCGAGGACGGCCGTATCGGCGGCGGCGAGATGCTGATCATCGGGCTGGATCATCCACCCAGCGGCCAGCCATCAGACTCGCGAAAGAAAGCGTTCGCTTCTCGGATCGCGGACACCGTCGCGCTGGCTCTGGGGCTCTTCCAAACTTAGCAGTACCCAGTGAAGATGCGCCTGGCTACAACCACTTCCAAGCGAGGATCCCATGGGAGGCGTCAAGGACATGCTTTTTGATTCGCCAGAGCGCGACATCGAGAACCTCCCTCGCGAGGCGCACGCCGAGCTGGAGGGACATCCATTTGAGGTGAACGATCAATGGCTGAAAGACTGCGAGGATGAGGACGACATCCGGACTGCCATCAATGGTTGGTGGTACAGCCGTTATTGCGACCCCGCGCAATCGACCCCCTATGCGGGGCGTGAGGGCGGCTACCTCTTCATTCACGGCGGCCCATTTGATCCCTCGGACTTGTTGCACGATCGGTTCGGCGACCTGGTCGAACATGAACTGATCGAGGATATCGTGGGCGACTTGATCGCCGAGGTCGGGGATCAATGGGCGCCGGTCCACGGGGTGGGAGAGGACTGGTACGACGACGAGTTTGGCGTCATCGTCGATCGCCAGACCCCGGTCATGGCACGACTGACCGATCGCCTGGCCAGCCTGCGAAGCGTCCTAGCCCTTAAAGGCGATCCGGCCGCCGAGCAACTGGTTCGCAACATGGTCTACGCGTCCGCTTTCTCCGCGTTTGAGACCTATCTTTGGGAAACCATGGTGTTCTGGGTCGACAACGACAGCACCGTTGTCCGCAACATTCTGACCAAACACGCCAAGCTCAAAGTTGCGACCGTCAAGTGGCAGGATGTTTTTGCAAAAGTGGAGTCCGCGAAGGACGACATCAAAGGCTTGCTTCAGCGCACGGTCTGGCATCGCTGGGACGAGGTACGGCCCTGGCTGATCAGCGGACTAGATATCAAGGTTCCCGAGTTCACGGGCTTTAGGGAGGCGCTACTCGCCCGGCACGATATTGTGCACCGGAGCGGGATGGCACTCGATGGCACTCCGGTCAACATCACCTTGGAGCGCATCGACGAGCTCTTCGAGAAGATCGAAGCTTATGCTCGCTTGCTGGAAGAGCTCTTGGACGGACGAGATACAGACGCTGATCGATTCCCGGACATGTAGCGGCTACCCCTTTCGCACGCATCGCCTGAGAGCCTGTGCTTGATGCCAAATCCAAGACTAACTAGCGCCCAACTAGCCATTGCTCGCGACCTCTTGCAGGAGGTCCGCGCACGAATTGCCGACCTCAGCGGAGGCGATAGAGACCTGGAGTTTGCATATCGTCGAAAGGTCTACAAAGAGTTGAATTACGACGAGCGCAGCAAGCCTATGGTACGTCGCAAGCTCAAGGCGCTAAAAATGGCTGAGCAAGGGGGGCTGTGTGCCATCTGCAACGAGCCGCTTCCCGAGCGCGGCGCCGTCCTGGACCGGATGCGGGCCGTCGATGGCTACGTCCCCAGCAACACCCGGCTCGTTCACGCCGCCTGCGACGTCAGTCAACAGGCGTCAAAGGGGTACACCTGATGTGGGTGAGTCGAGTTCTGGGGCCCTGCCCATCCTGTGGCTACGAGCGCTACGGCAACGTCATGGTCCTTCCCGCGCTCCTTATTCGCGGATGCGGACGCTGTGAGTACTCCGTGCGCATTGCTTTGCCTGCCCTTCAGAAGAAGGTCTTGTACCTGGATCAACCGTTCTTTAGCGGGGCGTTCCGTGGGGGCGACCCGCGCTTCGTGGAGCTCGCCGCGAGGATCGAACGGCTGTCTTCACAGCAGCTTTTGATCTCACCCCGCTCCTTTGCCCACGACGCTGAATCGCTTCAATGGCAGCGCGGTACCGAGCTCCTTGAGTTCATCAAGCGGACCAGCCGAGGGCTCCGGTTTGAGCAGGGTTACGAGGTTGAGCAGAGACAGATTTCCAAAGGATTTCGTGCCTGGAGAGCGGGGGAGCCTCCCGAGTATGTGCGAGACCCCAGAGACGCCCTGCCGCGCCACGTCCACAGGTGGCACGACTACATGGTCATCGACATTCGGCGCCAGTTCGATGATCCGGCGGAGCTGCGAGAGAGGAAAGAGCGCTCCGCGCAGACGCTGGTGGGCTATTTCGATGAATGGCGACAATCAACATCGACGTTTGAAGCAGACGTGCAAGCCGAGCTTGACGCTGTAGCCAAGATCTATCGTGATTCCTACATCCAATACCTTGTACAGGTAGGAAGCGGTAACGTCGAAGCGATGCTTACCTCTCCTATTCACTCACAAGTCGTCGAGCGAATGCGGGATCAGCTGCCAGCAGAGATGGATATTGCCGAGCAGATAGAGGCTTGTGCCGAATTCTTCAGGACACCTCATTTTGCACAACTTCCGTACCAGTACATTCGCTCCCGCGCATGCGCCATGCTCAAGCAGAGGGCAAAACGGGGCGCGTACGTCAATACAGACAAGGCTATAGCTGCGGTAGGCGGTTTCTTTTACGACCTTGATCACATTGGTCACTACGCGCCCTACTGCGACGCCATTGCAATGGACCAGCCGATGGCCGAAATGATGAAGAGTGGACAGATGGACTTGGAAGGGCGATTTGGCGTCAAGGTCTTCAGCCTGGCGAACCTGGACGAGTTCCACGCGTGGCTCGATGAAGCCGAGCAGGGTATGACTGATGAGCACCGGCAAGGATTGAGGGAGGCCTACGGCTAGTCGCTCCGCGGTCGTGCCAAGAACGATAGTTCAGTTTGTGCCGGCATTGACCCTGACGTGCACCCGCATTCTCGAGTCGCTACTGGCTCGCTTTCGCCTTCTTGATACGCTCGATCCTGCCTTCAAATCCAGCCAAGGTTCCATCTTGCAGACCATACGAAATGGCCTGCTCACAGACCCCAATGGCCCTATCAGTCTCGCCAAGCTCTGTCAGGAGCGTCGCGTAGTTCTGAAATGTCGTGACCCTGGGCAGCGTGCCGCCCATCTCCTTCTTCAGCGGTTTGACCATGTTCGGGAATTCACGCAGGTGGAGCTCGGCGACGTCCCTGCATAACCTTGACATTTCCGGATCACTTCTCTTCTTGTAGGTTGCATCGACAATGCTCATCAACAAGAAATGGCGGTCGATCTTGTTCGACTTGGAGTTCAGCGCGGCCAGCATCTTCGCAAGATCACCGGAGGTCCAGGCATCGAACGCCTCATCCGTTTTTACTGTTCGACCAAGCCGAATCGTGTATGCCGTAGGCTTTTCGGGTTCCGGCACGATTGGCGGATCAGGCTGAGCCGCGGGAGGTGACGGCAACAGCCGTTTCAGTAGTTTGATCATGACTAGTATTACCAAAGTGAGCATGCGGCCAGGGTCGTTCGGATTATGTACCAAGCCCGGTGTTGGATAGCGCCCTTCTGTTTCTCCACATAATCGCTTCCCACGATGTAAGACCCAGGGTCTCAACGATGGCCTTTCTGGTCACCTCCCGCCCGCTACCCCTGACCCAGTTGGCCGCCGCCTGCGTTTCGTCGGCCGTCACCACATGAGGTTGAGCGGTCGGCAGGCGATCAAGAGCTCGCTGCATCCAAAACGGCGCAGGTCCACCCGCCGCGATCAAGTGGGACCGCATGATCTTTTCCCCTGCCACATCCGCCAGGAACTGCTCTGGCCAGTCCACCAGCCAGCACGAAGCGGCGTGCAGCAATAAGCGACGGTGGTCGATGGGAAGGTGCTCGAACATCCTTGCCGATGTCGCTACTCCGGCAGCGTCACAGCCTAGTGCCACTTTTCGGCGGAGCAATCCCTGGCACTTCGCCGAGATGAGCACACGCGTCAGGAACTTTACCCCTTGGAACAGCGCCAACGAGATGTGCCACCGCTGATCAATGCGTGCTCCCCCGGTGGCGGCGGCCAGTTCCATCCTCCTCTGGAGTCGGACCGTATTCGACAGGGGCTTCGCCGTAGGCCGATCGCTGCGCAGGTCGCGGCCGCAGCCAATACAGGGCCAACGCCCCAGCCGGTCAGGGTGCATGCGGTGGAACATGAAGACGCTGCCGCACGAGGGGCAGCGGTCCAGCAGCTCCTGGTGGTGGCGTAGGCAGGTCGTGACGAACGATTGGCGCCAGGCAATCCGGGCGTAGGTCGGCGGCTCGGCCAGGCAGGCGGGACAGAACTGCAGGCCCGGAGATCGGCGGACCCGGTGGTAGACCCCGGCGGGCAGGATCCACCCGCACACCCCCGGCCTGATCAGATCCTCCACCACCCGACCCACCATGGGGCGCAGCGTCATGGCCTCGATCCTCGCCTCGGGGACACCGGTCCATTTGGACAAGGTGCCTTCCAGAGCAACCGGGAACGAGCGGTCGGTATCCCGGGTCCAGATCTGGGCACCGGTCCCAAACATCGTAGTGATCAGGGTCTGGTCGGTCTTGTGATTGGCCAAGGCCAGACGGTGCAGCCACGAGGAGATGAGCTCGCCCGCTTGCGGGGGCGGGACACGTAGCCAGCCTTGCGGCCGAGCGTTCATTCGCCTTGGCTTTTCACTGCCCGCTTGCGATCACTGGGCGCCGCCCATGGAAGGGCCCGGACAAACTCGATCGGCAAGCAGGGGAGCTTGGCGACAAGCGCCTCCCGGAGCGCGAACTCCAGTAGATCGTAGACCTCGCCAATGTAGCCCTCCGTCAACGCATGAATCAGCGATGCAAAGCTGGGCGCGCTGAGCTTGGACGGCTTGGTCAGTGGAAGCCGTAGCTCAAAGGAGGCCAGCAGCGACTGGAAGTCCTTGTCCAGGGGCCAGGGCGGCAGCGGCAGAGCACGCAGACGATTGATCAGCTCGTCTGACGACGCCAGCGCGGCCGTGCCGCGCGGTGTGCTGAACGCCGCGATGGGCAGTGGGACCTGGCTGGCGATGTATCGGATCGCGTCCAATAGGACTAGGCGCGCCTCCCGCCGGGCCCCCAGCATCCGCTGAATCTCGTCGATCATGAGCAGCTTGGTCTCGGCCGCCTGAAGCGACAGGATGACGACGCGTCGCTTTTCCTGCACCGGGTCCGTTGAACGGTACGGCACGCCCAGCTGGTCCAGGATGTTGTCGAGCATGGCGCTCTCGGTGGGCCCGGGCAGCATCTCGTGCAGCACGACCGGCAAGCGGAATCGGGCTTCCTCACCCTCCATGACCTGCATCGGATTGGCATCCAGGATGCGCTTGGCGATGCGGGATTTGCCGTTGTTCGTGTCCGCGGTCACCACATAGCCGGCCATACGGTCGCGTCGCGGCTTCAAGACCAGGTCGCTCAGGGCCCGGATGATGGCGTCGGCTCGGTCGTACTTGATCCAGAATTCGGTCTGGAACCAGGCCAGGCGCGCCTCCTCGGACAGCCCCATGATCGGCCGGGTCAGCTCATCCAGGTGAGGGTAATCCGCCATCACTCGATGGCAAGCGCGACGATGCTGTCCTCATCCAACAGGACGCCGACAGGCCCTCGCTTCTGTTCTTGGGCTTGCTCTGTCGCGCTCGGCTTGCCCGGGTTGGCGCCGTCCATCTGCGCCTTCTCAGTCTTGCTCTTCTTCGCGTACATTTTTTTCTTCTGCGCTTCCTTTCGCGCTGCCTGAGTCTCCTGGCTGGCCTTGGACTTGATCTTCTGCAGCTCGCGATACGTGTCGAAGATAACCTCTTCGTCGACCTCGCTCCTCCCGGCCTCCCTCAGGAACTTCCGAACCGCACGCAATTCCCACAGCGTGATGCTGGGATGCTCCATGCGGCGGTAGGGAATCTTGATGTAGACGTCGCGTTCCGGATCCAAGAACCAGATGAAGCTCAGGTCACGAGGGTCGCGACGAAGCAGGAACTTGCGTTTGACCTTCCTGTTTTCCGGATCCCGGGCATGGATGTACTTATCGATGGCCGGGTCGTAGTAGGTGATGGAATCCCACGTGACGCCGTTGTTCTGCACGGTCTTGGTCGTGCAGGGCATGAAATCGAGCTTTAGGCGCAGGGGATCGGTGATCGGCTCCGGCAGACCCACCCCAGGGCTCTCAGCATCGCCCAAGATCCCGCTCTCGTACTTGCGGATCGGAGGGCGGTTGAGCCCCGTATGTTTTCGCTGGTGGTAGACGCCGCAGAGCCAACGGGTGAGGTATTCCTCGGTCTGATCGAACGTGAACTCTGCCTCTTCGTGGGGCTTGTACTCGCCCCGCTGCATCGGGTTCGAGAACGTCGTCCCATTGATGGTCTGAATCTCTTGGTTGACCGTTCCCAGCAGCCGCTCGATGTGGCCGCCCCAGTTGGGCGTGGCCACGGGCCGCCACTCGAGATTGATTTTTTGCGCCTTGGCCGCCCGGGTCACCGGATCACAGCGGAAGGTCCGGTCATTGTCCGCGTGCACGGTGAGGGGCTTGCCCCACACCGGCCATGCCATATCGATGCCGTGGGCCGCCAGCCAGGCCTCCTTGGGCAGGATGGCGTGGACCAAGGCCATACCGACCGAGGTCGCATTAGGCTTGTCGATCGACATGTAGAACCCGGCGACAACCCGGCTGAACACGTCGATGGCCAAGGTCAGCCACACGCGGCCAATGTTCTTTCGATACACGTCGTCGACAATGCACACATCCAACGGGGTGTGGTCGATCTGCCAGACCGCGTTCGGGTGGATGGCTTCGTCGTAGATGCCGGGGTAGGCCTTGTGCCGCCGAGCGCCCTTGCGGCCTTCTCTGGCGGCGGCCTTCTTCTTGTCGCTGAGCCACGCAACCCTCAGGCGGACGGTGTTGGGATGCGGAATCTTGAGCTTGGCTCGGTGGCAGCGCTCCTCAATGACTTCCATCACCTTGGGAATCTTGAGCTTCTTGGTGGTGAGGTAGTGCTCCTCAATCGCCTCGTCGACGATGTCTTCCTGCAGGTCGACTAGCCGGGATTTGCCACGGCCCCCTGTGGGGTGGTGGGGCGCCAGTCCCACAATGCCCTTCTTGGCGTGGACGATCCGCCAGCGATAGATGGTCGCGACGCTCTTGCCCAGCGCTTCCGCGATCTCCTTGACCAGGGCCTTCGATGGCCTAATCGCCTCAATGATCAGCTTGAGCTTGGCCTCCCGCCTTTCAGCCTCGGCCCAGTCCTTCTCCGACAGGGTCTCAGTGCCGCTGGAGGTTGATTCTTCCGTCCCGGCGCCGCTGACGACCGCCGGCTGCTGGATCGCGGCCAGGATGTCGGCGATCGCAAGTTTCTCGCGCACGTCCGCGCCGTCGCGCTTGGCCAAGACGTGGGTAAGGTTGAAGTAGCTGTCGAGCGTGTAGGCCGAGCCGCCCAAGGCAAACTGGCCGCCGATCGCTAGCGGATGCGGAGCGTCACCCGACGGCATAGCTTCGAATGGGACTGGCCATGGTGACGACCTTGTCCAGGTCTGCCTCGATCACGCCCCGGGCCACCATGTACCACAGTGCCGGCAACAGGTAGGCCTGCTCCCATTTGGAGCTCGACAGCGCCTGGAGGAGCTTGGCCGGGGTGGTCTCGCCAAGCTTCCTGAGTGCCTGGGTGACGCGTGCCTGGTCCTCCCATTCAATCTCACGCCTCTGGTAGGGGAGCAGGAACTTGGCGTTCTTGAGCCGCGGGGTTCGGATTTCCTTCTCGGTGGCGATGTCGAAGGTCCAGCCCTGGGTTCGGGCATAGGCGCGGCAGGCCTTGAACTTGGGCTTGAGGTTCGCCCAGTCTGCTTTGATCTGCTCGCGGTACTTCACCTCGACGAGGGCCGCGGACTGGAGCAGCTTGTCGCCCTTGGGGTGACTGCGCTCGACGAGGACGTCCGGGTAGTAGGCCCGGCCCGGCCGTTCCTCGGTCTTGGCGGTCACGACCTTAAGCGGCTGCGGGTGCCAAGCGAAAACGCGAACATCGAACTCAAGCAGGACGTAGTAGTCCCTCTCGAGGCTGGATTCGAAGGGGCCAGGGCCCTCAACCTTTTGCCCGGAGGTCATCAGGCCAGTCAGGGAGCGGCGGCCGAGGCCTATTTTCCGGGCGGGGGGCAAGGCGTTTGGGAACCCTTTCGCATCTTCTAGTGGAAAACTATAGGAAGTCGCATCCAGTAAGGTTTGAAGTCTCTTCAACTGTTGTTCGGAAATGGCGCGCATAGGGCCTCCTTTTGACGGATGGTCGCGCGCACTTCTGAATCTGTCACCGGCGGCGGCGGCAATCCGCGGCCCGGCGAGATTTCGCTGGCGCACAACGGCGTGCTGTTCCTGGACGAGTTGGCCGAGTGGAGCCGGCATACGCTGGAGGTGCTGCGCCAGCCGCTGGAATCGGGCGTGATCACGGTCTCGCGCGCGGCGCGCCAGTCCGACTTCCCGGCACGCTTCCAACTGGTGGCCGCGATGAACCCCTGCCCTTGCGGCTGGGCCGGCGACCCCTCCGGCCGCTGCACCTGCCCGGCTGAATCGGTGCAGCGCTACCGCGCCAAGCTCTCGGGCCCGCTGCTGGATCGCATCGACCTGCAGCTGGCCGTGCCGCGGGTACCGCCCGAAGCCCTGCGCCCCGATGCGCCGCGCGGCGAGTCCAGCGCCGCCGTGCGCGAACGCGTGCTGGCGGCGCGCGCGATCCAGCTCGCGCGCAGCGGCGTCGCCAACGCCGCGCTGTCGCAGGCCGACACCGACACCCACTGCCGGCTGGCTCCCCGCGAACAGCAGCTGCTGGAGGCGGCGATGGCGAAGCTCCAGCTCTCGGCCCGCGCCATGCACCGCATCCTGCGCCTGGCCCGCACCATCGCCGACCTCGACGCCAGCGCCGACATCGGCCACGCGCACCTGGCCGAGGCCCTGAACTACCGCCTGCTCGATCGCGCCGGCGCCGCGCCGGGTTAGCGGTATTCGACCGTCACCTGCTCGCCGCTGTCCGGACCACAGCCGCACACGGCAATGACGCCGTCGCGGACCGGATCCAGGCCCAGCGCCGCCGAGATATCGATCTCGTTCACCGCCGCGGTGACGAAGGCCGGCAGGCCGGCTTCGGCCGCCAGCAGGTAGAAGGTCTGCGAGAGGTGACCGGCGTCCATCAGGATCGCGCGGTGGGCCTTGGCGTGGTTGCGGTACTTCCAGAAGTTGCGGCGCCAGCGCGGCGCCATCACCACCAGCAGCGGCGCATCGGCGAACCATTCCTGGCCGGCGACGAAGGCCAGCGCGTGGGCGCGGGCCGCCGCCGGTTCCAGCGCCTGCAGGGGCTCCAGCGCATGGGCCACCGGGTGGTAGTGGTAGAACCCGGGCGCCACGCCCTCGACCCGCTGCGCGAGCACGTAGGCCTCGATCGGATGCAGGCTGCCGCCGGACGGACTGGTTTTCTTCAGCGCTGCCGTGCCCTCGGCGATCTCGCGCACCTGCTGGGCGCCGAAGGTCCGCTGCAGCAGGCGCGATGCGGTAGCCAACGGGACGGCACCGGCCGGATCGTAATTGCGGCCGGTGTAGCGTCCGAACAGTGGCCCGTCGAGCGGCCCGGCCGCGGGCGCCGGCAGCGCGACCCGCGCCGCGGCCGGGCCACGCGCCACCGTTTCCGGCGGCGGCGGCCCGAAGGCCTGCACCATGTCGCGGATGGTTTTGAACCGGGACAGCCGCGGATCGCTGGCCACGTCCTGCCCGCTCCAGCGGCTGAAGGCATGGGCCAGCGCCGGCAGCGGACGCCAGTGGCTCTCGCGTACCGCCTCGTCGCGCGCGCGCCAGTCGCCGGGCCCCCCCTCGAAGGCCAGCAGCAGGCCGGCCCGCAGCATCGCGTCCACCGCCTCCGCGCCGTACGCCTGGTCGAGCGGCGCGCGCTCGACCCACAGCGACTCACCCACCGAACGCAGCAGCGCCAGCTCGGCGTCCGACAGCTCGACCTCGGCGTCCAGATGCGCGGCCAGCGCGACCCAACGGCAGGCCGCGGCCAGGGCCTGGTCGCCGGCGAACAGGGTAGCCAGGTCGAATTCCAGGTGCTCGCGGGCCTCGAAGACCAGGATGGCGCAGCGGCGGATCAGCATCGGGCGTCCTTGCGGGGGCGGTGGTGGACTTCCCACCGGCAGGCGCTAAGCTTGCCCGGTCGCGTTGGCGACGCCAATCATCCAGGGGAATTCAATGTCCAAGTCGTCCTGCTTTACGCCCGAGATCGTCGATGAACTGCTGGACAAGCTGTCCAGCGACGACCAGTTCCGCGAACAGTTCCTCGGCAACCCGGCGCTGGTGCTGCATACGATGGGCGTCGACGTCGACCCGGCCCAGGTGCCGCCGATCCGCCGCCTGCCGAGCAAGGAATCCCTGAAGGCCAATCGCGACGCCATCAAGGCCAAGGTCGCGGGCAAGGCCGGCCTGGTGTGGTTCCTGGTCGAGTAACCGGTCAAACGGCCGGTGGGGCAAGGCCCCGCCGGTCCGGAATCAGCCCCTGCGGGAGTTTCCGGCGGCCGGTGTCCGCGCGTACGCATCGCAAGCCGCGCGGGTCGCCAACAGGTTGGGCACCAGCGACGAGAATCCGAAGCTCCACTCCGAAAGCGCCTGGCCGCGGGCCGCGCATAGCGCCTTGCCGGCCTCGACCATCATGGCCTCGTCCTGCCGCGCCTCCAGCACCCTGAGCCGCGTCACCTGCGCCTGCAGGTAGTGGCTGTTGGCCAGTTCCTTGGCCGCCGCGGCGAGGGCCGCCGCATCCTTCTCGCCTCCGGCGACCGCCAGCTCGGCCTCAAGCGCCTTCCAAAGTGCCTCCCGCTCCGGGTAGCCGGAGCCCAGGCTCATCGCCCGGGTCTTCTCAAGCACCTCGCGCGCCAAGTCCGTGTCTCCGTTCCGCGCCGCCAGCAAGCCCCCCAGCAATGCGTGGGTGAGGCTGCTGAAGTCGTAGCGCTCGGCTGCCGTGGCGACGCGATCGAGCTGGGCCGTCACGTAAGCCGGAAGCGCCTTGTCAAACGCTGCCTCGTCGCCCGCCGCTGCCTGCACGGCCAACCGGGCCAGCGCGATGCGCGCGGTGTCGCTCGGCGAGTTCACCGCACCCTGCGGGCCCTCGATGGCATCGAGTTCGGCCAGGGCTTCGTCGTAGCGCCCGCGATCCGCCTGGGCCGCGCTGCGCCGCAGCCCCTTCCAGAGCCGCTGGATGGGCGAGTCCCGCTCGACGTCCTTGTCCAGCGCCGCCAGGGCCTGGGCATGCTGGCCGCGCGCCAGCGGGACGTCGGCATCACTTCCGAACAAACGCCCGCCACCCAGGGCCTGCAGGTCCTCATAGGTGCGGCCGGCCTCGTCGAGATTGCCCTGGCCGACCTGCATCACGGCGATGGTCGTCATCGACAGCGACCGCAGCGGATGCCGGCTGGCCGCCACCTGCCGGTACCAGGGTTCGGCCGCGGCGAAATCGTTCTTGAACTGCCAGAGCGTGTTGCCGACGTTCTGCTGGCCGGTCATGAAATCGGGGTAGAGCTCGGCCAGCTGCGTGTACCGGTCGATCATCCGGTCGGGCGTTTCGAAGATGGCCAGCTGCGCCTGCACGTTGAGCTTGTCGCGGGCGCTGAGGCGGTCCTGCTGGGCGGCGGCACGCTCCATCAGCGCCCGGGCTTGCGCCAGGTCGTCGGCCTGGAAGTAGTGCGCGCCCTTCTTCATCAGGGCACTGGCGAACGCCGGGTCCAGCTCGATGGCGCGATCGAGCAGGGTCAGCGAAGTGCGGGCATCGCCGCGACCCAGGGCCTGGTTGGCCATCGAGAACGCGCGCAGCGCCTCGAGGTTGGCGGTGGTCACCTTTTCCAGCGGCGCACTGGTGGCCTCGATGCTCGAGAGCGATTCGCCGAGCCGCTCGCGCACGCTGACGATGGCCTCGTCCATGGCCGGCAGCACCGACTCCACGCCGCGGCCGTCGGCGCTTTCGCTGTAGACGGTGACGCCGCTGTTCGGGTCCACCACTTCCAGGCTGACCCGCATCACGCCGCCCACCTGGGCAACGGTGGGCAGGATGACGGCCTTGGCGCCTTCGCGCAGGGCGAGTTCGGTGGCCAGCTGGCGGTCCACCGGCTGGCCCTGGCGCTGCATGCGCTCCAGTGCGCGGTCGATCTGCAGGTCGGACACCAGGTTCACGTGGCGCGACTGCTCCAGGCCCACGCGCAGCGCGGTGTCCAGGGAGTCGTCGAAGAGCGGCTCGCCGCTGCGGTTCTGCAGGTCGGCCACCACCACCCAGTCGCGTTCGGCGAAGGCGATCGCGGGCGGGCTGCGGAAGGTCGACCAGAACAGGGCCAGGCCCAGGCCGCCGACGACGAGCACCTCCAGCGCCAGCACCGGCGGCCGCCGCCACAGCGGCAGCTCGCGCCAGGCCTTGGCGCCGGACTCGGGCGCGCGCAGCGGCGACAGGCCGGGCTCGCCGACTTCGTGCACCAGCATCGGCGCCGGCACGCCCTTGAAGCTGTAGCGGCCGTGCATCAGCCAGCGCAGCCTGGCGCCGGCCTCGCCGAGCTCGCCGGCGGCGCGCTGGCACAGGTTCTGGGCCATGCCCGACATCAGGATCTGGCCGGGCCGCGCGAGATTCATCAGGCGCGCGGCGACCGGCTTGGCCAGGCCCTCCACTTCGAAGGCCTTGGCGCCGGCCAGCACGTCCTTGGGTTCGTTGGCCCAGGTCATCACGTCGCCGACGTGGATGCCGATGCGGGCCTTGAGGTCGACGCCGTCGACCGCGCCGATCTCGCGCAGGCCGCGCTGGTAGCGCAGGGCGAAGTCCAGGGCCTGGATCGGCCGCTCGAACAGGGCCAGGGCGCCATCCGCCTTGTCGATCAGCTGGCCGTGGCACAGGGCCAGGGTCTGGCGCATCAGCTGGTCGTGGCGCTGCAGCAGGGCGATGGCGCGGACGTCGCCGAGGCGCTCGATCATGGCGGTCGAGTCGACGATGTCGCACAGCAGCACGGTGCGCAGCATCGGGGTGACCGATGGCGCATAGGCGTGGCTGGCAACGCGGGGCTCGGGGACGCTCATGGACGGCTTGGGTACCTCCTGCTGGGCTTAACGCAGCGATCGCTGGCGCGCGGCCAAACGGTGGATCAGCGCGACAGGCGCCAGTGGTCGCCGCCCTGGCGCTTGGCGTCGTACAGGGCGCCGTCGGCCTGGCTGTACCAGCTGGACCAGCCGCCCGGGTCGGCACAGAAGGCGCCGCCGATGCTGACCGACAGGCGGTGGTCGCGCAGGCTGGGCAGGCGCAGGCTGCGGATGGCGCTCATCAGGCCCAGGGCCCGGTTGGCCAGCTCGCCGTCGTCGCTGACGCGCAGGACCAGGGCGAATTCGTCGCCGCCCAGGCGGCAGGGCAGCTCGATCGGACCGGCCGTGCGCCGCACTTCCTCGGCCACGGCGCGCAGGGCGGCGTCGCCGGCCAGGTGGCCGCTGCGGTCGTTGATCTGCTTGAAGTGGTCGATGTCGACCAGCAGCAGGGCCAGCTTCAGGTCGTTCAGGGTCTGGTGGCCCAGTTCGTCCAGGTAGCGGTACAGGCCGCGGCGGTTGGCCAGGCCGGTCAGGTCGTCGGTGCGGACCAGCTGCTGGGCGACGGTGAGTTCGGTGCGGGTCTGGCGCAGGGTGTCCAGCGTCTGCATCAGGTCTTCGTTGCGGCGCTTGAGGTGCTGGATCAGCTGGTGCTCGCCGGCGACCAGGTAGGCGAAGCTGCGCTGCATGAAGCGGGCGACGTGGGCGGGCTCGCGCTCGACCAGGGCCTGGAAGGACTGCTGGGTGACTTCGTAGAGCACCCCGGGGGTTTCGGCCACGGCGCGCGCGAAGCGCTGGTGCCGGCCGATGAACACGGCCAGCTCGCCGAAGTACTGGCCGGGGCCGAGCAGCTTGTCGGCCAGGCCGTCGTCGAAGCCCAGGCGGACTTCGCCGGTATCAATAAGGAACATGCTCTGGGCCGACTCGCCGCGCCGGAACAGCTCCTCGCCAGGCAACACGGCCCGGCTGACCCCCGCGCCGGCCAGGACGCGGAACTCTTCGGGCGACAGCTGCGAGGGGAGCCGGGCATCGGCCCCACCGGATGCGGCGGGGACGGCCTGGCTGCCGGGGAGATCGACGGGGATCACGGGCGGCTCGGCAGGAGGGACTGCCCGAGTGTATCCAAGCTGGCGTGAAGGCGACAGCGACTTTTGTCTCATATCGCCGCCCCGACCGTACGCGACGGCACGGCCGGGGCAGCGTCCCCCGGAATCAGGCGGCCGCGGCCTTGGCGTCGCCGTGGAACTGCTCTTCCTCGGTCGAACCCTTCAGCGCCGTGGTCGAGCTCTTGCCGCCCTGGATGGCCTGGGTGACCGAGTCGAAGTAGCCGGTGCCGACCTCGCGCTGGTGCTTGACCGCGGTGAAGCCCTTGTCCGCGGCCGCGAACTCGGCCTCCTGCAGCTCCACGAAGGCGCTCATCTGGTTGCGGGCGTAGCCGTAGGCCAGGTTGAACATCGAGTAGTTGAGCGAGTGGAAGCCGGCCAGGGTAATGAACTGGAACTTGTAGCCCATGGCCGCCAGCTCCTTCTGGAACCTGGCGATGGTCGCGTCGTCGAGGTTCTTCTTCCAGTTGAAGGACGGCGAGCAGTTGTAGGCCAGCATCTTGCCCGGGTACTTGGCGTGGATGGCCTCGGCGAACTTCTTGGCGAAGGCCAGGTCCGGCTTGCCGGTCTCGCACCAGACCAGGTCGGCGTAGGGCGCGTAGGCCAGGCCGCGGCTGATGGCCTGGTCGGCGCCCGGGCGGGTCTTGTAGAAGCCTTCGACGGTGCGCTCGCCGGTGCAGAACGGCTGGTCGTTCGGGTCGATGTCGCTGGTGAGCAGGTCGGCCGCCTCGGCGTCGGTGCGGGCGATGATCAGTGTCGGCACGCCCATCACGTCGGCCGCCAGGCGCGCGGCGACCAGCTTCTGCACGGCTTCCTGGGTCGGCACCAGCACCTTGCCGCCCATGTGGCCGCACTTCTTGACGCTGGCCAGCTGGTCCTCGAAGTGCACGCCGGCGGCGCCGGCCTCGATCATCGCCTTCATCAGCTCGAAGGCGTTGAGCACGCCGCCGAAGCCGGCTTCCGCGTCGGCCACGATCGGCTGCAGGAAGTCGATGCTGTCGTTGCCCTCGGCGTGGTGCAGCTGGTCGGCGCGCAGCAGGGTGTTGTTGATGCGCTTGACCACCAGCGGCACCGAGTTGGCCGGGTACAGCGACTGGTCGGGGTACATCTCGCCGGCGACATTGGCGTCGGCCGCGACCTGCCAGCCCGACAGATAGATGGCGTTGAGGCCGGCCTTGACCTGCTGCATGGCCTGGTTGCCGGTGAGCGCGCCGAGCGCGTTCACGAAGGGCTTCTCGCCCAGGTACTTCCACAGCTTGTTGGCGCCGATGCGGGCCAGCGAGTGCTCGATGGCGACGGTGCCGCGCAGGCGCACCACTTCCTCGGGGCCGTAGCCGCGCTCGATGCCGGCCCAGCGCGGATCGGTGGCCCACTCTTTCTTGAGCTGCTCGGCGGTGGGGAGGGTCGTGGTCATGTCGTCGTTCCTTTGGATTGAAGGGGAGTCGCAGTGATTTTTCTTGCCTCCCTCTCCCCCTGGGGGAGAGGGCCGGGGAGAGGGGGAACCGAACTAGCCGAGGCGCTCGTAGGCCGGCAGCGTCAGGAAGGGCACCAGCTCGTTGGCGTGCGTCAGCTCATCGAGCAGCGCGATCGCCTCGTTGATCTTCGCGCCGCCCGGCAGCTTCATCCGCTCGGACAGCTTCGAGGGCAGGCTCATCAGCGCGCGGTCGAACAGCGAGAAGTCGACCGGCGTGCCGTCGTCGAGGTGCAGGTGGCCGCCGCCGTTGTCGGCCATGTGCAGCCACTGCCAGAGCTGGGCGCGGCCGATCTCGGCGGTCGCGGCGTCTTCCATCAGCCAGTGGATCGGCACGCAGCCCTGGCCGTCGAGCCAGGCGGCGAGGTAGCGCACGCAGACTTCCACGTTGTTGTCGAAGCCCTTGCGGGTGATCGTGCCCAGGCTCGGGCGGATCAGGTCGTCGCGGGTCACCACGACGTCCTCGCGGCGCACGTGCTGCTGGTTCGGGGTCGGCATCTTCTCGTCGAAGACTTCGCGCGCCACCTTGATCAGGGCCGGGTGCGCGACCCAGGTGCCGTCATGGCCGGCATTGGCTTCGCGCAGCTTGTCGGCGCGGACGCGGGCCAGCGCTTCCTCGTTGGCGATCGGGTCGCCGGCGATCGGGATCTGCGCCGCCATGCCGCCCATGGCGTGGGCGCCGCGGCGGTGGCAGGTCTGGATCAGCAGCTCCGAGTACGCCTTCAGGAAGGGCTGGGCCATGCCGACCTGGCCGCGCTCGGGCAGCACCCGGTCGCGGTGGCGGCGGAAGGTCTTGAGGTAGCTGAAGATGTAGTCCCAGCGGCCGCAGTTGAGGCCGGCGATGCGGCCGCGCAGCGCGTGCAGGATCTCGTGCATCTCGAACACGGCCGGCAGGGTCTCGATCAGCACGGTCACTTTCATCGTGCCCTCGGCCAGGCCCAGGCGGGCCTCGGCGAAGGCCAGCACCTGGTCCCACAGCGCGGCCTCCTCCATGCACTCGAGCTTGGGCAGGTAGAAGTACGGGCCGCGGTCCCTGGCGTGCAGGCCGGCGGCGTTGTGGAAGGCGAACAGGCCGAAGTCGAACAGGCTGCCGCTCATGCGCTGGCCGTCGACCAGCACGTGCTTCTCGTCCAGGTGCCAGCCGCGCGGGCGGACGATCAGGACGGTCTTCGAATCCTTGTCGAGCACGTAGTGCTTGCTGCCGTCCGGCGCCATCCAGTCGAGCTGCCCGGTGACGGCCTTGCGCAGGGCGCGCTGGCCGACCAGCAGGTTCTCCCAGGTCGGGCAGGTGCTGTCCTCGAAATCGGCCATGTAGCAGTTGGCGCCGGAGTTGAGGGCGTTGATGACCATCTTCGGATCGACCGGGCCGGTGATCTCGACCCGGCGGTCCTGCAGGGCCGCCGGCAGCGGGGCCACGGTCCAGTCGCCCTCGCGCAGTGCGCGGGTGTCTTCGCGGAAGTCCGGACGCTCGCCGGCGTCGAAGGCGCGCTGGCGCTGCTGGCGGGCGGCCAGCCGGGCCTGGCGGGTCGGCTCGAAGGCGCGGTGCAGGTCGACCAGGAAGGCCTGGGCGGCCGGCGTCAGCAGGTCTTCCTGGCCGGCCAGGCGCGGCCCGGTCAGCGAAAGGGGCGGGATGGTGCGCGCTGCGTCTCCGGCCATGGCCATCACTCCTGAGGGATTCGATGGCTCGAACCTAGGCGCCGGCGCCGACTTTGACAAAACATATGTTTTGATACTTATTATTAGCCCTGCTTATACCTGCATCGGAACAAGGGCTTATGGCCACCGGCAACCCGCGCTTCTACTACAAGGGCGACCGCCTGAAGCCGCTGCGGGCCTTCTGCCAGGTCGCCCGCCTCGGCTCGGTGTCGCGCGCGGCCGAGGCCCTGTTCCTGAGCCAGCCGGCGGTGACCCTGCAGCTCCAGGCCATCGAGCGGGAGCTGGGCACGGCGCTGTTCGAACGCATCGGCCGGCGCTTCAGCCTCACCCGCGAAGGCCAGGTGCTGTACGAGATCGCCCGGCCGCTGGTCGAGGGCCTGGACGGCCTGGATAGCGAATTCCGCAGCAAGATCAAGGGGCTGCAGGCCGGCGAACTGCACGTCGCGGCCGGCAGCTCGACCATCCTCTACCTGCTGCCCAAACTGGTGCAGGCCTTCCGGGCCCAGCACCCGGAGGTGCAGTTGGTGCTGCACAACGTCACCGGCCAGGACGGCCTGGGCCTGCTGCGTTCGGACGGCGTCGACCTGGCCGTGGGCTCGATGCTCGACGTCCCCACCGACCTGGCCTACGCGCCGGTGTATTCCTTCGACCCGATGCTGATCTGCCCGCCCGGGCACCCGCTCGCCGAGAAACCCGACCTCAAGCTCGAGGACCTCTCGCCCTACGGCCTGATCCTGCCGCCGCGGCGGCTGACCACCTATCGCCTGGTCGACCTGGTGTTCCAGCAGCGGCGCGTGCCGTTCACCGTGGCGCTGGAGGTGGGCGGCTGGGAGGTGATCAAGCAGTACGTGGCGATGGGCCTGGGCATTTCCATCGTCACCAGCATCTGCCTCACCGAGGCCGACGAACAGCGGCTGGTGGCGCGCAACCTCGGCGACTACTTCCCGCCGCGCAGCTACGGCGTGGTGATGCGCAAGGGCAAGTACCTCAGCCCGCAGGCGCGCGCCTTCATCGACCTGGTGAAGCCGGGCCTGTTCGAGCGCCGCGACTACTTCGACGCCGGCCACTCCGAGCGCTGAAGCACGATGCCATGCAATTGGTAGCGTTGCTCTAACCATCGGCGCGGCAACGCGCGCCGCGCCAAGGCGGCACGCACGGCATGTCAGGAGCACTTGACGCCTCCGCCGACGATTCCCGTCCTTGCCGTCTTGCCGCTGGCCGGATGCGCCGATTAGAGTCCGCGGCCATCACGACGTCGACGCGATGAATGCCATCCGCGAGGTCGCCAGCAACGGGGACAACGATGAAGAAGAAACTCATCGCGGGCGGCGTGATCGCCGCCGCGCTCGTGGGAGCGGCTGCGTTCATGGGTCCGTTCGACGACCGGGCGCCTGCGGTTCGGCCGCAGGCCGCGCAAGCCGAAAGCCCGGACAGGCCGCCTGCCGCCACACCGGCGCCGGCGCTGCGACCGATGCCGGCGTCGGCTCCCGCGGCACCCATGAGCGCCGGAGAACTCGAACTGGTGCAGCGCTATGCCGCCTGGTCGGCGCAAACGCCGGAGGAAGCACGCTGGCTGGAACAGCACGGCTACCCCGACGAGGCCACGGCCGAGCGCTACGCGCAGCTGAGCGACGATGCCCTCGCGGCCCTCGCCGCCGACGGCGACCCGATGGCCAGGCTGCAACGGGCCGAGCGGGCGGCGTATCGCGGCCAGGACCGGCAGGCGATCGACGACATGTTCGACGTCGCGGCAGACGGCTCCGTCTACGCCCTTGAGCGCCTCGCGCTGGCACAGGCCAGCGGACGACAGGGCGACACCGGCATGGCGGAAGCCTACCTGCAGGCCGCGCGCCTGCGCGGCAACTATGCCGCGCCGGTGCAGCTGGGGGCGCAGTCCACGCCCGAGGAACGCGCGATGAGCCATGCGATGGCGCAGGCCATCCTCGACCGCATGAACCAGATGCGCCGCCAGCGCGGCCTGCCGCCGCTCGGCAACGACCCCCGCCCGGGGGCCGGCGTCACCTTCGAACAACTGTTCATCGAATGGCAGTCGCGGCTCGCGCCGCCGCCGTCCCCCTGATCCCTCCACCCAACGCAGGAAAACCCACCCATGAAGTCAAAGAACGCCCCCCGGCGCCTCCGCCTCGCGGCCCTGGCCGGCCTGTCGCTGTCGGCCATCGCCGTCGCCTGCTCCATGATCACCGTCGCGCCGCCGGCGACGCCGGTGCGCGTGTCCGCCATGGACATCCTCCGGAACGGCTTCGACAACGCCGCCGTCGCCGCGATCGGCGCGCGACTGCAGTCGATGTACGGCAACCGCTACAACGCCGACGAAGTCTTCGTTTACGTCGCCGTGCAGGGACCGATCGGCAAGCCGGCCGTGATCCTTCCGTTCACCAAGCCCTGCGACGAGCGCTTCGACGAGCAGGGCCGGGAGGACGAGGACGAAGACGAGGACGGCAACGACACGCCGCCGTCGAGCGGCGGTGGCGGCAGCGGCGGCGGCATCGGCTTCCCGTCGTTCCCGTACATCCCGGGCGGCTGCGTCGGCAACTGCGGCGGTACGGTCGAAGTCGGCGACATCGAGCAGACCTGAGCCCACGCGCGCGGCAGGGCGTCGTCGCTAGCCGGCGGCGCCCTCGCCGCTTCCACCCCGTGCCGCGAGCGCCCGGCTGACATCGCCGCCGGACGGCACCTGGAAGGCGCGCAGCCCGAACTCCGGCAGGATCGCCAGCAGGTGGTCGAAGATGTCGGACTGGATGTCCTCGTAGTCACCCCAGGCGGTGGTGGCGGTGAAGCAATACACCTCGATCGGCAGGCCCTGCGGGCCCGGATCGAGCTGGCGCACCAGCAGGGTCATGTCGTCGCGGATGCCCGGGTGCGACTGCAGGTAGGCGCGGGCGTAGGCGCGGAAGGTGCCCAGGTTGGTCAGTCGCCGCAGGTTCACCGGCGCCTTGCCCTGGCGCTGCGCGTTCCATTCGGCCAGCTCGGTGGCCTTGCGCTCGAGGTAGGGCTGAAGCAGCACGAAGCGCGAGAGCGCCTCGCGTTCGTCGTCGGCGAGGTAGCGCACGGTGCCCTGGTCGATCGGCAGTGCGCGCTTGATGCGGCGGCCACCCGACTCGCTCATGCCGCGCCAGTTCTTGAAGCTGCCCGCGATCAGTGCGTGGGTCGGGATCGTGGTGATGGTCTTGTCCCAGTTCTGCACCTTCACCGTGTGCAGGGCCACGTCCACGACGTCGCCGTCGGCGCCGAACTGCGGCATCTCGATCCAGTCGCCGACCCGCACCATGTCGTTGGAGTTGATCTGCACGCTGGCGACCAGTGACAGGATGGTGTCCTTGAACACCAGCAGCAGCACCGCCGTCATCGCGCCGAAGCCCGAGAGCAGCAGCAGCGGCGAGCGCTCCACCAGCACCGCGACCACCAGCACCGTCGCCAGCACGAACAGGGCGATCTTGGCCAGCTGCAGGTAGCCCTTGATCGGGCGGCTGCGGGCGCGTTCGGGATCGCGGGCTTCGTAGATGTCCTGCAGGCTCGACAGGAAGGCCGAGATGGCCTGGGCCGCGGTCACCACCACGTAGGCCGCGGCGACGTTGCGAAGCACCGCCACCCCGCCCTCGGGCACGCCCGGCAGCAGCGGCGCACCGAGGTACACGACGATCGCCGGCACCGCGTGCGCCAGCCGCCTGATGACGCCACGGGCCAGGATCGCGTCGTCCCATTTCACCGGCGAGGCCTTGACCAGGCGCACCAGCACGCGCACCAGCAGCCGCTGGGTCAGCTGGTCGGCCAGCCAGGCCAGCAGCGCCAGCACCAGGGCGCTCGAAAGGGTCAGCAGCCAGGGCCGCGAAGCGATGAATTCCTGCAGCGAGTGGATCGATTCCATGCCGCCAGTCTATCGACCCCCTCCCGGGCACCCAAGCCGGGGCGATCAGAGCGTGTCGCGGTTCTTGCCCATGTGCGGACGATAGAGGCTGCGGATGCGGGCCATGTCGGCCTCGTAGTCGTCGCTGGGATGGAACAGTTGGTCGAGCAGGATCTGCCGGGCCGGATAGTGGAAGGCGGCGCAGAACACCGGCACGCCGGCCTGCCGGGCGATCTTCCAGAAGCCCGGCTTCCAGCGCTCGACGCGCCGGCGGGTGCCTTCGGGCGCGAGCACGAACCACATGCGCTCGGCGCGGCGGATCTCGGCGGCGGTCTGTTCGACGATGCCGCCCGGCGCGCTGCGGTCGACCGGGTGGCCGCCGAACTTGCGCAGCAGCCAGCCCAGCGGACCGCGGAACAGTTCGGCCTTGGCGATGAAGGTGATGTCCACGCCCATCGCCAGCTTGGCGGCCAGGCCCCAGACCGCGTCCCAGCCCGAGGAGTGCGGCGCCACGATCACCACCAGCCGCGGCAGGTCGGGCCAGTCGCCCTCGATGCTCCAGCCGCCCAGGCGCAGCATGGTCCGGCCCAGCCAGCGCCCGAAGGCACTGCCGTTGCGCGGGGCCGAGGCGGGCAGCGTCGGGATCCGGGTCATTCGCGGTCCCAGCCGGAGGTGCTGCGGTGCTTCTTCACGGTCGACCGCTCGCGCTTGGCGCCCAGCCGGCGCTCCTTCGAACCCTTGGTGGGCCGGGTGGCGATGCGCTTCTTCGGCGGCACCAGCACGGCGGCGATCAGCGCGGCCAGCCGCTCGCGGGCGTCCTCGCGGTTGCGGTCCTGGGTGCGGAAGCGCTGGGCGCTGAGCACCAGCACGCCCTCGTCGGTCAGCCGGCGGTCGCGACGGGCCAGCAGGCGGGCCCGCACCGGCTCGGGCAGGGACGGCGAGTTCACCACGTCGAAGCGCAGCTCCACCGCGGTGGCGACCTTGTTCACGTTCTGCCCGCCCGGCCCGCTCGAGCGCACGAACCGCTCGACGAGTTCGTCATCCGGGATGGCCAGCGTTGGCGAGACCTGCAACATCGCCAGATTGTAAAGCGGTACCGGGTTCATTTTCTTTCTCGATGAGACAGCCGGTCGGAGCGACGTACCGGGTTCATTTTCTTTCTCCCTGAGCCCGGCCGGCGCCTGGGCCAGTCTCAGGGAGAAAGAAAATGAACCCGGTACGGCTTGTTCACGTTCATCAAGGCGGGGGCGGGCCGCTACAATCCCCGGCCTCATGCATGGCTTGAACCCCCCCCAGAAAGAAGCGGTCGCCTACGTCGGCGGCCCCCTGCTCGTGCTGGCCGGCGCGGGCAGCGGCAAGACCCGGGTGATCACCGAGAAGATCGCGCACCTGATCGCCACCGGGCGCCACGAGGCCCGGCACATCGCCGCCATCACCTTCACCAACAAGGCCGCGCGGGAAATGCGCGACCGCGTCGCCAAGCGCGTGAAGGGCGAGGCCGCCGAGGGCCTGATGGTCACCACCTTCCACTCCCTGGGCCTGCGCTTCCTGCAGATCGAGCACGAGCGGGCGAAGCTGCGGCGCGGCTTCTCGATCTTCGACGGCGACGACCAGATGGCCATCATCAAGGACCTGGCCACGCCGGGCCTGAAGAACGACGCCCTGTACTCGATCCAGAACCTGATCAGCGCCGCCAAGAACAACGCCCTGTCGCCCGAGCAGGCCGCCGAGGCCGCCCGCTCGGCCCGCGAGCGCGAGGCGGCCGGGATCTACGCCCGCTACCAGGCCCGGCTGCAGGCCTTCAACGCCGTCGACTTCGACGACCTGATCCGGCTGCCGCTGACCCTGCTGGAGGCCGACCCGGACCTGGCGGCCGGCTGGCGCGAGCGCATCCGCTACCTGCT
Organism: Arenimonas sp.; assembly: GCF_035721105.1. GTDB lineage: Bacteria > Pseudomonadota > Gammaproteobacteria > Xanthomonadales > Xanthomonadaceae > Arenimonas. Next base: position 18,780 of record NZ_DASTNG010000051.1, on the reverse strand, counting down.
GGTGGACGAATGCCAGGACACCAACGGCGCCCAGTACCGCCTGCTGCGCCAGCTGGCCGGCACCAAGGGCAACATCACCTGCGTCGGCGACGACGACCAGAGCATCTACGCCTGGCGCGGCGCCCAGCCCGAGAACCTCGACCTGCTGGGCCAGGACTACCCGAACCTGAAGGTCATCAAGCTCGAGCAGAACTACCGCTGCACCAGCCGCATCCTGCGCTGCGCCAACACCCTGATCGCGAAGAACCCGCACGCCCACCTCAAGCAGCTCTGGAGCCAGCACGGCGACGGCGAGCCGGTGCGGGTCTGGGCCTGCACCAACAACGAGCACGAGGCCGAGCGGGTCGCGGCCGAGATCCACTACCTGCACCAGGCCAAGGAAATCCCCTGGGGCGAGTTCGCCATCCTGTTCCGCGGCAACCACCAGTCGCGGCCGCTGGAAAAGGCGCTGCAGCTGCTGCGCATCCCCTACCACCTCACCGGCGGCACCAAGTTCCTGGACCGCGCCGAGGTGAAGGACGCGCTGTGCTGGCTGCAGGTGCTGGCCAATCCCGACAACGATGCCGCCTTCCTGCGCGCGATCGCCGCGCCCAAGCGCGAGGTCGGCGCCACCACGCTCGAGAAGCTGGCGGCGATGGCGCAGCAGGCCGGCCTGCCGATGTCGGTGGCCGCCGGCCAGATCGGCTTCCTGAAGCAGCTCACGCCTCGCGCGGCCGCGGGCCTGGACGAGTTCAGCCGCATCGTCGACAAACTGCGCGACGCCGCCGAGCAGGTGACGCCCGCCGAACTGGTGCCGCTGCTGGCCGAGCAGAGCGGCCTGCTGGCGATGGTGCGCAGCCAGTGCAAGGACGAGGCCAGCTTCCTGCGCCGCAAGGCCAACCTCGAAGAGCTGGCGTCGTGGTTCGAAGGCGCCCGCGGCGGCGGCCCGGGTGAACTGGCCGCGCAGCTGGCGCTGCTGTCGAACGCCGACCGCGGCGAGCCCGGCAACGCCGTCCGCCTGATGAGCCTGCACGCGGCCAAGGGCCTGGAGTTCCGCGCCGTGTTCGTGGTCGGCTGCGAGGACGGCAACCTGCCGCACGAGGCCAGCCTCGAGGAAAACCGCCTCGAGGAGGAACGCCGCCTGATGTACGTCGGCATCACCCGCGCCAAGGAGCGGCTGTACCTCTCGCACAGCGCCGAGATCAAGCGCTGGGGCAGCATCGACCACCTGCTGCCCAGCCGCTTCCTCGACGAACTGCCCCCCGGCGACCTGCTGCGCGACGGCACCGACCCCGAGCGCGAGACCGCCGAGAAGAAGCAGCGCGGCCGCGCCCACATGGACGCCATCGCCGCCCTCTTCGGCGACGGCTAGCCCCCAAAAAAGGGGTCAGAGTGCTTATCCGTTTGAAACGGATAAGCACTCTGACCCCTTTTTTGGGGTTGTCATGACCGTGGCGGGCGACGCCGGTAAACTGCGCGCCACGACGAACGGACGCCCGCCATGACCCTGACCAAGACCTTTGCCATTTCCGCCCTCGCGCTGGCCCTGGCCGCCTGCCAGGCGATGCCCACGCGCGAAGCGCCGGTCGCGGCACCGGCCGCCCCGGCCCCGACCGCCCAGCCGGCCCCGGCCGCGGGTCCCGGCCCCAACGACAACCTCAACGCCGTCGCCTGGGTGCAGGCTTCGATCGAATATCGCCTGATCGCCGGCCAGACCTACCGCAGCGCGCTTTACCAGCTCGACCGCGCCCTGAAGACGCCGGACTGGGACGCGCTGGTGCCGGACGAGCGCCTGGCCCCCGCCACCGGCCTGCCGCCGGCCGTGATCGTCGACATCGACGAGACCGTGCTCGACAACTCGCCCTACCAGGCCCGCCTGGTCCGCGACGGCGGCTTCTACGACGAAGCCACCTGGGACGCCTGGGTCCGCGAGGAAAAGGCCAAGCCGGTGCCGGGCGCGCTCGAGTTCGCCCAGGCCGCCGCCGCCCGCGGCGTCACCGTCTTCTACCTCAGCAACCGCGCCGCCCACCTCGAGGAACCGACCCTGGCCAACCTGCGCGCCGCCGGGTTCCCGGTCGCCTCGGCCGACCAGTTCCTGGGCCTGGGCTTCTTCGTGGAGGGCTGCGAGCAGGAAGGCTCCGAAAAGGGCTGCCGCCGCCAGCACATCTCGCGCACGCACCGGGTGCTGATGCAGTTCGGCGACCAGATCGGCGACATGGTCACCATCGTCGCCAACACCCCGGAAGGCCGCGAGCAGGCCATGGCCCCGCACGCGGGCTGGGTCGGCGAGCGCTGGTTCGTGCTGCCCAACCCGACCTACGGCAGCTGGGAGCCGGCGCTGTTCAACAACGCCTGGACCCTGCCCGAGGCCGAGCGCCGCCAGATGAAGCTCGACGCCCTGGACTACGCCGAGTAAGCCGACGCCCATGACCGCCGTCCGCGATCGCCTGATCTTCGCCCTCGACGTCTCCACCGCCGCCGAGGCCCGGGCCTGGGTCGACCGGCTGGGCGACAGCGTGTCCTTCTACAAGATCGGCATGGAGCTGCTGACCAGCGGCGACTACTTCCGGGTGCTCGAGGACCTGGCCGGCCGCGGCAAGCGGGTCTTCGTGGACCTCAAGTTCCATGACGTGCCGGCCACGGTGGCCGCCACCATCAAGGGGTTGACCCGTTACCCGGTCTCGTTCTGCACCATCCATGGCCAACATGACGGCATGATGCGCGCCGCTTCGCAGGAGAAGGGCGCAATCAAGCTGCTGGCGGTCACGGTCCTGACGTCCATGGATCGCAGCGATCTTCGCCAATTGGGCATCGATCGTGAGCCTTCCGAGGTCGTGCTCGAGCGCGCCGCCGCGGCCCGCGCGGCCGGCTGCGACGGCGTCATCGCGTCCGGCCAGGAGGCCGCCGCCCTGCGCCAGGCCAACGGCCCGGGCTTCCTGGTGGTCTGTCCGGGGATCCGGCCGGCCGGCCCCGCCGGCGACGACCAGAAGCGCACCGTGGACGTCCCGCAGGCCTTCGCCGCCGGCGCCGACTACATCGTGGTGGGCCGCCCGATCCGCCAGGCCGCCGACCCCCGGGCCGCCGCCGAGGCCCTGCAGGACCAGATTGCCCGGGCGCTTGCCGGCTGAAGCCGGGCTGGCCGGAAAACCGGCCCGACCCCGGGCCCGGAGCCCCGATCTGGTAGATTCAGCCCCCCGGACGCCACCGCCAGCCGCCCTCGCATGACCCACCGACTGCCCCTGCGGGCCCTGCTCGCCCTGCTCTTGCTCACCCTGGTCCTCGCCGCCTGCCAGCGCGAGGCGCCGGCCGACCAGGCGCGCGCGCCCGGCGACCCGGTCGAGGCCGTCGAGGCCATGGCCGCCGCGCTGCGCCAGAACGACATGGTCCGCTACAGCCACCTGAGCCTGCCGCCCGACCTTCACGCCCGCAGCGCCGCCCTCTGGGACCGCCGCGCCGCCGAGGCCGAGCCGGCCTCGGCCGAGGACGCCGAGAACTACGACCGCCTGATGGCCCGCCTGCTGGCGCCCGACGCCGAGGCCGACCTGGCCCGCGACCTGGACGTGCAGCTGGCCAAGCTGGAACAGGAGATCGGCGGCCAGTGGCCGCTGATGCAGGCCACCGCCACCATCTTCCTGACCGCCGCCATCCAGGCCAACACCGAGCTGAGCGAGGACGAGAAGGCGCACGGCACCGAAGTGGCCACCCAGCTGATCGACTGGGCCGACCCGGCCCTGTTCACCGACCGCGCGCGGGGCCGCCGGGCGATCGCCGTCGCGGTCGCCACCGCCCGGGCGCTGGACCTGCCGACCCTGGCCGACGCCCGCGCGCTGACGCATGGCCCGGCCCTGGAGAAGGCCGGCATCGCCCTGGCCGGCACCAAGGACCTGCTGCGCGTCTACGACCTGGACCTCGACGCCCTGCTCGACGGCGTCAAGGCCGAGCCGCTGGCCACCGAGGGCGACACCGCCCGGGTGCGGGTCAGCTATCCGCTGCAGGGCAAGCCGGTCGCCTTCGAGATGGCCCTGGTCCGCCGCGACGGCGCCTGGTACGGCGCCAGCGCCGTGGCCGACGCCGAGGCCGAGCTGGCCGAAGCCGAGGCCGAGCTGGCCGAAGCCGAGGCCGAGGCCATGGCCGGTCCCGACGCCGCGACCACCGGCGCCACGCGCTGAGCCCCACCGCCCCGATGGACGCCGCCACCCCGAATCCGGCCCCGCCGCCGCGCCCGACCGCCAAGCCGCCCCTGTGGGCGCGCTTCATGGAAAAGCTGCTGCAGCCCTGGATCGAGATCCAGCGCGAGCCGGCCACGCCACCCTTCGACCTCGACCGGCCGGTCTGCTACGTCATCGAGACCTACGGGCTGTCGAACACCCTGATCCTGGACCGGGCCTGCCGCGAAGCCGGCCTGCCCTCGCCGCTGGCCGCGCTGCCCGGCGACCCGCTGGGCCGCAAGCGCGCCTACGTGGCGCTGTCGCGGCGCCGCGCCGGGCTGTTCGGGCGCCCCAAGAACCGCAGCCATTCCGACGCGCTCTCGCGCCTGCTGATGGCGCACCGCCTCTACCCCGACCAGGACGCGCAGCTGGTGCCGGTGTCGATCTTCGTCGGCCGCGCCCCGGCCCGGCAGTCGGGCTGGTTCTCGGTGCTGTTCTCGGAAAACTGGGTGCTGGTGGGCCGCTTCCGCCGCCTGCTGGCGATCCTGCTCAACGGCCGCGACACCGTGGTGCAGTTCTCGCCCGGCGTGCGCGTCTGGGAAATCCTGGGCGAGGAGCTGCCGCACGAGCGCCAGGTGCGCAAGGTCAGCCGGGTGCTGCGCGCGCACTTCCGCCGCATCAAGACCGCGGTCATCGGCCCCGACCTGTCGACCCGGCGCCTGCTGGTCGACCGCGTGCTCGACGCCGAGCCGGTCCGCAAATGCATCGCCGACCAGGCCCGCAAGGACGGCACCGAATACCTCGAGGCCTGGAAGAAAGCCCATCGCTTCGCCTGGGAAATCGCCGCCGACTACTCCAATCCGGTGGTGCGCTCGGCCTCGTTCGCGCTCACCGGCTTCTGGAACCGGATCTACGACGGCCTCAACGTCAACCACATCGACACGCTCAAGCAGGTCGCGCCCGGGCACGAAGTCATCTACGTGCCCAGCCACCGCAGCCACATGGACTACCTGCTGCTGAGCTACCTGCTCTACAGCCGCGGCATCGTGCCGCCGCACATCGTCGCCGGCATCAACCTCAACATGCCGGTGATCGGGCCGATCCTGCGCCGCGGCGGCGCCTTCTTCATCCGCCGCTCGATCAAGGGCAACGCGCTGTACGCGGCGGTGCTGGGCGAATACGTGTCGCAGCTGGTGGGCGAAGGCTTCTCGCTCGAGTACTTCATCGAAGGCGGGCGCTCGCGGACCGGCCGGCTGCTGCAGCCCAAGGGCGGCATGATCGTGATGACCATCAAGGCCTTCCTGCGCGCGCCGCGGCGGCCGGTGGTGTTCCAGCCGATCTACGTCGGCTACGAGAAGCTGATCGAGGGCAAGAGCTACCTCGACGAGCTCACCGGCCAGCCCAAGGAAAAGGAAACCATCTGGGCCCTGGTCAAGGCCGGCGCCGGCATCCTGCGCCAGCACTACGGCAAGGTGGCGGTGAATTTCGGCGAGCCGATCTTCCTCGACGACGTGCTGGCCCGGCACGCGCCGGACTGGCGCGAGCGCAGCGCCGACCCGGACGACAAACCCACCTGGATCAACCCGGCCGTGGCCGAGATCGCCCAGCGCATCCAGGTCAACATCAACCGCGCCGCCGACGTGAACCCGGTGAACCTGCTGGCGCTGGCGCTGCTGGCCACGCCCAAGCACGCCATGTCCGAGGCCGATCTGCTGGCGCAGCTGGCGCTGTCGAAGAAGCTGCTGGCGGCGCTGCCCTACTCCGACCGCGTCACCGTGACGGCGATGGAGCCGGCCGAAATGATCGCCTACGGCGAGAAGATCGGCGTGCTTACCCGCACCGTGCATCCGCTGGGCGACGTGATCAGCGTCGAGGGCGAAACGGCGGTGCTGCAGAGCTACTTCCGCAACAACGTCCTGCACCTGTTCGCCGCCGCCAGCTGGGTGGCGCTGTGCTTCCAGAACAACCGCCGCATGAGCCGCGCCGGCCTGCTGCGGCTGGGGCGCACCATCTATCCGTTCGTGCAGGAGGAACTGTTCCTGCCGTGGACGCCGGAGGAATTCGCCGAGCGGCTGGGCGCGACCCTGGACCTGTTCGTGGCCGAGGGCCTGCTGACCGTCGCCAGCGAGGACGAGGGCGGCTACCTCACGCGCGGCCCGGGCCAGACCGACGAGGTGTTCCGCCTGCGGGTGATCTCGCACAGCCTGCAGCAGGCCTTCGAGCGCTACTTCATCGCCATCACCACCCTGGTCAAGAACGGCCCGCGCACGCTCAGCGCCGGCGAGCTCGAGACGCTGTGCCAGCTCACCGCCCAGCGCCTGAGCCTGCTGTATGCGCCGGCGGCGCCGGAGTTCTTCGACAAGTCGCTGTTCCGTGGCTTCATCCAGAAGCTGCGCGAGATGAAGCTGGTGTGGATCTGCCCCGACGGCAAGCTCGACTTCGACGAGCAGATGATGGTCTGGGAGAAGGACGCGAAGGTGGTGCTGGGCCGCGACCTGCGCCACACCATCTCGAAGCTGTCGCCGGAAGCGGTGAGCCGCGCCACCGGCACCCAGGCGGCGCTGCCGGCGAAGACCGGCTCGACCGAGGCCTGAGCCGGCGGCTCAGGCGTCGAGGTCGGGGATCAGCCGGCTTTCCAGCGCGGTGATCATGTCCTTGATCCTGAGCTTGCGCTTCTTCAGGCGCTTGATGGCGAGCTCGTCGGCCTCGATGCTGGCGGCCAGGCGGCCGATCACCTCGTCGAGGTCGCGGTGCTCGACCTTCAGTTCGATCAGCTGCTCGGTAATCCTGGCGAGATCTTCGTCGGCCATCGGCATCTCCGGTTCCGCCGAAGCTTACCCCGTCCCGGCCCCTGTAGGAGGGCCTTCAGGCCCGAAGCTCTTCGGGTGGTTGGGGAGGGAGAGCGGTTTTGGACGCGGATAAAGGCGGATGAACGCGGATGAACGCGGATAAGAGCGAATAAAGCAAAATCCTGAGTGGAGTTCGGCGAGACGCAGGGTCTCGCGAAAATCCACTCCAGTCGCTCTTGCTTCATCCGCTCTTATCCGCGTTCATCCGCCTTTATCCGCGTCAAAAAACCTTTCCCTCACCCAGACCGGAAATCACCCCCCCCTGCCTCGGGCAAATGGCCGCCGATGCGCCTAAAATGGCGCCATGACGCTTCCCCTCCACGACCCCCTGCCGCGCAAGGCCAGCCACGAGCGCCACAAGCTCGCCAAGCGCCTGCGCCGCCAGGTCGGCCAGGCCATCGCCGACTACGGGATGATCGAGGACGGCGACAAGGTGATGGTGTGCCTGTCCGGCGGCAAGGACAGCTACACGATGCTGGACATCCTGCGGCAGTTGCAGGCGAAGGCGCCGGTGCGCTTCGAGCTGGTGGCGGTGAACCTGGACCAGAAGCAGCCCGGCTTCCCGGAGCACGTGCTGCCCGACTACCTGCGTTCGATCGGCGTGGCCTTCACCATCATCGAGCAGGACACCTACTCGGTGGTCAAGCGCGTGGTGCCCGAGGGCAAGACGATGTGCTCGCTGTGCTCGCGCATGCGCCGCGGCGCGCTGTACCGGCACGCCAAGGAAAACGGCTTCACCAAGATCGCGCTCGGCCACCACCGCGACGACCTGGTGGCGACCTTCTTCATGAACCTGTTCCACCACGCCAAGCTCGCCTCGATGCCGCCCAAGCTGGCCAGCGACGACGGCGAGCACGTGGTGATCCGGCCGCTGATCACCTGCCGCGAGGCCGACCTGGTCGACTACGCCGACTGGAAGCAGTTCCCGATCATCCCCTGCACGCTCTGCGGCTCGCAGGAAAACCTGCAGCGCAAGCAGGTCGGGCGCATGCTCGCGGCGTGGGAGAAGGAAAGCCCGGGCCGGATCGAGACCATCGCCAAGGCCCTCGCCGACGTGCGACCCTCCCAGCTCGCCGACGCCAGCCTGTTCGACTTCGCCGGCCTCGGCCGCCACACCGACACCCCCCTCCCCGACGCCCACGCCTGGCTCGCCCACGACCCCGACGAAAAAAAGGGGTCAGAGTAGATATTTGTTTGAATCCGATCGCCTGGGCGAAAGCGGCGATTCGCGATTCAAACAAATATCTACTCTGACCCCTCTTTCTCCCGACTTTGGAAATTTGATGTTCTTTCGCAACCTGACGTTCTTCCGCTTCCCCACCACCGTCGCCAAGTCCCTCGTTGAACTCGATGCCCGCCTGGAGGAGTGCCGGCTCAAGCCGGTCGGTCCGTCCGAGCTGATGTCGCGCGGCTTCATCCCGCCCTTCGGCCGCGACGCCGAGGCCATGAGCCACCGCGTCGGCGACGCCATCTGGATCACCCTGGGCGGCGAAGACCGCCTGCTGCCCGGCGCCGTCGTCAACGACGAACTGGGCAAGCGCATCGCCGCGATGGAAGAGAAGGAAGGCCGCAAGCTCGGCGGCCGCGCGCGCAAGCGCTTGAAGGAAGACCTGGTGATGGAACTGCTGCCGCGCGCCTTCGTGCGGCCGGTGCAGACCAATGCCACGCTCGACCTGCAGCACGGCTTCATCGCCGTGGACGCCAGCTCCAAGAAGGCCGCCGAGTCCGTGGTCTCCGAGCTGCGCCACGCGCTGGGTAGCTTCCCGGCGCTGCCGCTGAACGCCGAGGTCTCGGCGCGCGCCGTGCTCACCGGCTGGATCGCCGGCGAGCCGCTGCCGGCCGGCCTGGTGCTGGGCGACGAGTGCGAGCTCAAGGATCCGATCGACGGCGGCGCGGTGGTGAAGTGCCAGCGCCAGGAGCTGCTGTGCGACGAGATCAAGAAGCATCTGGAATCCGGCAAGCAGGTCAGCAAGCTGGCGCTGGTGCTCGACGACCACGTCAGCTTCGTGCTCGGCGACGACCTGGTGGTGCGCAAGCTCAAGTTCCTCGACGGCGTCGTCGACCAGCTCGAGGGCACCGAGCGCGACGGCCTGCACGCCGAGCTCGACGCCCGCTACGCCCTGATGGCCGGCGAACTCAAGCGCCTGTTCGCCGTGCTCGAGCCCGCGCTCAAGCTCAGCCCTGCCGAGGCCTGAAGGCGCGCTGCGCTGCGCTGCGGTGCCCCGCCCCGCATCGCATCGCCCCGGACCGCCCCCCACCGCATCGCCCCCTGTAGGAGCGCCTTCAGGCGCGAAGTTCTTCGCGAAAAGATTCGCGCCTGAAGGCGCTCCTACAACGGTGGGCCTGGTTACGGCTAAAGTCTGGTGATGTTCTTGAAGCTTGCCCGCCCCGCCCCGCCTGCCGTCGAGCTTCGCCCGCTGGCGCTGGCCGACGGCCGGGCGGTCGACGTGCGCTGGGTTCGCGACCCGCGCGCGCGCCGCCTGCGCCTGATCGTCACCGAGAAAGGCGCGCGCCTGACCCTGCCGCGCGGGGTGTCCGAACGCCTGGCGCTGTCCTTCCTGCATGAGCACCGCGACTGGCTGGCGGCACAGCTGGCGCGCCAGCCGGCGCTGGTCGAGGCGCCCCTGGTGCGCGGCGCCGGCGACCCGCTGCCGCTGCGCGACCAGGCGGTGCCCGTGCACTGGCGCGAAGGCCGCTACGTGCGCGCCAGCCTCGAGGACGAAGGCATCGTGCTGCAGCTGCCCGAACGCGCCAGCGACGCCCAGCTCAAGGCCGCCCTGCGCGATTTCTACCAGCAGCAGGCGCGCCAGGACCTGGGCGCCTGGCTGCCGCGCTACCTCCCCGGCCTGCCGCGCGCCCCGCGCCAGTTCACGCTGCGGCCGCTGTCCTCGCTGTGGGGCTCGCTCAGCCCCAGCGACGAGCTCAAGCTCGACCTGAGCCTGGTGCTGGGCCGCCCCGCGGCCTTCGAATACGTGCTGGTGCACGAGCTCTGCCACCTCGTGCACGCCAACCACTCGCGCGCCTTCTGGCGCGAGGTCGAATCCCGCTGGCCGGGCTGGCGGGAAGAACGGGACTACCTGCGCGGCGACGGCTTGGCCTTGAAGGGGCGGCTAGCGCGTTTGATTCGCTGAAGGGCCCGGCGTCCGGGGCCCGCCGCATCGGAGCCCGCCATGTTCCCCATCCGCACCCTGTCCTTGTTGGCCCTGCTGGCCGCCCTGTCCACGGGCTGCGGCCGGTCCCAGGACCAGGCCGCCGAGGCGCTGGCCGAGGAAGCGCTGGAAGCCAGCACCGGCGCCGAGATCGACATCGAGAACAAGGACGGCGTGAACCGCGTCACCGCCCGCACCGAGCAGGGCGAGCTGGTGCACAGCAGCGGCGAGAACGTGCCGCTGCCGGCCAACTTCCCGGCCGACGTCCGCCTGCCGGCCGACTACGCCGTGATGTCGGTGATGACCATGGGCCCGGCTACGTCGGTGGTGATGCGCAGCCCCGAGCCGATGTCGGAGCTCTTCACCGGCATGCGCCGCGACCAGGCCGCCGGCGGCTGGAAGGAAACGATGTCGATGCAGGGCGCCGACGGCTCGATGCTGGGCTTCGAGAAGGACGGCCGCAGCCTGCTGGTGAACCTGCGCGACGACCTCGACGGCCAGACGGTGGTGTCGCTGAGCCTGCAGGCGGCCGACTAGCCGCCCGCCGCCGGGTCCAGCAGGAACCGCCGCAGCGGCGCCGCCACGCGCGGTGCCTGCTCCATGTGCAGGTGATGGCCGCCCGCGACCACGTCCAGCCGGCCGTCGGCCAGGCAGGCCAGGCGCGCGGTGCGCACCGCCGGGCTGAAGTAGGGCGGCGACGGCTCGGCCGCCACCACCAGCACCGGCGCGTCGATCGCGCGCAGCATCGCCTGCACGGTGTCCTCGGTCATCCGCAGCTGGCTGGGCAGGGTCAGGCGCGGGTCGCTGCGCCAGGCGTGGCCGCCCTCGACCCGGCGCAGGTTGCGCTCGACGATCAGGCGCGCGGCCTCGGGCGTCATCCGGCTGGCGGCCAGGCGGGCCGCGACCGCGGTGTCGATGTCCGGAATCACCCGCGGCGGGCGGCCAGCCAGCGCCCGGCGCGCGGCCACCGCCTCGCGCAGGCGGGTGCCGGCCGCGGCGGGATCGCCGGCCACCGGCCCCAGGGCTTCGACCAGGGCCAGCCGCCGCACCCGCGCGGGCGCCGCCGCCGCCACCGCGCAGGCGATGGCGCCGCCCATCGAATGGCCCAGCAGGTCGACCCGGTCCCAGCCCAGGTCGTCGAGCGCGTCGAGCACGTCGTGGATCCAGTCGGCGAAGGCGTAGTCGTGGCCCGGCGCGCGGTGCGCGGAGGCGCCGTGGCCCGGCAGGTCCAGCGCCACCAGGTCGAACTCGGGCAGCTCGGCCGCCAGCGGCAGGAAGCTGGCCGCGTTGTCCAGCCAGCCGTGCAGGCACAGCAGGCGCGGACCACCGGCGGTGCCGCCGCGCAGCGCGGCCAGTTCACCGCGGGGCGACGCCAGCCGCACCTCGCGCAGGCCGCCCGCGGGCATCAGTGCGGCCAGCCCTGCAGGTGGCGACGCGCCAGCGAGGCGAGCGCGGCGACGTGGCCGGGCGCGTCGTTGAGGGCACTGATGTAGCGCAGCTTCTGGCCGCCGGCGTGGCGGAAGACCTCGTCGTTCTCGACCGCGATTTCCTCCAGCGTCTCCAGGCAGTCCGCGGCGAAGCCGGGGCAGACCACGTCCACCGTGCCCACGCCGGCCTTGCCCCACTGCTCCAGGGTCTTGTCGGTGTAGGGCTGCAGCCATTCCTCGCGGCCGAAGCGCGACTGGTAGGTCAGGAACCACTCCTCCGGGGCCAGGCCCAGGCGCGCCGCCAGCAGGCGGGCGCCGGCCTCGCACTGGCGCGGGTACGGATCGCCGGCGCGCTCGAAGCGCTTGGGCAGGCCGTGGAAGGAGAACAGCAGCTTGTCGGCGCGGCCGTGCAGGTCCCAGTGGCCGCGGATGCGCGCTTCCATCGCGTCGAGCCAGCCGGCGTCGTCGTGGTAGTCGGCGATGAAGCGCAGCTCGGGCACCCGGCGCCAGGTCTTGATCTCCTGGTTCACCGCGTCGAGCACGGTGGCGCTGGTGCTGGCCGAATACTGCGGGTACAGCGGCAGCACCAGCAGCCGGGTCATGCCCTCGGCCTCGAGCTGGCGCAGCACGCTGGGGATGGACGGATTGCCGTAGCGCATCGCCATCCGCACCGGCAGGTCGGGCAGCGAATGCTGCAGCGCCTTGGCCAGGCGCTGGGTGTGCACCAGCAGCGGCGAGCCGCCCTCCATCCAGATCGACGCGTACTTCTTCGCCACCTTGCCCGAGCGCAGCGGCAGGATGATGAAGTGCAGGATCGGGCACCACAGCCAGCGGGTCAGCTCGACCACCCGGTGGTCGTGCAGGAACTGCGCCAGGTAGCGCTTCACGGCCGGGCGGGTGGCGGCGTCGGGCGTGCCCAGGTTGACCAGCAGCACGGCGGTCTTGCCGGGGCCGGCGGCCTGGGGGGCATCGCGATAGGGCGGGGTCATGCGGCGCTGTCCGAGGAGGGGAAACACAAACTATCATCGCCGGAATGAAGGGCCGGCTCACGCTTGGTTCATGGCCCGCCGCCATACTCGTTTTTTCGCGCCCCCCCGGAGACCGCCCATGACCCGCCTGCTGGCCCCGTTCGCCGCCGCCCTCGCCCTGCTGCTCGCCTTCGCCGCCCCGGCCCACGCCGGCGAGAAGGAAGACGCCAAGGCCGCCGATGCCGCCCGCGTGCTCGGCGAGATCATGCGCATCCCGGAAACCGCGGTGCCCGAGAAGATGTTCTCCGACGCCTACGCCATCGCCGTCATCCCGGACGTGGTCAAGGCCGGCCTGGTGCTGGGCGGCCGCGGCGGCAAGGGCCTGATCTCGGTCCGCAGCCCGGACGGCACCTGGTCCAATCCCAGCTTCATCAAGCTCGGCGGCGGCAGCATCGGCTTCCAGGCCGGCGTGCAGTCCTCCGACATCATCCTGGTGTTCCGCAGCCCGCGCGGCGTCGACGGCATCGTCAACGGCAAGTTCACCCTCGGCGCCGACGCCAGCGTGGCCGCCGGCCCGGTCGGCCGCACCGCCCAGGCCGCCACCGACGAGCAGCTCAAGGCCGAGATCTACAGCTACTCGCGCGCCCGCGGCCTGTTCGCCGGCGTCGCCCTGGACGGCACCGTGCTGCGCATCGACCACCGCGCCAACCAGCGCGCCTACGGCGCCAACACCACCCCGCGGGCCATCTTCGAGGGCCGGGCCAACGCCGCCCCGGAGTCGCTGGTGCTGTTCCGCGACCGGCTGGAAGAAAACACCCTGGAACAGTGACTGACGGCCAGCGCAGCCGCCGCCCGGCTGCGCTATCCTTCAGCCCTCGGATCAACGCAGGAACCCCCTCATGGGCAGCTTCAGCATCTGGCATTGGCTCATCGTCCTGGTCGTCGTCGTGCTGGTTTTCGGCACCAAGAAGCTCAAGGGCGTCGGCAAGGACCTGGGCGAAGGCATCCAGGGCTTCAAGGAAGGCCTGAAGGGCAAGGAAGAGCCGCCGTCGCGGATCGGCAACGACAAGCACGACGCGCCGTCGGACGAAACCTCGCGCCAGGACAGCCAGCGCAAGGACTCCTGAGTCCCGGCCCCGCGCCGGACCCGCCGCCATGTTCGACGTCGGCTTCAGCGAACTGCTGATCATCGCGGTCGTGGCCCTGGTCGTGCTCGGCCCGGAGCGTCTGCCCAAGGCCGCGCGCTTCGCCGGCCTGTGGGTGCGCAAGGCGCGCGCGCAGTGGTACTCGGTGAAGTCCGAGTTCGAGCGCGAAATGGCCGCCGACGAGCTCAAGCGCAGCGTGGGCAACCCGGTCCAGTCGATCCGCGAGGAGCTGGACGCGGTCGGCAAGGACGTCGCCGCCACCGGCCAGGCGCTGCGCGACGACCTGCGCGATGCCGAGGCGTTGGCCAAGGCCGATGCCGATACCGCGGTGCAGGACATCCCGGCGGCGGCCGACGCCGCCCCGCCCACCGACGCCGATCGCCCCGCGCCCGCCGGCGCCGATGATCGCGGCGCCGACGCCGCGAGCACTCCGGAGCCGGAGTTCTACAGCGACCCGGTGCCCTTCCAACTGACCCCGGACGCGCCGCCGCCGGACGCCGACGCGCCGCGCCGCGACGGGACGCGCGAGCCATGACCGTGCCCGAGGCCCCGGCCGAAGAATCCCTGATGGGCCACCTGCTGGAGCTGCGCGCGCGGCTGATGCGCGGCGTCGCGGCGGTGCTGGTGGTGTTCCTGGGCCTGATGCCGTTCGCCAGCGACCTGTACAGCCGATTCGCGCAGCCGCTGGTGGCCAAGCTGCCCAGCGGCGGCATGCTGCAGGCCATCGACGTGGCCGGTGGCTTCTTCATCCCGATCAAGCTGGCCTTCTTCGTGGCCCTGCTGGTGGCGATGCCCTGGCTGCTCTACCAGGCCTGGGCCTTCGTGGCGCCGGGCCTGTACCAGAACGAGAAGAAGCTGGCGCGGCCGATCCTGCTGGCCGCCGTGTTGCTGTTCTACCTCGGCCTCGCCTTCGCCTGGTTCCTGGTGCTGCCGACCGTGTTCGGGTTCCTGGCCATGCTCACGCCCGAGGGCGTGGCGATGGCGCCGGACGTCTCGCGCTACCTCGACTTCGTGCTGGTGATCCTGTTCGCCTTCGGCCTCAGCTTCGAGCTGCCGGTGGCGGTGGTGGTGCTGGTGGTGCTGGGCGTGGTGACGCCGGCCCAGCTGCGCGAGGTGCGCGGCTACGTGGTGGTGGGCGTGTTCATCGTCGCCGCGGTCATCACCCCGCCCGACGTGGTGTCGCAGCTGATGCTGGCCGTGCCGATGTGCCTGCTCTACGAGCTGGGCATCGTGGCCGGCGCCATGCTGCGGCCGCTCAAGGGCCGCGAGTAGGGCCGTGACGCCACCGGCCGGCTTCTGGCGCCGCTATGCGGCCTACAGTGCCGACGCCTGCGCCGTCGGCCTGCTGGCGCTGCCGCTGCTGTGGCCACGGCTGCTGCAGGCCCGCGCCACCCTGGGCGCCGGCCTGGAAACCCTGCAGTTCCGGCTCTGGGAGCTGCTCGACCTGTCCCTGGCCCGCGGCGACGACCCCCTGCGCCAGGCCGGCCTGTTCGCCGGCGACGAGGCGCTGCGCGCGGCCATGGCCCGCCTGGCGAGCGACCTGTTCTCGCTGGGACTGCAGGTGTCGTGGGTGCTGTTCGCGGTCGGGGCCGTCTGGTTCATCGCCTTCGAAAGTTCGCGCTGGCAGGCCACCCCGGGCAAGCGCCTGCTGGGCCTGCAGGTCACCGACGCGCGCGGCGGCCGCTGCGGGCCCGGGCGCATCGCGGCGCGCTTCGTCGCCGGCATCCCCAGCTGGCTGCTGCTGAACCTGGGCCACGCGCTGGCCGCGTGGACGCCCGGCAAGCGGGCCCTGCACGACTACCTGGCGGGGACGCGGGTGGCGCTGGCCCCGGGCGCCTCGCCGGCGATGCCGCGCGGCGGGCGCAGCTGGCTGCTGGTGCAGGCCGCGGGGTTCTTCGGCGCGATGGGCTTCATCGTGCTGCGCTACGTGCAGCTGCTGGTCGAGGCCGCCGGAAGCGGCCTCTACTGAGCCGGGCTCAGGCTTCCAGCGCGTCGAGAGGCGCGGCCGGGCCGTCGCCGAAGATGTCGCGCCAGGCGTGGTCGTAGAAGCCGAACATCACCACGTACATCATCAGCAGCAGCCCCAGGTAGACCGGCAATACCAGCAACATCGCCAGCGCCGGGCTGGCCATGGCCAGCAGGCCGACCACCACGCCGATCACCAGGGCGACGATCAGCAGCAGCACGGAACCCACCGTCAGGGCCGCCACGGTGAAGGCCAGGAACGGCAGTGAGTGCCGCACGAGCGCGGCGAAGCCGGTGACCGTGGCGTCCAGGGCCGTGCGGCCGCCCAGTGCGGCCTGCGCGTAGGCCAGCATGTAGCCGTGCGTGGCGAAGCAGGCGATGAAGATCGCGGCCGGGAGCCACAGCAGCAGCCAAGGCGACGCCTCGGGCAGGCCGGCCATGTCCGGCTGGCCGCCCGGCGGCGTGGCCATCGAGCGCGCGAACAGTTCGATCACGAAGGCCTTGCCCGGCATCAGCAGGAACAGCAGCCCGAACACCAGCAGGAAGGCCAGCAGGCACAGCAGCGCGGTGCCGATCATCCGCAGCGCCAGGTCGCGGTCGCGGAAGCCGTCGAACACGTCCGAAGCCACGACCGGATGCCCGCCCTCGGCGCGGTGCAGCAGCCGCAGCGCGCCGCCCATCAGCGGCGGCATCACCACCAGGTTGAACAGCATCACCAGGCCGTACACCGCGGCCAGCGCGGCCGGCGCCAGCTTCATCACGTACTCGGCGAAGGCCTGCAGCAGCGACGGGGTCATGGCCACCAGCAACAGCAGGCCGAAGCCGCCGAACACGGCCTGGGGATGGCGGCGGCCGCCGTCGAGCGCCTTCATGAACCAGCGGAACGGGGCGGCGGGGGTGATCGGTGGGGTCATGCGGAGGTCCTGGTGACGGCGCGTTGGTGCGCCACGTGGATGAAGCGGCGAAGCACGCGGCGCGCCAGCGGCGCCGGTTTCACCGCGGCCAGCAGCTGCCGGGGGCAGGTGCCTTCCTTGGCGAGGGCGTCGGCGCGCGCCTGGATGTAGCCGCGCATCATGTGGGTGCTGAACTCGGGGTGGAACTGCACGCCCCAGGCCGCCTCGCCCCAGCGGAAGGCCTGGCAGTCGTCGCGGCCCGAACGCGCCAGCACGGCGGCGCCGGGCGGCGGCGCGGTGACCGTCTGCAGGTGGGTGGTCTGGGCGTCGAACCCGGCCAGGCCGGCGAACAGCGGGTCGCCGGCCGCGGCGTCCGAGGTCGCCACCGGCACCGTGCCCATTTCGCGGCCGCGCGGGTTGTAGTCGACGGTGCCGCCCAGGGCGTGGGCGATCAGCTGGTGCCCGTAGCAGATGCCGAACAGCGGCTGGCCGGCCTGCGCGGCGTCGCGCAGCCACTCGGCGCTGCGCTCGCTCCAGTCCAGGCGCTCGGTGACCATCGCCCCCGAGCCGGTGACCAGCACGCCGGCGAAGTCGCCCGCGGGCGGCAGCGGTTCGCCGTCCAGCACGTGGCAGTGGCGGACCTCCCGGGCGTGCAGGCCGGCGGCGACGCGGATCCAGTGGCCGAAGCCGCCGTGGCGGCGCAGGTGCGGCAGGGGCCGCCCGGTCTCGAGGATCAGGAAGGGTTTCATCGGGGCGTGGCGCGGGCCGTGCGGGGGTTCGCCGCTATACTAGCGCGCTGTATCGAAAGGGCGAATCCGCGATGAGCGCACCCACCTTCCAGGAACTGATCCTGAGGCTCAACCAGTACTGGGCCGACCAGGGCTGTGTCCTGGTCCAGCCGCTCGACCTCGAGGTCGGCGCCGGCACCTTCCACCCCGCCACCTTCCTGCGTGCGCTGGGCCCCGAGCCCTGGCGCGCCGCCTACGTGCAGCCCTGCCGCCGCCCGACCGACGGCCGCTACGGCGAGAACCCGAACCGCCTGCAGCGCTACTACCAGTACCAGGTGGTGCTCAAGCCCAACCCCGACGACATCCTCGAGCTCTACATCGGCTCGCTCAAGGCGCTGGGCATCGACCCGCTGGTGCACGACCTGCGCTTCGTCGAGGACAACTGGGAATCGCCCACGCTGGGCGCCTGGGGCCTGGGCTGGGAGGTCTGGCTCAACGGCATGGAAGTCACCCAGTTCACCTACTTCCAGCAGGCCGGCGGCCTGGAGTGCAAGCCGGTGACGGGCGAGATCACCTACGGCCTCGAGCGCCTGTGCATGTACCTGCAGAACGTCGACGACGTCTTCGACCTGGTCTGGACCCGCGGTCCGCAGGGCGACGTGACCTACCGCGATGTCTACCACCAGAACGAAGTCGAGCAGAGCACCTACAACTTCGAGCACGCCGACGTCGCCGAGCTGTTCCACCGCTTCGACGCCTGCGAGGCCGAGGCGCTCAAGCTGGTCGGCCTAGGCCTGCCGCTGCCCGCCTACGACCAGGTCTGCAAGGCCTCGCACAGCTTCAACCTGCTCGATGCCCGCCGTGCGATCTCGGTGACCGAGCGCCAGCGCTACATCCTGCGCGTGCGCACCCTGGCCAAGGCGGTGGCCGAGGCCTACTACGCCCAGCGCGAGAAGCTCGGCTTTCCCAATCTCAAGCGGGAGGCCGCGTGATGGACGCCGCGCCGCTGCTGATCGAGCTGGGCACCGAGGAACTGCCGCCGAAGGCGCTGCCGGAGCTGGCGCAGGCATTCTTCGCCGGCGTTCTGGCCGGATTGGAAAAACGCGGCATCGCCTGCGCCCGTGACGGCGCCCGCGCGCTGTACTCGCCGCGGCGCCTGGCCGTGCTCGTGCCCGACGTGGCGTGGGCGCAGCCGACGCAGAAATCCGAAGTGCTCGGCCCCTACCTCAACATCGGCCTCGACGCGGCCGGTGCGCCGACGCCGGCGCTGCTCGGCTTCGCCGGCAAGAACGGCGTGACGGTCGAACAGTTGGAGAAGACCCGCGACGCCAAGGGCGAGCGCTTCGTCGCCCGCAAGGAAGCGCCCGGCGCCGCCACCGCTGCGTTGCTGCCGGCGATCGTGGATGAGGCGCTCAAGACGCTGCCGGTGCCCAAGCCGATGCGCTGGGGTGAGCGCGACTACGCCTTCGTGCGCCCCGCGCACTGGCTGGTGCTGCTGCACGGCGAACACGTCGTGGAAGGCGCGGTGC
>NZ_DASTNG010000050.1:0-34112 GCF_035721105.1 Arenimonas sp. | reverse complement strand
AACAGGCCAAGCAGGACTGGCGCGACGACCGCCTCGGCCAGGTGCCGGGCGAATCCGAGCGCATCCCGCTGCCCGAGCGCTGAGCCCCGGCGGGGCCGGCGCTCAGTCGGCCAGCGTCGTGGGCACCTCGACCTGGCCGGTCAGGATGCGGTGCACCGGGCAGGCATTGGCGATCTGCAGCAGGCGCTCGCGCTGCGTCTCGTCCAGCGGCCCGCGCAGGTGCACGGTGCGGCGGATCACGTTCTTGTCCTTGCCGCGCTCGTCGAAGCCCAGCGCGACCTCCACGCCTTCCAGCGGCCACTGCTTGCGCTCGGCGTACATGCGCAGCGTGATCGCCGTGCACGCGCCCAGGGCCCCGAGCACCAGTTCGTCCGGCGCGGGGCCGGTATCGCCACCGCCCAGGTCGACGGGCTCGTCGGCCACCAGGTGGTGGTGGCCGATCACCAGCTGGGTGGCGTAGGACGGATAGGTGGTGCCGATCTTGGCGCTGACGGGACGGGCGGACATCGGGGGGCTCCTGGTGGCGCCGGGCTCAGAAGCGCCCGGCCTGGAAATCTTCGAAGGCCTGGCGCAGCTCGGCCTGGGTGTTCATCACGAACGGGCCATAGCGCGCCACCGGCTCCCGCAGCGGCCGACCGGCGACCAGGATCAGGCGCGTGCCGGCGGCCCGACCGGTGAGCCGGACTTCGTCGCCCGGGCCCAGTACCGCCAGTTCGCCGGCCACGACGGGCACCGCGTCGGCGCCCTCGCCCACCGCGATGGCGCCCTCGTACACATACGCGAACGCGGCGTGGCCCGGCGGCAGCGCGTGCGTGAAGCGCGCGCCCTCGTCCAGGCCGAGGTCGAAGTAGGTGGGATCGGTGGCGGGCTGGCGGATCGCACCTTCGCGGTCACCGAGGCGGCCTGCGATCAGCTTGGCGCGCACGCCCGGCGCCACGTCCACCTCCGGGAAGCGGTCGGGGCCGTATTCCTGGTAGCGCGGCGCGGTCATCTTCTCGGCGGCCGGCAGGTTCACCCACAGCTGGAAGCCGCGCATGCGGCCCTGCTCCTGCTCCGGCATCTCCGAGTGCACGATGCCGCGGCCGGCGGTCATCCACTGCACGCTGCCGGGCACCAGCACGCCCTCGTTGCCGTGGTTGTCCTTGTGCCGCATGCGGCCGTCGAGCATGTAGGTCACGGTCTCGAACCCGCGGTGCGGATGCGAGGGGAAGCCCGCGAGATAGTCCTCGGGCTGGTCGGTGCCGAACTCGTCGAGCATCAGGAAGGGGTCGAGGTCGGGCAGCTGCGGCGTGCCGATCACGCGGCGCAGCTTCACGCCGGCGCCGTCGGAGGCGGGCATGCCGCGCAGCTTGCGCAGGACGGGGCGAACGAGGGACATCGGGACTCTCCGGTGGCGGCGCCTGGGCGCCCTGCCGAACAAAATAGGGGCCGGCGCCTGCGTTCACACCCCGGGCGCCCGCAACGCAGGGTTGCATGCCCCCGCGACTCAAGCCAGTCTTGCGTCCTGAAGCGTACGGGGAATGCGTTCTACCCCGTAGCCCCCCCCCGCTGCCCTGCCCCCATGGCCCTGAGCCCGATGCCGATCGTCCGACGTGCAAGGATCGCCCCGACGCCGCCTGCCGCGGCCGTGGACACGGGCCAGCTGCCGACGCTGGTGGCGCCGCGGCTGCAGCTGCGCTGGATCCTGCCGGCCGACCTCGACGACCTGTACGGCGTGTTTTCCGACCCGGACGTCACCCGCTACTGGAGCCACCTGGCCTGGTCCAGCCCGGACGAGGCGCCGATCTATCTAGAGTCGATCCACCAGGGCTTCCAGCAGGGCACCCTGTTCCAGTGGGGCATCGCGCTGCGCGGCGACGACCGGATCATCGGCAGCGTCACGCTCTACGATATCGACCTGGTCCAGGGCCGCGCCGAGCTGGGCTTCGCCCTGGCCCGCGACCACTGGGGCCGGCGCTACGCCCAGGAGGCGCTGACGGTGCTGCTGGGGCACGCCTTCGGCACGCTGGGCCTGCGCCGCATCGAGGCCGACGTGGATCCGCGCAACCTGCCGTCGCTGCGCACGCTCGAGGCCCTGGGCTTCCTGCGCGAAGGCTACCTGCGGCAGCGCTGGCAGGTCGGCGGCGAGCTGCAGGACAGCGTGCTGATGGGCCTGCTTGCCCAGGACTGGCGCGCCGCCCGCTGAGCCGCGGCGGGGCCGCCGGCCCGCGTTGACACTGCCGGGGGCGGCGCCGAACATGGGCCCCCACGTCCTTCCGGAGTCCGCGATGTCCCTGCCCTTGCGCCTTAGCCTGATCGCCTCGGCCCTCCTGCTGGCCGCCTGCGGCCGCGGACCCGACGGCGCCGATGCCAACACCGCCACCGCGGCCGACGCCGCGCCCGCCGCCGCCGGCGAGAAGGTCGTGTACGTCTACAACTGGAACGACTACATCGCCGACGACACGCTGGAGAACTTCGAACGCGACACCGGCATCCGCGTCGTTTACGACAACTACGACACCAACGAGATGCTCGAGACCAAGCTGCTGGCCGGCGCCTCGGGCTATGACCTGGTGTTCCCGTCGGCGCGCCCGTTCGCGCAGCGCCACGTCCAGGCCGGCATCTACGGCCCGATCGACCGCAGCAAGCTGTCGAACTACGGCAACCTCGATCCGGCCATCCTCGCCGGACTGGCCGACGTCGATCCGGGCAATGCCCACACCGTGCCCTACATGTGGGGCACCACCGGCCTGGGCATCAACGTCGCCAAGGTAAAGGAAGTGCTGGGCGAGGACGCGCCGCTCGATTCCTGGGCGCTGCTGTTCGATCCGGCCAACGCCGCCAAGCTCGCCGACTGCGGCATCAGCGTGCTCGACGACGAGCAGGAGGCCTTCGCGGCCGCCCTGATCTACCGCGGCCGCGACCCCAATGCGATCACCGGCGACGAGACGCAGGTGGTCACCGACACCTATGCCGCGGTGCGCCCGTACATCCGCAGCTTCGATTCCTCGCGCTACATCGACGACCTCGCCAACGGCGACCTGTGCCTGGCGATGGGCTACTCGGGCGACATCTTCCTGGCCGGCGATCGCGCCGAGGAAGCGCAGAACGGCGTCGAAGTCGCCTACATCCTGCCCAAGGAAGGCGCCGTGCGCTGGGTCGACCTGATGGCCATCCCCAAGGATGCGCCGCACGCCGACAACGCCCACGCGCTGATCGACTACCTGCTCAAGCCCGAGGTTTCGGCCGGCATCACCAACTACGTCGCCTACGCCAGCCCCAACACCGCCGCCACCGCCCTGGTCGATCCCGAGATCACCGGCGACCCGGCGATCTACCCGCCCGCCGACGTGCTGGCGCGCCTGGTCGACCCGGTCACCTTCGCGCCCGAAGTCACCCGCGAGCGCGTGCGCGCCTGGACCACGATCCGGACCGGTCGCTGACCCACCCGCGATGACGGGCCCGCCCGCCAGGGCGGGCCCGGCGAATCAGCGCATCGAGCGCGGCGGGATGGCGCGCGAAATGCGCCGGGAATAGACGTACACCGTCGCCGGCGGCACGTTCCACCAGGTGAAGCTGCCGCGGCGCGCATTGAGGTCGAGCGCCTCGACCACTTCCTTCGCGACCGGGTTCGCCGGGCCATACGTGAACTGGATGAAGCGCCCCTGCGGCTGCAGGCAGTCGAAGGCCGCCGACAGGATCGCCTGCTGCGTGGCCTTGGGCATCGACAGCAGGCCCAGGCCCGAGATGATGGCGTCGGCCGGGGCTTCCGGGCCGAAGCCCCGGGTGGTCGCCAGCTCGGCCAGGTCACGGGCGTCGGCGCAGGCGACCTGGACCTCGGGGAAATGCTTCTGCAGGTGCTGGTGCAGCTCTTCGTTGAGTTCGAGCACCAGCAGGTCGGCCGGGGCGATGCCGTGGTCGAGCAGGGCCTGGGTGAACACGCCGGTGCCGCCGCCGAGCTCGATGACGCGGCGCGCGCCCCGCGGCAGCTCCGACATCATCTGCCGCGCCAGCTGCGGGCTGGAGGGCGAGATCGCCGCCACGCCGAGCGGATTCTTCAGCCACTGCCGGAAGAAGGTCCAGCCGTGCGGTATCGAGGTGGGGCCGGGTCGGGTCATGGCCCAAGCATAATGCGACCGGGGATGTTTCGCCCGGGTTAAGTGCCCCGGGCCGAGACTGCCCCCGACCGCCCCGCCGAGGAAACGCCATGACCCGCCTTCTCATCGTCCCCGCCCTGCTGCTCGCCACCGCCTGCGCCAGCGACCCCGCGGCCCGCGGTGACGGCGCGCCGCGCGGCCCGGCCTGCCTCGACCCCAACGCCGTGCGCACCTGGCACAACCTCGACGGCGAAGTGATCTACGTCGACACCGGCCGCCACAAGTACCGGATCGACCTGCTGGAAAACTGCCGCGAGATGGGCAGCAGCGCGCGCATGGGGTTCCGCGGCGATTCGATCACGGGCCGCGTCTGCGGCAATTACGGCGACCAGGTGGTGCTGCCCAACGCGACCTGCCGCATCAGCCGGGTCCGCCTGGTCGACGAGGAAACCTACGCCCGCGCGACCGGCACCGGCACCGACGAGACCCCGGAAGACTGAGCCCCGCGGCCGCGGCTCAGGGCCGCCGCAGTTCCCAGCAGCGGTGGATGCGCGGGTTGCGCTCGAAGTCGGGATCGATCGTCTTCGCGCTGATCTCGACGCAGTGCGCGAATTCCGCCACCGCCGCCTCGTCCAGCCGGAACCGGCGGTAGTTGTTCGAAAACAGCAGCAGCCCGCCCGGCGCCAGCCGGGCCAGGCAGGCGCGCAGCAGCCGCACGTGGTCGCGCTGGGTGTCGAAGTCCTCGGCCCGCGCCGAGTTCGAGAAGGTCGGCGGATCGCAGAACACCAGGTCGTACTCGCCGCGGTCGGCCAGCAGCCAGGCCATGGCATCGGCCTGCACCAGCTGGTGCCGGCGGCCGGCCGCTTCGTTGAGCGCCAGGTTGCGGCCGGCCCAGTCGAGGTAGGTGCCGGACAGGTCGACGCTGGTGGTGCTGGCCGCACCGCCCACCGCCGCGTGCACGCTGGCCGCGCCGGTGTAGGCGAACAGATTGAGGAAGCGCTTGCCCGAGGCTTCGCGCGCGATGCGCAGGCGCACCGGACGATGGTCCAGGAACAGGCCGGTGTCGAGGTAGTCGAACAGGTTCACCAGCAGCCGGGCCCCGCCCTCGCGCACCGCGATGAATTCGTCGCGGCGGTCCATGCGCCCGTACTTGCTGCCGCCCTTGCCGCGCGCGCGGGTCTTGATCGAGACCTGGCCCGGCGGCACCGCGAACACCTCGCGCACCGCGTCGAGCAGCTCGCCGAAGCGGCGACGGCTGTCGGCCTCGGGGATGGTCGCGGGCGCTTCGTATTCCTGCACGTGGACGAAGCGGCGACGCTCGCCGTCGGCCTCGTCGTACACGTCCACCGCCGCCGAGTATTCGGGCAGGTCGGCATCGTAGGCGCGCCAGGCCGACACGCCTTCGCGCTCGCGCCAGGCCTTGAAGCGCTTGAGGTTCTTGCGCAGCCGGTTGGCGACCATCTGCGCGCCCTCCGACAGCGGCCGCGCCTCGCGCGGCGCCCGCGCCGGCGGCTGCACCGGGTCGCAGACCAGCAGGGAACACTCCAGGGCGCCATTGAAGAAGGCGTAGCGCTTGGCGGCGCGCAGGCCGGTGGCCTGGGCCAGCTCGTCGGAGCCGCACAGCAGCACCGCACGCCAGTCCGGCACGGCCTGGCGCAGGGCGTCGCCCAGTTCGCGGTAGAGCGCGGCGTCGGCGGCCAGGCGCGCGTCGTAGGGCGGGTTGCAGACGACCAGGCCGCGCGCCGGGCCGGGGGCCTTGAGCGCCGAAACCGGCGCCCGGTCGAAGCGGATCAGTTCGGCCAGGCCGGCGCGATCGGCGTTCGCCACCGCCGAATGCAGGGCGGCGGGATCGAGGTCGGCGCCGAAGAACACCGGCCGCAGCGCCGCGCGCCCGGCGGCGGCGCGATCGCGGGCCTCGGCCTCGATCCGCTGCCACAGCGTTTCGTCGAAGCCGCGCCAGCGGGTCGGCAGCGCGCCCTGCAGGCGATGCAGGCCCGGGGCGACGTCGGCCGCCATCAGCGCACCTTCGATCAGCAGGGTGCCGCTGCCGCACATCGGGTCGAGCAGCGCGCCGCCCTCGGCGTAGAGCTTCGGCCATTGGCCGCGCAGCAGCATCGCGGCGGCCAGGTTCTCCTTCAGCGGCGCCTCGCCCTGCGACTGGCGCCAGCCGCGCCGGTGCAGCGGCCCGCCGCCCAGGTCGACCGAGACGATGGCGCGCCCCTTGCGCACCACCAGGCTGATCCGCAGGTCGGGCGCGTCGGTGTCCACCGACGGCCGCACGCCGTGCGCGGCGCGCATGCGGTCGACCACGGCGTCCTTGGCGCGCTGCGCGGCGTAGCGCTCGTGCGTCAGCGCCGGACCCGACACGTGCGCGTCCACCGCGAGCGTGCCTTCGGGATCGAGGTGCGCGGGCCAGTCGATGGCGTGCACGCCCTGGTAGAGGTCGTTCTCGTTGGCGCAGTCGAATTCGGCCAGCGGCCACAGCACGCGGCTGGCCAGGCGCGAATGCATGACGGCGCGGTAGGCGGCTTCGGGCTCGCCCTCGGCGTTGGCGCCGGCGAGGGCCGCGGTGGACCGGGCGGCGCCCAGCGCCACCAGCTCGTCGGCCAGCAGGTATTCCAGGCCCTTGGCGCAGGCGACGAAGAACTTCACGAGGCCAGCATCTGCAGGAAGCGCCCGAATTCCTCGGCGCAGAACTCGACGTGGGCCGCGAGGCGGTGGCTGTCGGGCACCAGCACCAGCGTGTCCTGGCGGCGCTGGGCCCAGCGCACGACGTCCAGCGCCGGGATCAGCTCGTCCTGCCAGCCGTGCACGATGCGGGTGGGCACCATCGCCGCGTGCAGCTGCCGCGGCGCGACGTCGAGCTCGACCGGCGGTGCCATCAGGAACAGGCCGGCCACCGGCACCTGCCGCGACACGTGCCCGGAAATGAAGGCGCCCATGCTCGAGCCGGCCAGCACCAGCGGCCGGCGGGTGGCCAGGTGCGCGCGGGCGCCCAGGCGCAGGATGCGGCCCTCGACGTCGCCCAGCGGGCCGAGCACGTCGAGGTCGCGGTAGTCGGGGCGCTCGTGGGTCCAGCCCAGCGCGCCGGCGACGCGCGCCAGCGCGGCGGCCTTGGTGGCCCCGGGGCCGCTTTCCAGGCCGTGCGAAATGATGACGTGGCCGCTCATGCGCCGGCGTCCAGCGGCTCCACCGCGTCGCCCAGCCCGAAGCTGCCCGAGACCAGCACGCGCGCGCACAGGCCGCCGTGCTGGCGCATGGCGTTGTAGCCGCCGGGGCCGAGCGCGGCCTCCATGCGCGAACAGGGATCGCAGTCGCCGGTGCCTTCGAAGACCGCGCTGCCGATGCGGAAACGCCGCCCCTTGAGCGCGATCACCGGCAGTCCCGACACCACGACGTTGCGGCGCAGGGTCGCGGGATCGACCCGATCGTGGCCGCTGAGCGCCGCGATCACCGGCAGGTGCTCGGCCTGGACCAGGGTGATGCCGCGCTTGCCGCTGCCGCTCTTGTAGCGATCGCCGGCCAGGCCCTTGCCGGCGACGGCTTCGACCCGGGTGACTTCGTTCATGGGGACGTCGCGGGCCGGGCGAAGCCCGATCCAGCGAACCTGGCCGGGGCGCGGCAGCGTGGCCATCAGGGCGCCAAGCGCGGAGTCGGCGGGAAAAGGCATCAGGGGGCTCCGGAATGGGCGCGATGTTAGCATGCGGGCATGACCGACCACCCGCCGAGCGCCCCTGGAATCACGCCCTGGCCCCTGCCGTACGTGGACCGGCTCGAGCCCCGGCCGCTGGCCCACGTCGACCTGGTGGTGATCCACTGCACCGAGCTGCCCGACCTGGCCCGGGCCCGCGAATACGGCGAGCGCGTGCTCTACGACACCGGCACCGGCAACAGCGGCCACTACTACATCGACCGCGACGGCAGCCTGCACGGCTTCGTGCCGCCCGAGCGCATCGCCCACCACACGCGCGGCTACAACGAGCGCTCGATCGGGATCGAACTGGTGAACGCCGGCCGCTACCCGGACTGGCTGGACTCGCGCCGGCAGGCGATGGACGAGCCCTACACCGACGCCCAGGTCGAGGCCGTGGTGGCGCTGCTGCGGCACCTGGTGGCCAGCCTGCCCGCGCTCGAGTTCATCGCCGGGCACGAGGACCTGGACCAGACCCGGGTGGTCTCGAGCGACAACCTCGAGGCGCTGGTGTTCCGCAAGCGCGACCCCGGGCCGCGTTTCCCGTGGTCGCGGGTGCTCGACGCGGTGCCGCTGGCGCGGATCCGGCCCTGATCCCGCGGGCGGGCCGCCCGCGGCGGCTATAATCGCCGGCCGAACCCCGGAGTCCCCATGACCTCATCCGTCGCCGCCGAGCTGGTCGACCTGCTCCGCCTCGAGCGCCTCGAGGACAACCTGTTCCGTGGCCAGAGCCGCGACATCGGCACCAAGTACGTCTTCGGCGGCCAGGTGCTGGGCCAGGCGCTGTCGGCCGCGCAGCAGACCCTGGACGGCAATCGCCACGTCCACTCGATCCACGCCTACTTCCTGCGCGCCGGCGACGTCGAGCACCCGATCGTCTACGACGTCGACCGCTCGCGCGACGGCAACAGCTTCTCGGTGCGGCGCGTCACCGCGATCCAGCACGGCAAGCCGATCTTCGTGTTCGCGTCCTCGTTCCAGGAGCCCGAGCCGGGCAACGAGCACCAGCTGTCGATGCCGGAAGTGCCGCGCCCCGAGGACATCGAGCCGGTCGCGGCGCCCTCGCCCGAGCAGCTGGCCCAGCTGCCGCCCAAGGCGCAGCGCTGGCTGTCGCGCATGGGCCCGTTCGAGATCCGCCCGGTCTACCCGCGCGACGAACTGCGGCCGCCCAAGCGGCCGCCGTTCCAGCAGGTCTGGTTCAAGCTCAACGGCGAGGTCGGCGATTCGCCGGTGCTGCACCAGGCGCTGCTGGCCTACGCCTCCGACTTCCACCTGCTGGGCACGGCCACCTTCCCGCACGGCATCAGCTACTACCAGCCGAACGTGCAGATGGCCTCGCTCGACCATGCGATGTGGTTCCACCGTCCGTTCCGCGCCGACGACTGGCTGCTCTATTCCATCGACAGCCCGAGCGCCCAGGGCGCCCGTGGCCTCTCGCGCGGCCAGATCTACACGCGCGACGGCCGGCTGGTGGCGTCCACCGCGCAGGAAGGCCTGATCCGCGTGCTGCCCGAAACCCCGGAGGTTCGCTGATGCGCCAGGTATTCACGTCGGTCCGCCTCGAGAACGTCGAACGCGTCGGGAAGATGCTCAACGACGTCGGCATCGACACCAAGATCTCCCAGGGCCGCAGCTGGAAGGGCGTCAGCCGCCGCGAGTTCAGCTACAGCGCCAAGGACCACGACGTCAGCCAGCAGCCGGCGCTCTGGGTGCTCAAGCCGGACGACTTCAAGCGGGCGCGCGAGATCCTGCACGACGCCGGCCTGCTCGAGTCCACCCGCGACGCCAGCTACCTGCCCGAGCAGCTGACCTTCCGCGACCCGGCCGCGCAGGGCACGGCGGCGCGGATGTCGCGCGTCCGGATGGCGCTGTTGTTCATCGTCGTGATGCTGGGCGGCGGACTGGCCCTGCGCGCGCTTTTCGCGTGAAGGCGAAGTAGTCGCGGCGCCTTGAGGGGCGAGCGGCACCGTGCGAACATCGGGCCATTCCCCGGTTCCACGGAGTTCCACGCAATGCGCCCCGTCCTCCTGCCCTGCCTGTCCCTGGCGATCGCGCTCGCGCTCGCGCCGGTCTCCCCGCCGCACGCCGCCGACGGCAAGGGCGGCGCACGCCTGTTCAAGCTCGGCGAGCAGGTCGAACACGACGGCCTGCTGCGCTTCCGTCCGCTGGCCATCGACGCCGACGCGCTCGACACCGCCTCGCTGCCCGGCGGCCGCGTGGTGGTGCCCGATCCCGACGGCGGCGAGCTGGTGTACGAGTACGTCTCGCACGTCAGCCACGAGAACGGCATCTCCACCTGGATCGGCCGGCGCCAGGGCGACGACCCCGGCCGCGAGGCGGTGTTCACCTTCGGCGGCGGTGCCGTGTTCGGCCAGGCGCCGCGCGCGGACGGCAGCCTGCTGCAGTTCGAGACCGTCGGCGGCAAGCCGCGGGTGATGGAAGACCTGGCCGTGGACATCGGCCAGCGCTCGCACCTGCAGGTCGCCGACGAGGTGCTGCCGGATCCGGCCGACCTGGTCGCGGCGCAGAAGGAGTACGCGGCGCGCCCGCGCTCGGGCCTGCAGGCCACCCCGGGCGAGGTCGACATCCTGCTGGCCTACACGCCGGGCCTGGCCACCTACGTGGGCAGCGACCTCGCCACCCGCGTCCTGCTGCAGAACCGCATCGACCTGGGCAACCAGGCCCTGGTCAACGGCGGCGTCGCCGGCAGCTTCCGGCTGGTGGCCACGCCGCGCATCGACTATCCCGACACCGGGTCCAACAGCGAGACGCTGGACCGGATGCGGGTGTTCCGGGGCTCGGCGGCCCATTCGATCGCCCTGCAGCTCAACACCCTGCGCCATCGCCACGGCGCCGACCTGGTCGGCCTGGTGCGCCGCTTCCTCAACGAAGAGTCCGGCAGCTGCGGCGTCGGCTACGTCGGCGGCGGCAGCGGCGGCAACATCGCGTTCGCGGTCGACTTCGGCTACTTCAACGCCAACCACGGCACCGACGGCGGCTTCTTCTGCCTGCCCAGTACCATTGCCCACGAGATCGGCCACAACCTGGGCCAGACCCACGACATCACCACCACCGGCGGCGCGCGCTCGGGCACCGATTTCTACTCGCACGGCTACCGCTTCACGCCCGCCGGCGACGACGGCTTCCACACCGTGATGGCCTACGGCGAGGGCCGCCAGCGCACCGCCAACACCTACTCCTCGCCGCTGGTGACCCGGGCCGACTGCTCCAACCTGCCCTGCGGCGCCAATGATGCCGACGCGGCGCGCAGCCTCAACGAGACGATGCCGGTGGTCGCCACCTGGTTCGAGCCGGCGGAAAGCGACACCCGCCAGATCACCGGCACCCGCGGCTACCTCGACGTCAACTTCACCGGGCTGCCGGCGCTCACCAATGCCCGCTACCGCGTGGTGTACGCCGGCGGCGGCAGCTTCACCGTGACCGGCCCGACCCGCGCGGCCCCCGGCGCCACCGTGCGCGCGCGCCTGGGCTGGGACCGCCTGCCGGCCGCCGTGACCACGCCGACCGCCGTGCAGGTGGTGGTGGAGTCGGCGCCGGGCGTCGTGGTCGCCACGCGCAACCTCCAGCTGCTGCGCCGCGAGTTCATGCCCTCGCCGGTCACGCTCGGCGACAACCGCCCGGTCACGATCGCGGTGCCGCGCTACCTGTCCAACCGCGACTTCAACGAAACCCGCCTGCAGTTCGTGCTGCCGCCGCATGCCAACACCGCGCGCATCCGGGTCGTGTCCACGGTCGACGTCGATGTCTACGCCAGCCCGGCCTCGATCCGCGACGTCCCCACGTCGGCCCTGATCGGCGCGGGCGTCGACCGCGGCTTCGCGGTGGTCTCGGACACCGGCACCGCGACCACCAAGGAAATCGTCATCACCCGCAACGCCGGCGTGGTCGGCGCCGAGCGCTGGATGATCGGGCTGGGCCGTCCGAGCAGCACGACCATCAACTACGCCGAGGCCACCGTCACCGCGCGCATCGAAAGCCAGGCGCAGGCCCCGGCGTTCCAGAGCGGCCAGTACTTCAATCCGCAGCGCTCGGGCCACGGCCTGTTCCTGGACTTCGCCGGCGACCAGTGGATCTCGGTCTGGTACACCTACCTCGATGACGGCACGCCGACCTGGTACTACAGCCAGGCCGCCGCGCCCGGCCCCAGCGGCGTGTGGAACGCGCCCATCTACCGCATCGGCTGGAACGGCAGCGTCGGCGCCGAGACCCAGGTCGGCGACCTGGTGGTGACGCCGGTGTCCGCCACCGAGATGGAGTTTTCGTACAACCTCGACGGCGAGGCCGGCAGCGAGCCCATGGTCCGCCTGGGCGGCGCCACCGGCTGTCCGCTGCTGGACGGCCAGCCGCTGGATGCCACCGGCCACTGGTACTCGCCCAGCCTGCCCGGCTTTGGCTACAGCGCGCAGTTCGAGGCCGACCAGGAGATCTACGTGTCGTACATGTACGACGGCCAGGGCATCGCGCGCTGGCTGATCGGCGACAAGGGCTGGACCGTGCCGGGCGCGACCCTGCCGATCGGCCAGCTCACCGGCTTCTGCCCGACCTGCGGCCACATGCCGGTGATCCCGGTCGAAGTGGGCCAGCTCACGCGTTCGTTCGGCGTCGTCAATGACGGCGGCCGCGGCCTGAGCCAGATCGGCGTCACCGCCACCTTCGCGCCGCCGCTCACCGGCACCTGGAACGAGTCGCGCAGCACCGCGATCCTGGCGGCCCGCAAGAACTGCAACTGAGCCAAGACGGCGCGGCGGTCACATCCGCCGCGCCGGCACGTCCCTGGCCTGAACCCCCAGGAGCGCGCCATGAGCACCGACATCCTCGATTCCCTGATCGACACCCACCTGCCGGCCGCCGCCCGCGGCGACCGCGACGCCTACGGCCGCATCGTCGCCGGCTGCCAGTCCACCGTGACCTCGATCGCCCTGGCGATCGTCCGCGACGTGCCGGCCAGCGAGGACATCGCCCAGGAAGCCTTCCTCTCGGCGTGGCAGAACCTGCGCAAGCTCAACAACCGCGCCAGCTTCCTGCCGTGGCTGCGCCAGATCACCCGCAACCTCGCCCGCGACCACCTGCGGGCCCATGGCCTGCGTGCGAATCCCGCCGCGGACATCGACGCCCTGATCGCCAACCTCGCCGACCCTCAACCCGGCCCCGACGAGCGGCTCGACGATGACCAGGCCCGGGCGGTGGCCGCCAGCGTCATCGACGCCCTGCCCGAGGAATCGCGCGAGGTCCTGCTGCTTTACTACCGCGAGGGCCAAAGCTCGCGCCAGGTCGCCAGCCTGCTGGGCCTGCAGGACGCGGCGGTGCGCAAGCGCCTCTCGCGCGCCCGCGAGAAGGTGCGTGCGGAGCTGCTGGCGCGATTGGGCGCGTTCGCGCGTGCCACGGCCCCGGGGGCGGGCTTCACCGCGGCGGTGGCCGCGTTGCTGATCGTGGGCGCCCCGCCCGCCGCGGCGGCGACGGCCTTGGGTGCCGGCGCGCTGGGCGCCGCCAGCGGCCTCGCCAAGATCGGCACGGGGGCGCTCGCCGGGGCCTTCGCCGGCGTCGTCGGCGGCCTGTGGGGCGTCTGGTTTGGCGTGGGAAAGCTGCTGCGCGATCCCCACGATGCGCGCGAGCGGCGCGGCGTGGTCGCTTACGCGCTGACCACCAGCGCGCTGGTGGTGGCGTTCTCGGTCGCCATCGTGTGGGTGGCGCGACTGCCCGGCTGGATTCCGCACCTGGCGGTGACGGTCGCGTTCGCCCTCGGCATGGTGCTGGCCTGCGGCGTGTGGTTCCCGCGGATCGTGGCCCGACGGCTGGCCCACGAGCGCGCCACGGATCCGACGGCGGCCGAGCGCCAGCGCCGGGCCCGCGCCTGGGGCCGGGTCGGGGCCGCCGCGGGCCTGCTGCTGGGAACCGGGGGCCTGGTACTGGGCCTGTGGCTCAGCGGCCGGATGGGCTGAGGCCAGGAACGCGGAAGCCCCGCCGGAGCGGGGCTTCCGGGAACCAGCGCCGGGCCGGGCCTACATCGTGTGGGTCGGCTTGTCGGCCTCGAGCGTACCGGCCAGGAAGGTCTCGATCTTGCCCTTCACCGCATCGGCCTCGGCGGTCTCGGCGAACTGCACGCCGATGCCGGCGCCGCGGTTGCCCTGCGCACCGGCGGGCGTGATCCAGACGACCTTGCCGGCCACGGGCAGGCGGTCCTTTTCTTCCATCAGCGACAGCAGGATGAAGACCTCGTCGCCCAGCGCGTAGCGCTTGGTGGTCGGCACGAAGATGCCGCCGCCCTTCACGAAGGGCATGTAGGCGTTGTACAGCGCCGCCTTGTCCTTGATCGCCAGGGAAAGGATGCCCTGTCTTGCGCCTGCGCCACCCATCATCGCCTTGCTCCCTGCCTTGCGGTGTCCTTGAACATGCTACGCCATTCCAGCAGCAGACCGGCCAGCGCCAGGTCGTGTCGCAGCACCGGCACCGCGAGCTGGTCGCGGGCGCGGTTGATGGCGTCGAACCACGGCGCCAGCTTCTGGATTTCCGGCGGCAGGGTCAAGCCGGGCGCCGCCGTGGCGCCCAGCTGGCGGGCCATGCCGTCGAGCACCAGCTCGGCCGCGAAGCGCAGCCGCAGTTCGCCCTGCCCGTCCGCCAGCCAGCGCTGGGCCAGCGGCACCGGCGCCTGCCGGCCATCGGCCAGCGCGTTGAGATCGGACTGCACTTCGCTGCGCAGCGCCAGGCCGCCTTCCGCCAGCCAGTCGGCGGCGAGGCCGGGATGGCCGCGGGCGGCGTCGAGGGCGGCGGACAGGCGCGTGCCCTCGTGGCCCTGCGACCGCAGCCAGGCTTCGCCCTCGGCGCGCGCGGGCGGCCGGAAGTCCAGGCGCTGGCAGCGGCTGCGGATGGTCGCCGGCAGCCGGCCCGGGTGGTCGCTGACCAGCAGCAGGTAACGCGCCTGCGAGGGTTCCTCCAGCGTCTTGAGCAGCGCGTTGGCGGCATTGGTGTTGAGCGCATGCGCCGGCGAGACCAGGGCCACCTGGGCGCCGCCCATTTGCGGCGTCAGCGAGAACCAGTGGCCCAGGTCGCGCATCTGGTCGACGATGATCTCGCTGCGCAGCTTGTCGCCCTTGTCGTTGGGGATGAAGCTGACGAACCGGAAGTCCGGGTGGGTGCCCGCGGCCAACAGTTGGCAGCCACGGCAGGCGCCGCAGGCCAGGCCGTCGGCGCCGGGCGTGCTGCACAGCAGCCGGGCGGCCAGGTGCCGCGCCACCGCTTCCTTGCCCATCCGGGCCGGGCCCGCGAACAGCAGCGCATGCCCCAGCCGCGCATCGGCCAGCGAGGCCAGCGCGCCATCCAGCACCCGCTGCTGCCAGGGCGCCAGGGTACTCACCGCGACGGCTCCAGCCACCCGGCCAGCAGCGCCTGCACGGCCTCGCGCACGACCTGCACTGGCTGGCCGGCGTCGACCACGCGGAAGCGCGCCGGCTCCGCCGCCGCACGGGCCAGGTAGGTGGCGCGCACGCGCTCGAAGAAGTCCTCGCGCTCGCGCTCGATCCGGTCGGGATCGCCGCCGCGGGCGCGGGCGCGGGCCAG
The DNA here is from genome assembly GCF_035721105.1 of Arenimonas sp. Taxonomy (GTDB): domain Bacteria; phylum Pseudomonadota; class Gammaproteobacteria; order Xanthomonadales; family Xanthomonadaceae; genus Arenimonas. The sequence goes on along the minus strand of NZ_DASTNG010000050.1, from coordinate 18,770 downwards.
GCCTTGGGCCACGCCCACGTCCAGCAGCAGGGTCAGGTCGGGCTTGAGGCCGGCGGCCCAGCGCTCGAGCTCGGCGATGACGCCCATGTCCAGCCCGCGGCCGCCGCCCTGGTAGGCGAAGCTGGCGTCGGTGAAGCGGTCGGCCACGACCACCGCGCCGCGCGCCAGCGCCGGCGCGATGACCTGGCGCACCAGCTGCGCGCGCGCCGCGAACATCAGCAGCAGCTCGGCCTCGGCGACCAGGTGGTTGGCGGGATCGAGCAGCAGCGCGCGGATCGCCTCGCCTTCCGGCGTGCCGCCGGGCTCGCGGGTCAGCACGACCTCGCGGCCGGTCGCGGCCAGGGCCTCGCGCAGGGCGTTGATGACGGTGGACTTGCCCGCGCCCTCGCCGCCTTCGATGCTGATGAAGCGTCCGCGCGCGTTCATCGGCAGCGCTTGAGCTGGTAGCAGGCGACGGCGCGGTTGTGCTCGGCCAGGGTCGCCGAGAACACGTGGCTGCCGTCGCCGCGGGCGACGAAGTAGAGCGTCTTGCCGTCGGCCGGATTGGCCGCGGCCATCAGCGCCTCGCGGCCGGCCAGCGCGATCGGGGTCGGCGGCAGGCCGGCGCGGGTGTAGGTGTTGTAGGGCGTGTCGGTGGTCAGGTCGCTGCGGCGGATGTTGCCGGCGTAGGCGCTGCCCATGCCGTAGATGACGGTGGGGTCGGTCTGCAGGCGCATGCCCAGCTTCAGGCGGCGGCTGAACACGCCGGCGATCTCGGGGCGCTCGGCGGCCTTGCCGGTTTCCTTCTCGATGATCGAAGCCAGGATCAGCAGCTGCTCCGGGGTTTCGATCGGCAGGTCGGGCGCACGCGCGGCCCAGGCGTCGGCGACGGCCTTGTCCATCGCCAGCGCGGCGCGGCGCAGCAGGTCCAGGTCGCTGGCGCCGCGGGTGTAGTGGTAGGTCTCGGGCAGGAAGCGGCCCTCGGGATGCTGGCCGGCGCGGCCCAACGCGGCCATCACCGCGGCGTCGTCCAGCGCCGGCAGCTGCTGCACCAGGGTTTCGTCGCGGGCCAGGGCCGCGCGCAGCTCGCGGAAGTTCCAGCCCTCGACCAGGGTGAAGCGGTGCTGGATCACCTTGCCGCTTTCGAGCCGCTTGAGCAGTTCGCGCGGGGTGATGCCGTGGCGGATGCTGTAGTCGCCGACCTGCAGCCGGGAAATCACCTGCATTTCGTGCGCCAGCGCCTTCCACTGCAGGTCGTGGCCCTCGTCGACGCCGAGCGCGCGCAGCTTGCCCAGGATGTCCTGGAAACCGTCGCCGCGCTCGACCACCAGGATGCGCTCGGCGTCGCTGAGCGCGATGGGCGTGTCGGCGAAGCCCTTGTACTGCTGCCACAGCCAGCCGCCGACGGCGACGCCGGCCAGCAGCAGCAGGGCGAAGGTCGCCTTGAGGACGCGATGCGAGGACTGCTTCTTCGCCAACGATCTAGCTCCCGAGGAATGCCGGTTCAGCCCGGCCCAGGTGGCGCTGCAGCTCCGCCAGCGCCGGGTGCGGCGCCCAGGTGCGATCCCCCAGGCGGCCGACCGGCAGGATACCCCGCACGGCATTGCACAGGAAAAGTGCGTCGGCGGCTTCCAGCGCCGCCGGCGCCAGCGTCGCCTCGGCGGCGTCGGGCGCATGCGCGAGCACCCAGGCCCGCGCGACCCCTGCCACGCCGCAGGCATCGACCCGCGGCGTCAGCCAGCGCCCCTCGATCCGCGCGAAGACGTTGGCGCTGGTGGCGCAGGCGACGCGGCCGTCCGTGTCCAGCAGCAGCCCTTCGTCGATCGCCGGGTCGTCCCACTCGGCGCGCGCCAGCACCTGCTCGAGCCGGTTGAGATGCTTGATGCCGGCCAGCGCCGGCTGCCGCGCCATCCGCAGCCGGCACCAACGCAGCGACAGCGGCGCGCGGGCCGCGGGCGGCAGCGGATGCCGCGACAGCACCAAGGTCGGCGCGGCGTCGGCATCGAAGCGATAGCCGCGTCCGCCGGCGCCGCGGGTCAGCACCAGCTTGAGCACGGCCGGGCCGTCCTGCGCCGCCAGCAGCGCGTCCACTTCGCCGCGCAGCCAGTCGGCGTCGGGCACCGCCAGGCCCAGCCGCGCGGCGTCGCGCGCCAGCCGCGCCCAGTGCGCGTCCCACCAGACCGGCTGGCCGGCGTGCACGCGCAGCGTGCTGAACAGGCCGTCGCCATAGGCCAGGCCGCGGTCGGCCGGATCGAGCGCGTCGACGCGCGCGCGGCCGCGATAGATGCGGGCGCCGGACGCGCTCATCCCGCGGCTCCCAGGGCGCGCAGCAGGCCGCGGGCCTTGGCCCGGGTTTCGTCGATTTCGCGCCCGGCGTCGGAGTCGACCACGATGCCGGCGCCGGTGCGGAACTGCAGCTCGCGTCCGTGCAGCCAGGCGCTGCGGATCAGGATGTTGAGGTCCAGGTCGCCGTCGCGGCCCAGGTAGCCCAGGGCGCCGGTGTAGGGGCCGCGGCCCTCGCCCTCGAGGCCGGCGATGATCTCCATGCAGCGCACCTTCGGCGCCCCGGTGATGGTGCCGCCCGGGAACACGGCGCGGATCACCTCGCCCGGCGTCACGCCCTCGCACAGTTCGCCGCCGACGTTGGACACGATGTGGTGGACGTGGGCGTAGCTTTCCACCGTCATCAGCTCGTCCACGCGCACGGTGCCGGGGCGGCAGACGCGGCCGAGGTCGTTGCGCTCGAGGTCGATCAGCATCACGTGCTCGGCGCGCTCCTTGGGATTGCCGACCAGGTCGCGGATGCGCGCGGCCTCGTCGTCGCCGGGGAAGCGCGGACGGGTGCCGGCGATCGGGCGGGTCTCGGCGCGGCGGCCGCGCACCGACACCAGGCGCTCGGGCGAAGAGCTCAGCAGCGCCGCATCGCCCACCCGCAGCAGGCCGGCGAACGGCGCCGGGTTGGCTTCGCGCAGGCGGGCGTACACGTCGGCCGGGTCCGGGGCCTGCTCGAACGCGGCGCGCCAGGCGCGCGACAGGTTCACCTGGAACACGTCGCCGGCGCGCAGGTAGTCGTGGATGCGGGCGACCCCGTCGAGGAAGCGCCCCGGTGCGTCCTCGCTGAGCGCGGGCGGCGCGAAGGCGCCGGGATCCGGCCGCGGGCCGGGCGCCGGCAGGTCCAGCAGCGCTTCGGCGCCCGGCTCGGCCACGGCCACGCAGCGGCCGCTGCTGCGATCGCGCAGCACCGCCGCCGGGCAGCGCAGCGCCAGCGCCACCGGCAGCGGGCCCGGCGCCGCCGGCAGCACCAGCCGGGGCTCGACCTGGGCGGCGAGTTCATACGCGAGGAAGAGCGCCCAGCCGCCGCGGAACGGCAGCGCGTCGGCGGTCGGGTCGGCGTTGGCGCTGCCGCTGCCGTCGGCGTGCGCGTCGGCGCCAGCCTCGGCGCGGGCGTCCGCCGAACCCGGCGTCGCCTGCGCGCGCCAGTCGTCGTCCAGCGCGGCCAGGAAGTCGCGGGCGTCCACGGTGCGCCCGTCCAGGCGCCGGGTCTGGCCATCGGCGTCGAGCCGCAGGCCATCGCCATCCGTGGCCAGCAGCAGGTCCCAGCGCGACAGCGCATTGCCGCCGGCCACGCTTTCAAGCAGCAGGGGGAAACGCGCCGGGTCGGCCGACTGCAGGCGCAGCAGGTCGGTGCCGGGCGGCAGCGCGCGGATCAGCATCGCGGGACCGCCCGTCGCGGGCTCAGAGCCGGCGGAAGACCAGGGTGCCGTTGGTGCCGCCGAAGCCGAAGCCGTTCGAGACCGCCACGTCCACCTGCTTCCGGCGCGCCTCGTTCGGCACGTAGTCCAGGTCGCAGCCTTCGCCCGGCGTGTCGAGGTTGATGGTGGGCGGGATCACGCCGGTGTGCAGCGCCATCACCGAGAACACCGCCTCGACGCCGCCGGCCGCGCCCAGCAGGTGGCCGGTCATCGACTTGGTGGAGCTGACCATCATGTCGCGGGCGTGGTCGCCGAAGGCGGACTTGATCGCCATCGTCTCGCCCAGGTCGCCCAGCGGGGTGGAGGTGCCGTGCGCGTTGAGATAGCCGACCTGGTCGGCGTTGATGCCGGCATCCTTCAACGCCGCGCGCATGCAGCGCGCCGCGCCGTCGCCGTTCTCGCTGGGCGCGGTCATGTGGTAAGCGTCGGAGCTGGCGCCGAAGCCGGCCAGCTCGCAGTAGATGCGGGCGCCGCGGGCCTTGGCGTGCTCGTATTCCTCGAGGATCAGGATGCCGGCGCCGTCGCCGAGCACGAAGCCGTCGCGCTCCTTGTCCCAGGGCCGCGAGGCGCGGGTGGGGTCGTCGTTGCGGGTCGACATCGCCTTCATCGAGCAGAAGCCGCCGACCGAGGTGGGCGTGCAGCCGTGTTCGGCGCCGCCGGCGACCATGATGTCGGCGTCGCCGTACTGGATCATGCGCATGGCGATGCCAATGGAATGGTTGGAGGTGGCGCAGGCCGAGACCGCCGAGAAGTTCGGGCCCTTGATGCCCTTCATGATCGTCAGCTGGCCCGGCAGCATGTTGATGATGGTGCTGGGCACGTAGAACGGCGAGACCTTGCGCGGACCGCCCTCGTGCAGGGTGATCGCGGTTTCCTCGATGCCGCGCACGCCACCGATGCCGGCGCCGATGATGGCGCCGATGCGCTCGGCGTTGGCGTCGGTCACTTCCAGCCCGGCGTCGTCCATGGCCTGGAAGCAGGCGGCGAGGCCGTAGTGGATGAAGGTGTCCATCTTCTTGACGTCCTTCGGCGGCAGGAAGGACTTGGCGTCGAAGTCGCGCACTTCGCCGGCGATGCGGGTGGCGTAGGCCGACGCATCGAAATGCGTGATCGGGCCGATGCCGCTGCGGCCGGCCTGGATGCTGTCCCAGGCCGAGGCCAGGGTGTTGCCGATGGGCGAGACGATGCCCATTCCGGTGACGACGACGCGACGATGACTCATGGCGAAACTCCGCATGGATTCAGGGTGCGTGGCGGTGCCACGCATGCGCCGGCGCACGTGCCTGCGCTGGGGCCGGTTGCCGAAAACGCGCAGGGCCGCGCAAGCGCGGCCCTGGCGTGGAGACCGCTAAGGCACTCAGGCCTTGACGTGCGCCTTGATGTAATCGATGGCCTGCTGGACCGAGGTGATCTTCTCGGCCTCTTCGTCCGGGATCTCGCACTCGAACTCTTCCTCGAGGGCCATGACCAGCTCGACGGTGTCCAGCGAGTCGGCGCCGAGGTCATCCACGAACGAAGCGTTGATGGTCACTTCCTCTTCCTTCACGCCCAACTGTTCGATGACGATTTTCTTGACGCGTTCTTCGATGCTGCTCATGGATCGTTCTCCTCCCGGAGGGATGTTTTCGGGCGCATTGTAATGAAAAGGAAGCCGCGGCGGGCGCCGGTCGCGCCGCGGCCTGGATCGGGTGGCGGGATTCTAGCGCAAATCCAGCCACGACAAGGGGTTAGGGCATGTACATGCCGCCGTTGACGTGCAGGGTCTCGCCGGTGATGTAGGCGGCCGCCGGGCCGGCCAGGAAGGCCACGGCCCGGGCGATGTCCTCGGGCTCGCCCAGGCGGCCCAGGGCGATCTGGCCGACCAGGGCCTCGCGCGAGGCTTCCGGCAGGTCCTTGGTCATGTCGGTCTGGATGAAGCCCGGGGCGACGACGTTGACGGTGACGCCGCGGCTGCCGATCTCCTTCGCCAGCGACTTGCTGAAGGCGATGATGCCGGCCTTGGCCGCCGCGTAGTTGGCCTGGCCGGCGTTGCCGGTGACGCCGATCACCGAGGCGATGTTGATGATGCGGCCCTTGCGCGCCTTCATCATGCCGCGCATCACCGCCTTCGAGGTGCGGAACACCGAGCTGAGGTTGGTGTCGAGGATGGCCTGCCAGTCCTCTTCCTTCATGCGCATCAGCAGGTTGTCGCGTGTGATGCCGGCGTTGTTGACCAGGATCGAGACGGGGCCGAAGGTCTTGCCGATCTCTTCGAGCACCGCTTCGACGTCCGCGCCGCTGGCGACGTCGAGCTTGCGCCCCGCCCCGCCCTGCCCGGCCAGCCGCTCGCCGATGGCGGCGGCCCCGGCGTCGGTGGTCGCGGTGCCGATCACCGTCGCGCCCAGCGCGGCCAGCTCGGCGGCAATCGCCGCCCCGATCCCGCGGCTCGCGCCGGTCACCAGCGCCACTTCACCTTTCAGTACTTCGGACATCTTTGGTTACTCCGTTTAGAGCGGTTCTTGCCACGGATGGACACGGATGGACACGGATAGGGCAAAAGCAATTCTGACGCGGATCAACGCGGATAAAAGCGGATAGAGCAAGGCTTACAGTTGATCGCCGCGAACCCATCAAAACGCTTTTGATCTATCCGCGCTCATCCGCGCAAATCCGCGTCAAAAAGCTCTTATCCGTGTTTATCGGTGTTCATCCGTGGCAAACATCAGCTTTTCCAATCCGCCAACGCGCCATCGAAGTCGGCAGGCGTGCCGAGGGCGCGGGCGTCGAGGGACTTGTCGATGCGCTTGGCGAGGCCGGCGAGGACCTTGCCGGGGCCGCATTCGGCGACGCGGGTGGCGCCGCGGCCCGCGAGGGCCTGCACGCAGTCGGTCCAGCGCACCGGCAGGTAGAGCTGGCGGACCAGCGCATCGCGGATGGCGTGCACGCCGGCGTGCACCTCGCCGTCGACGTTCTGCACCACCGGCAGCGAGGGCTCGCGCCATTCCATGCCGGCCATCACTTCGGCCAGGCGGTTGGCGGCTTCGCGCATCAGCGGCGTGTGCGAAGGCACCGACACCGCCAGCTTGACCATCTTGCGCACGCCCTGCGCCGACAGCGCGGCCATGGCGCGATCGACCGCGGCGGCATGGCCACCGATCACGATCTGGCCGGGCGAGTTGTAGTTGGCCGGCACCACCACCTCGTCGCCGCTGGCGTCGCGGCAGGCCTCGGCGACCTGCGCATCCTCGGCGCCCAGCACCGCCGCCATCGCGCCGGTGCCGGCGGGCACCGCCTGCTGCATCAGCCGGCCGCGCTCGCGCACCAGGCGCGCGCCGTCGGCCAGCGTGATCGCACCGGCGGCCACCAGGGCCGCGTACTCACCCAGACTGTGCCCGGCAAGCAGCGACGGGCGCGGGCCACCCGCGGCTTCCCACGCGCGCCAGGTGGCGACGCCTGCGGCCAGCAGCGCCGGCTGGGTGAATTCGGTCTGGTTGAGCTGTTCTTCCGGCCCCTGCTGCGACAGCGCCCACAGGTCGATGCCCGCGCCCGAGGACGCCTCGTCGAAGGCCGCACGCACCCCCGGATGCGCCGCCGCGAGATCGGCCAGCATGCCGAGCGACTGCGAGCCCTGGCCGGGGAAAACGAAAGCAAGCGTGTGGCTCATGCAAGGAAGTCCGGTGGTCGTCAGCGCGCCATGATAAGCGAGCCGGGTGGCCGGGCGTCTGTACCGAAGCGTAGGGTCCGGCGCCCGCCACGCGCGGACGCCGCGGCGTCGCCGTGGGGTCGGCTCAGTAGCGGATCAGGGCCGAGCCCCAGGTGAAACCACCGCCGAAGGCCTCGAGCAGCATCAGCTGGCCGCGCTGGATCTTGCCCGAACGCACCGCCTCGTCCAGCGCCAGCGGCACCGAACCGGCGGAGGTGTTGCCGTGCTTGTGCACGGTCACGATGACGCGGTCCATCGGCATGTCCAGCCGCTTGGCGGTGGCTTCGATGATGCGCAGGTTGGCCTGGTGCGGGATCAGCCAGTCCAGGTCGGACTTCTGCAGGCCGTTGGCGGCCAGGGTTTCATCGACGACCGAATCGAGCGCCTTCACCGCATGCTTGAAGACCTCGTTGCCGGTCATCAGCACGCGCACGCCGGCGTTCTTCTCGTCGGGCTTGAAGCCCACCGACACGCCGACCGGGTTGTACAGCAGCTCATTCTTGCCGCCATCGGCATGCAGGTGGGTCGACAGCACGCCGGCTTCGGCGTCGGCCTTGAGCACGACGGCGCCGGCACCATCGCCGAACAACACGCAGGTGTTGCGGTCGGACCAGTCGAGCATGCGCGTCAGGGTTTCGGCACCGACCACCAGCACGGTCCGGGCATTGCCGGCGCGGATGAAGTTGTCGGCGACGCTGAGGGCGTAGATGAAGCCCGAGCAGGCGGCGTTGACGTCGAACGCGGCGCAGCCGTTGGCGCCCAGCCGGTGCTGCAGCAGGCAGGCGGTGGACGGGAAGATCAGGTCGGGGGTGGTGGTGCCGACGACGATCATGTCCAGGTCGGCGGCGGTGACGCCGGCGGCCTGCATCGCGGCCAGGGCGGCGCGCTCGGCCAGGTCGCAGGTGGTCTCGCCCTCGGCGGCCACGTGGCGCTGGCGGATGCCGGTGCGGCTGGCGATCCACTCGTCGCTGGTCTCGACGAACTGCTCGAGGTCCTTGTTGGTCAGGATCTTCTCCGGCAGGCCACTGCCGGTACCGGCGATACGCGAGTAAACAGCCATCCTCATCCCCTCAGGCCTGGTCGGGCACAAAAGCACGCGGCGGGACCAGGCCCGCCGCGTTCAGCATACGTCCGATCGCCGCCATCGGGTGGACCCGGGGGCGAACAGGGTCGGTCGGCCCGCCCGGAGGCAGGCGCCGGGATCAGTCTTCGGCCACCACCGACGACTTCACCTCGATGACCTTCTTGCCACGGTAGTAGCCGTCCTTGGTCACGTGGTGGCGGATGTGGGTCTCGCCCGAGGTCGGGTCGGTGGACAGCTGCTTCGCGGTGAGGGCGTCGTGCGAGCGGCGCTGGCCGCGGCGGGACGGGGTGACGCGGGACTTCTGGACGGCCATGGTCTATCTCCAACTACTTCTTGTGTGCCTTCAACGCGGCGAGCGCGGCGAAAGGGTTCGGTTTTTCTTCTACCTCGACGTCGGCGGGCCATTCGGCCGTGACCTCCGTCGAGCGCGGATCTATGGGTACCACCGGGATGGCGAGGATCAGTTCGTCCTCGACCAGCTCGGCCGGATGCATCTCGCCGCCGACATCGAGCAGGAACGGCTCCATGTCTTCCGGCAGCGACGCCTCCCGGGCCTCGTCGGTCAGCAGCCCGAGGCGCTGGAACACCGAGACCGGGTGCAGGAAACGTTCGAGCGTCCGCTGGCACTGGAGCGGCAGCTCGGCCTCGATGCGCAGCTCGACGAAAGGCAGGTCGAGCACGGCATCGCGGCCGAATTCCATCTCGTAGCGGCAGTCGCCTTCGGCATCCACCAGGCCGTCGCGCAGCCGGGTCATCCCCGACAGCGGCAGGCGGCCTTCGAAACGACGCTTGGCCGAGACCATGCGCCAGGCATCGAGCACGGGAGGCAGGGGCACGGACATAAGCGCGAAATGATAGGCCCCGTCACGCGGCATGTCAAACCTAAGCCTTTGCGGAAACAGGGGTTTGCCCGGCTCGCGGGCGCTGGTGCAGACTGCCGGCTGCCGTCCGGAAGCCGCTCATGCCCAACTTCATCGTCCTGGCCGGCCTGGCCGCCCTGGTCCTGGCCCTGCCCCTGCTCTGGTGGATCCTGCGCGGCCGCCGCCGCGATCGCGCCCTCGCGCGCCTGCTGGACCTGGCCGACGAGATGCAGGCCCTGCTCGAACGCAGCCAGGACCGGATGCAGGCGATGCAGGCCGTGGTGGGCCGGGTGCCCGCCGACATCGCCGCCGTCGCCCACGCCTCGCTCGACCGCACCCTGCCGATCCGGGACGCCAAGCGCGACATCCTCCAGCACCGGCTCTGGATCCAGAAGAACGGCGCCACCGCCAGCCAGGCCGAACTCGACGCCGCCTGCGCCGCCCTGGACCGGGCGCGGGCCAGGCTGTCGGCCCAGCTGGGGGAGCTTGAGCGCGCGGGCGCCGAGCTGGCCCAGGCCACCGAGGCCAGCGCCGAAGCCGCCCGCCGCGAGCCGCCGAACCTGCGCCGGGACGCCGGCACGCCATGACCCCGCTGGTGCTGGCCTCCACCTCGCGCTACCGGCGCGAGCTGCTGGCGCGGCTGGGCCTGCCATTCACGGTGGACCGGCCGGACGTCGACGAAAGCCCGCGCCCCGGCGAGGCCCCGGCCGCCCTGGCCCGCCGCCTGGCCGAAGCCAAGGCCCGCGATGTCGCCGCTCGCCATCCGGGCGCCTGGGTCCTGGGTTCGGACCAGGTCGCGGACCGCGACGGCCAGCCGCTGGGCAAGCCCGGCGACCGCGACACCGCCCACCGCCAGCTGGCGGCCGCGTCGGGCCGCGAGGTGCAGTTCCACACGGCGTTTTGCCTGGTCCGCGACGACGCGCCGGCGCTGGACGGCCTGGACCTGACCCGGGTCCGCTTCCGGGTCCTCGATGACGCGGCGATCCTGCGCTACCTCGACGCCGAGCAGCCCTACGACTGCGCCGGCAGCTTCAAGTGCGAAGGCCTGGGCATCAGCCTGTTCGAAGCCATCGAGAACCGGGATCCGACCGCCCTGGTCGGCCTGCCGCTGATCGCGGTGGCCCAGGCCCTGCGTCGCGCCGGCTACCGGCTGCCCTGAGCCTCGACCCGGACCCGCTGCGCCGGCCAGGTTTCCACGCTGCCGTCGCGGCCGTGCAGCACCAGCCCCAGCCAATGCTCGCCGGGCGCGAGGCGGTCGGCGGGAATCGCCACCTCGAAGCCCACCCGGTCGTCCTCGCCCGCCAGGGCCCAGTACGCCAACACGTCCGGCCGGGACTGCGAAGGCGCGGCGCTGGCGACCACCCGTCCCGCGAGCGTCACGTCGATCCGGGCCAGCCCGGCGCCCGGTCGCAGCGCCCAGCCCCGCACGCCCGACGCCCCGAGCCCGGCACCGGGCGCCGGCGAATCAATCCAGGCCAGGGACGGCAGCACGCAGCCGGTGGCGCCGGGCACCCCCCGGAACAGCAGGAAGCGCTTGCGCCCGTGGTCGACGTTGAGCACCTGCGCCGGCGGCAGGCTGCCGGCGCGCGCGCATAGCGAACGATAGCCTTCGAGCCGCTGCTTGAGCGGGCGCGCGGTGTCCTCGACCACCAGCAGCACCGGGTCGTTGCCCCAGTCCGCGCGACCGGCGCTGAGCAGTCCCCACTGGGCCAGCTGCACGGCGCGACCGTGCTTCACGTTGAGCGGATGCTCGAGCACCAGCACGTCATCGCGGTCCAGGGCGAAGGCCAATTCGGCGCCCACCATGAAATTGTCGGCCACCAGCCGCGTGCCGGCCGGCATGCCGGCCAGCGCGTCCGCCACTTCGCGCGACACCTCGGACCACCCGGCGAAATTGTCGGGATAGGCCGGGCCCGCCGCCAGCGCCGCGCGGCCCTCGGGCCGCGACACCGCCACCATGGACGAGAACAGGGCCGCCAGCCCCAGGCCCGCGGTGGCGAACAAGCACCAGCGCGCCCGCGGAGGCCACTGCGCCAGCACCGGCGGCGCGACGCAGGCCAGCAGCAGCCAGCCCGGCAGTGGCCAGTGGAAGCTCACGCGCTGGATGTCGGCGAAGAACGCCATCAGGAAGTAACCCGGCACCGCGACCGTGGCCACGCCCAGCACGAAGCGCCAGGGCACCGCACCCACGGCCTGCCGCCGCTGCCACGCGAGCCCGAGGGCACCCAGCAGCAGGAAGAACAGCATCGGCGTCAGCAGCACCGCCTGCACCAGCGGCCACCACACACCGAGGCCGTGCAGCTGCCACGGATGCCTTTCGACGAACTGGAAGCCGAGGCCGGCGCCCGAATGCGCCAGGTTCCAGGCCAGCAGCGGCCACCAGGCCAGGGCCCCGAACGCCAGCGCCACCCAGAGCGCGGGCTCGCGCAGCAGCGCGCGGCCACGCGGGTCGAGCAGCAGCCCGACGCCGCCCGCGGCGACCACCAGCGCGAACCGGTAGTGCGACAGCGCCCCCACCGCCAGTCCGAACGCCAGCCACGCCGCGGCGCCCCAGGACGCCCGCACCAGCATCCGGGCGAACGCATCGACACAGACCAGGGTGGCGAACAGCATCGGCACGTCCGGCAGCGCCAGCAGCCCCATCATCCCGGCCAGCGGCATCAGCAGCGCGATCCACCCCGCCTGCCAGCCCGCGGCCTCGCCGAACCAGCGCCGCGAGATCACCACCACCTGCCAGGGCAAGGCCGCCCCAATCAGCAGGAAAGGCACGCGCATCGCCAGCGGCTGCATGCCGCCGACCTCGGTGCCGAGACGGATCAGCCAGGCGGTGAGCCCCGGCAGGTCGGAGTAGGCCCAGGCCAGGTGGCGCGACTCCAGCGCATAGAAAGCCTCATCGCCGAACGGCGGCAGCGACACCGCCAGCCAGGCCTTGGCCAGCAGCAGCAGCGCCCACGCCGCGATGAACTTCACGCGCAGGGAACTCAGGGCCATGCCAGCATCCGGGGAGTTATCCTTCCTAAGCATTCACGGACCGGACGCACGACATGACCGCGCAGCCCATCACCGCCGACATCCTAACCGACGCCACGCGCCAGGCCCTGGGCGACGCGCTCGCCCAGGTGAACCGGCTGGTGCTGGGCAAGCCCCGCGAAGTCCGGCTGGCCTTCACCACCCTGCTCGCCGGCGGCCACCTGCTGATCGAAGACCTGCCGGGGCTGGGCAAGACCACGCTGGCCCGCGCGATGGCGGCGACCCTGGGCCTGGATTTCCAGCGCATGCAGTTCACGTCCGACCTGCTGCCCTCCGACATCATCGGCGTGTCCATCTTCGACCAGACCGCGCGCGAGTTCCGCTTCCATCCGGGCCCGGTGTTCACCCAGCTGCTGCTGGCCGACGAGATCAACCGCGCGCCGCCGCGCACGCAGAGCGCGCTGCTCGAGGCGATGGCCGAACACCAGGTCACGGTCGACGGCACCTGCCACGTGCTGCCGCAGCCCTTCTTCGTGGTCGCCACCCAGAACCCGGTCGACCTGGCCGGCACCTTCCCGCTGCCCGACTCGCAGATGGACCGCTTCCTGATCCGGCTCAAGCTGGGCTATCCCGACGCCGACGCCGAGCGCGAGATGCTGTCGGGCGAAGACCGCCGCGACCTGATCTCGCAAAGCCTGCCGCTGCTGGGCAGCGACCAGCTGCTGTCGCTGCGCGGCGCCGTCGAACAGCTGCACGCCAGTCCGTCGCTGGTCGCCTACGTGCAGGCCCTGCTGCAGGAAAGCCGCCGCCACCCCGGCGTGCAGGTCGGGCTGTCGCCGCGCGCCGGCCTGGGCCTGCTGCGCGGCGCGCGCGCGCACGCCCTGCTCGACGGCCGCGGCCACGTGCTGCCCGAGGACGTGCAGGCGCTGTTCGCCCAGGTCGCGGCGCACCGGCTGGTGCCCGAGTCGGAATCCGAGGGTCGCGACGCCCTCGCCGAAAGCATCCTTCGCACGGTGGCGGTGGACTGACCGCGGTGGCGCGCCCGCTGGACCTGGTGGAGCGCCTGAGCGAGCGGCTGGCCCGGCTGCCGCTGGTGCGGCCGCGCGCGATCGAGCCGGTGCCGGTGCTGCTCGATCGTCGCCGCGTCTACATCCTGCCCACGGCCTTCGGCCTCTTCCTGGGGCTGATGCTGCTGGCGATGCTGGTCGGCGGCCTGAACTACAACAACAACCCGGCGCTGCTGCTGGCCTTCGTGGTGATGGCGGTCGCGCACAACAGCCTGGTGCACGCCCACCTCACCCTGTCCGGCGTGCGGCTGATTGCGCTGCACGCCGAACCCGTGCACGCCGGGCGGGCGATGTCGCTGCGCTTCGCCTTCGACGCCGCCGGCCAGCGTCGGCGCCCCGGGCTCGAGCTGCGCGCCGCGGGCGAGGAAGCCTTCTTCGACCTGATGCCCGGCGAGCGCACCGAAGTGGTGCTGCCGGTGCCGACCCACCAGCGCGGCTGGCTGGTGCTCGACCGCATCCGGCTGTGCACGGTGCGGCCATTCGGGCTGGCGCGCGCCTGGTGCTGGCTGCGGCCCGATGTCCGCCTGCTGGTCTACCCGACGCCGGACGCCCAGCCGGTACCCCTGCCCGACCTCGGCGGCGACGGCCAGGCGGCCCGCGCGCGCAGCCACGGCGAGCAGCCGCACCAGCTGCGCGACTACCGCACCGGCGACACCCTGCGCCAGGTGGCGTGGAAAACCTCGGCGCGGATGGACCGCCTGCTGGTGCGCGAATACGAGTCCACCGCCCGCAGCGAGATCGAGCTCGACTGGTACGGCCTGGAACACCTCGAGCACGAGGCCCGCATCCGCCGGCTGACGCGCTGGGTGCTGGAGGCCGAACGCCAGGACCGGCGCTTCAGCCTGCGCCTGCCCGCGGTGCGGTTGGGCCCGGCCTCCGGTCCCGAACACCGCCACGCCTGCCTGCGCGCCCTGGCGCTGATGCCCCGTGGCTGAGCGCATGCCCGGTCCGGTGAGGCGTTGGTGCCTGGCGGCCGCGGCGGCCTGCCTGCTGCCGCTGCTGCTGCAGGTGCGGGTCGAGCTGGCGCTCGGGCTGGCGGTGCTGGCGGCGGTCGGCATGGCGTTCGCGCGCCCCTGGCCGGCGGTGCTGCGGCTGCTGATGGTCCTGATGGTGATCGGCTACGTGCTGGCCAGCCACGGCTTCAGCCTCGGCCGCGACACCGGCTGCGCGCTGCTGGCGGCGATGCTGGCGCTGAAGATCTTCGAGACCCACGAACTCCGCGACGCGCGCAGCCTGCTCGGGTTCTCGCTGTTCGCGCCCTTCGCCGCCTTCCTGCAGGACCAGGGGCCGCTGACGATGGCGCTGGCGCTGCCGGCGGTGGGCGGACTGCTGCTGGCCCTGTCGGTGCTGGCCGAACATCGGCCCGGCGCCGCGGCGCCCGGCTTCGACCGGCGCCGGGCCGGGCTGGCGGCGGCAGCCATCGGGATGTCGCTGCCGCTCGCGCTGGCGGGGTTCTGGCTGTTCCCGCGGCTGGGCAGCCCGCTGTGGGGCATGCCGGAGAACGCGGCCGGCCGCAGCGGCCTCAGCGACCGGATGACGCCCGACCAGTGGGTCGAGATGTTCGCCGACGGCACGCCGGCGCTGCGGGTCCGCTTCCTGGGCGACGAGCCCGGCCGCAACGACATGTACTGGCGCGTGCAGGTGCTGTGGGACTTCGACGGCCGCACCTGGAGCCGCGGCGACGTGCGCATCCCCGACCGGCCGCCGACGGTCCGGCCGCGCACGCCGACGCTGCGCTACGAAGTGGCGCTGGAGCCGACCGACCGGCGCTACCTGCCCGTGCTGGATACGCCGATGTCCGCGCCGGTGGGCACCGACGACGGCAGTTCCCTCGGCGCCGAACTGGGCAGCGACCTCACCGCGCGGCCGGCGCTGCCGGTGGTGAACCTGCTGCAGTACCAGGCGACGGCGGCGATGCGCGCCGACGTCGGCGAGCGCCTCGACCCTCGCGAGCAGCGCGCCGCGCTGTCGCTGCCGGCCGGACTGAACCCGCGCACCCGGGCGCTGGCCGAACAGTGGCGGGCCGAGGCCGGCGGCGACGACGAGGCGGTGGTCCGTCGCGCCCTGGCGTGGATCGGCGAGGCCTTCAGCTACAGCCTCGACGTGCCGCCCAGCGGCCGCAACGCGGTGGACGATTTCCTGTTCGAAACCCAGGTCGGCTTCTGCCAGCACTTCAGCTCGGCCTTCGCCAACCTGATGCGCGGCGCCGGCATCCCGACCCGGGTGGTGATCGGCTACGCCGGCGGCTACCGCAATCGCTACGGCGACTACTGGATGGTGCGCGGCATGGACGCCCACGCCTGGAACGAAGTCTGGCTGGACGGCCGCGGCTGGGTGCGCGTGGACCCGACCGCCGCGGTCGCGCCGTCGCGCATCCTGGACACGATCGAAAGCCGCGCCCAGGCCAACTCGCTGGTGCCGGACCAGTTCACGCCGCTGCTGGACATGGCCGACTGGATGCGGCGCGGCTGGAATGACTTCGTGCTCGGCTTCAACGCCGCGCGCCAGGCCAGCCTGCTGCGGCCGCTGGGCATCGACCAGGCCAGCACCGGCCAGCTGGGCGCGGCCTTCGCGATCGGGGCCGGGCTGGCGCTGGCCCTGACCCTGTTGGTGCTGATGCGCGGACGACCGACGCCGCGGCATCCGGTCGACGCCGCCTGGCGCGTGTTCGTGCGCCGGCTGCGGCGCGCCGGCATCGCCAAGGCCGTGCATGAGGCGCCGCTGAGCTTCGGCGATCGCCTGGCGGCCCTGCTGCCGGCCCAGGCCGGTGCGCTGGCCGCGCTCAGCCGGCGTTATGCCGACTGGCGATACGCTCCGGACGGATCGACCCCCGCCGACGAGGCGCAGCTCGCCCGCGACCTGCGTGCCTTCCGGCCCACCGCGCCACGCCAGGGACCTTCGCCATGACACGACGCCTGATCGCTGCCTCCGTGCTGCTGCTGCCGCTGCTTGCCGGCTGCGTGCTGGCGCCCGAGCCCCTGCGGGGCGAATTCTCGGCGCTCGCGCCGCGCGAGGCCCGGCAGGCCAGCGTCGACCCGGCCGGCCAGCGCGTGCGCTGGGGCGGCCGCCTGCTCGAGGTCACCCGCTTCGACACCCATACCTGCTTCCTGGTCGCCGCCGAACCGCTGGGCGAAGACGCCCGGCCCTACGCGCGCGGAACGAGCCAGGGCCGCTTCCTCGCCTGTCGCGCCGGCGCCTACGACCCGGCGGTGTTCTCGCCCGGGCGCGCGGTGACGTTCACCGGCACGGTGGCCGACAACGACGTCCAGCCGATCGCGGGCGGCTACCGCATGCCGCGGATCGATGCCGACGTGGTCTACCTGTGGCCGGAATCGCCGGGCGACGCCCGGGTCCGCACGCCCTCGCCCTACGCCTGGTAACCCGGGCTCAGCCCGGCGGCCAGGCCATCGGCCGGCCGGCCAGCAGGTGCAGGTGGATGTGGAAGACGGTCTGGCCGCCGTCGCCGTTGCAGTTCATCACCACCCGGTAGCCGTCCTCGGCGAAGCCTTCGCGTTTGGCGTAGGCGGCCGCGGCCATCGCCAGCCGGCCCACCACGAGCTCGTCGCCGGCGCCCAGGTCGTTGAGCGTGGGTACCGCGCGCTTGGGGATGAACAAGACGTGCACCGGCGCCTGCGGATGGATGTCGCGGAAGGCCAGCACGTGCTCGTCCTCGAAGACGACGTCGGCGGGGATCTCGCGGGCGATGATCTTGTCGAAAATCGTGGCCATGGCGGTGTCCTTCAGGAAGGGATCTCGGTGCGCGAACCGAAGGCGTGCGCCAGCGTGCCGCGGTCGACGTACTCGAGCTCGCCGCCGATCGGCACGCCGTGCGCCAGCCGGCTCGGCCGCACCTTGGCCTGGTGCGCCAGCTGCGCCAGGTAGTGCGCGGTGGCCTCGCCTTCGACCGTGGGATTGGTGGCGATGATCAGCTCGCGCGGCTCGCCGCTGGCCAGGCGCTCGGCCAGTTTGTCCAGGCCCAGTTCGCGCGGGCCGATGCCGTCGAGCGGCGACAGCCGGCCCTGCAGCACGAAGTAGAGGCCGCGGTAGCCGGTGGCCTGTTCGATCACCAGCCGGTCGGCCGGCGATTCGATCGCGCACAGCAGGCTGCGGTCGCGCGAACCGCTGGCGCAGATCGGGCACAGCGGGGTTTCGCTGAAGTCACGGCAGGACTCGCAGTGGCCCACGCGCTCGACCGCCTCGGCCAGCGCACCGGCCAGGCGCAGACCGCCCTCGCGGTCGCGCTCGAGCAGGTGGTAGGCCATGCGCTGGGCCGATTTCTGGCCGACGCCGGGCAGGCAGCGCAGCGCCTCGATCAACTGTTCAAGCAGCGGCGATGCACTCACCGGGAACGACTCAGAACATCCCCGGGAGTTTCATGCCGGGCGGGATCGGCATGCCGGCGGTGGCGGCGGACATGCGCTTCTGGCTTTCCTCGTTGGCCTTGTTCACCGCATCGTTGAACGCCGCGGCGATCAGGTCCTCGGCCATCTCGGCGTCGGCGAACACCGACGGATCGATGCGCACGCTGCGGCACTCCATCTTGCCGCTCAGCGTGACCTTGACCACGCCGCCGCCGGACTGGCCCTGCACCTCGATGTTGGCCAGTTCGTCCTGGGCCTTCTTGAGGTTTTCCTGCATGCGCTGGGCCTGCTGCATGAGTTGGGCGATGTTGCCTCGCATGGTGTGTTCCTTTTCTCAGTGATCGTCGAGGGGACGGATGGATTCGGTGAGGACGGTGGCGCCCTGACCGACCAGGCGGCTGACCACGGGGTCGGACAGGAAGGCCGACTCGGCCTCGGACTGGCGCTGGCCGCGCTCGCGCTCGGTGCGCGCATGCAGGGTGTCGCCGGCGTTGGCGCGGGCGGATTCGAAGCGGATCTGCGGCGGTGCGCCCAGCGGGCCGGACAGGGCCTGGGCCAGCTGCCGCACCAGGCCTTCGCTGCGCAGGTGGTCGAAGCTGTCGGGCAGCGACAGCTGCAGCACGCCGTCGCGGTGGCCGCAGAACGCGCTGTGGGCCGCCAGCTCGCGCACCGGGCCCTTGAGCCCGACGCTGGCGACCAGCGACAGCCAGTCCTCGGCGTTGGCGAGCACCTGGCCGGAGGCGCCGCCGGCGACGGACGGGACGGACGCGAGCGCATGCGGCGCGGCTTGGTCGTTTGGGTGCGAGCGCACGGGCGCGGGCGCTTGCTCGGCGTGCCGCGGTGCCTCGGCGTGCGACGGCGCGACGTGTCGCTGTGCCTCGGCGTTCGACGGCGCGGCGTGTCGCTGTGCCTCGGCGTTCGACGGCGCGGCCGCGCGCGCCGGAGGCGCCGTCGGGGCCGCGGGCCGCGACTCGACCGTCGGCGGCGCGACCGGGGCGGCGGACGCCGCGGCACC
>NZ_DASTNG010000049.1:0-38468 GCF_035721105.1 Arenimonas sp. | reverse complement strand
CCCTGCCCCTGCTGGGCGACCTGGTGATCTGCGCGCCGGTGGTGGCCAAGGAAGCGCTGGAGCAGGGCAAGCCCCTGAACGCCCACTACGCCCACCTCACCATCCACGGCGTGCTGCACCTGCTGGGCCTCGACCACGAGGACGAGCGCGAGGCCGAGGCGATGGAGCAGATCGAGCGTGAGATCCTGGCCACCCTCGGCCTGCCCGACCCTTACTGAGCCGGGACCGGCGGCGGGCGCCGCACCCGGTTCAATCGACCTCGCCGGTCAGGCGCTGCCTGCCCGGCGGCAGGCCAAGGGCCGCCGGCGGCCGGTCGTCCACCACTCTGCGGGGCGCGCGGCCCAGCAGGCCCGGCAAGGCGTTGGCGGCCGGCACGTTGTCGCGCCGCAGCAGCTCCCAGTGGCCGAACGAGAACGGCGTGAGGTGCAGCAGGTCGCAGGCATGGCTGGCCAGGCGCGCCAGCAGGCCGGGAACGACGATGCGCCAGGCCGGGCGAGCGGCCCGCCGGCGGCGCATCGCGGCCAGGTAGTCCCCCAGCGCGAGCGCGGTATCGCCGCCCAGCTCGAACTCGCCCGGTCCCGCCGGCGTGGCCAGGCGCGGCCGGTGGGCCAGCGCGGCGAGGGCCTGGCCCAGGTCGCGGACATCCAGCGCCGCGATCAGTCCGCGGGCGTCGGCCGGCAGTACGTGCACCGGCCAGCGGGCAACGCGGCGGATCCACGCGGCGCCGTAGCCGCCGACTTCGGCATCCAGCAAGGACGGGCGGACGATGCAGCAGTCCGCGCCGCTGCCGCGCAGGGCCGCCTCGCCGTCGGCCTTCGAACGCAGGAAGCCGCTGCGCATCGGCGCCTGCAGGCCCAGCGCCGAGACGTGCACCAGCCGCCGCCCGGCGCGACGGCAGGCCTCGGCCAGGGCGGCCGGGGCCTCGTGGTGGACGCGCTGGTAGGTCTCGCGGCCGCGCTCGCGCAGGATGCCGACGCAGTTCAGGACCACGTCGACCTCGTCCAGCAGCGGGGCCCAGTCCTGCGCCTCCAGCAGCCGCTCGAAGCGGACCCGGCGCCGCGGGCAGGCCTGGGCCGCCACCGGCAGCCGCCGGTCCAGGCGCTCCGGATGCCGGCTGCCGACCTGGACCGCGGCGCCCTGCGCCAGCAGGGCCGCCACGGCGTGCCGGCCGATGAAGCCGCCGCCGCCCAGCACCAGGACGCGCAGGGCCGGTGGGACGGGTTGGGCGGGAGGGCGGAGGGCTGCCATGCGACACCTCTTTTTTGACAGTCTTTTCTGTCTTGACAGAAATATATGCCGGGACTAGCCTGACCACAAGCCCTCCGCCCGCCCGTCGCCACCGCCGCCATGACAGAAGATTCCGCCGACTACGCCGTCGATCCGCTGACCCCGATCAGCCGTCGCTTCGTCCTGCACTGGGGCGAGATGGGCTCGCGCTGGGGGGTGAACCGCACGGTCGCCCAGGTGCACGCCTTGCTGTTCCTGGCCGGCCGGCCGATGGACGCCGAAACCATCGCCTCGGTGCTACGGGTGGCCCGTTCGAACGTCAGCAACAGCCTTCGCGAACTGATCAACTTCAAGCTGGTGCGGGTCTCCCACCTGGTGGGCGAACGGCGCGACCACTTCGAGACTTCACGCGACGTATGGGACCTGTTCCGTACCGTCGTGCGGGAACGCAAGGCGCGCGAGTTCGACCCCACCGTGGAGCTGCTGCGCGAACTCACCAGCGACCCGGATTTCCCCGCCGAGGACGCCGACGCCCGCAAGCGCGTGCAGGAAACGCTGGCCTTGATGACGGCCCTGTCGTCCTGGGGCGAGGAAATGCTCCGGCTCGAGCCCGCCACCCTGATGAAGGTGATGAAGCTCGGAAGCCGCATCCAGAAACTGATCCGCGAAGGAAGCAAACCGTGACCGCCACCTGGCCCCTGCGCATCTACTACGACGCCTCCTGCCCCCTGTGCCGGGAGGAAATGCACGCCCTCAAGGACCACGACGCCGGCCAGCGCCTGGCCCTGGTCGACGCCTCGGCGCCCGGCTTCACCGACCCCGACCTGGCCGCCGCCGGCATCCCCCGGTCCGAGCTGATGCGCCTGATCCACGCCCGCGATGCCGCCGGCCGCTGGTTCATTGGCGTCGACGTGTTCGAGCTGGCCTATTCGGCCGCCGGCCTGCACGGCATGGCCCGCCTGTGGGCCCACCCGCGCCTGCGCCCGGTCTGGACCCGGCTCTACCCCTGGATCGCCCGCCTGCGCCAGCCGCTGTCCTGGCTGCGGCTCAACCGCGCCTACGGCTGGCTGGTCCGCCGCGCCGCCGCCCGGGCCCAGGCCCGTGCCGGCGCCTGCGCCACCGGCCGCTGCGACCTGCCATAAAACGGTACCGGGTTCATTTTCATCCGCGATGAGACTGGCAAGCGCCCACGCGCCGGCCTGTCTCATCGCGGATGAAAATGAACCCGGTACCGCTTTTGATACACTCCGGCGACCGCCTCCGGGCGCCCATTCCACGGAAATGTCCGAAGATTCCCCTAGTAGCCCGCCGGAACGCCGCTCCTGGCTTGAACGCCTGAGCCTGGCCTTTTCCGGCGAACCCCAGACCCTCGACGACCTGGTCGAGATCCTGCGCGATGCCCGCGCCAACGGCCTGCTGGGCGCCGACACCCTGAAGATGCTCGAGGGCGCCCTGTCGGTGTCCGAGCAGCAGGTCGGCGACATCATGGTCCCGCGCTCCCAGATGGTGTCCCTGCCCCTGGACGCCAAGTTCCTGGACCTGATGAAGCTGGTGGTCGAGTCCGGCCACTCCCGCTTCCCGGTCCACGGCGAGGACCGCGACGAGATCCTGGGCATCCTGCTGGCCAAGGACCTGCTGCGCGGCATGGTCTCCGACGGCGGCCCCGCCAGCGTCCGCGAGCTGCTGCGCCCAGCCGTGCTGATCCCCGAATCCAAGCGCCTGAACGTGCTGCTCAAGGAGTTCCGGCTGTCGCGCAACCACATGGCCATCGTGGTCGACGAGCACGGCGGCGTCGCCGGCCTGGTCACCATCGAGGACGTGCTGGAGCAGATCGTCGGCGAGATCGACGACGAGCACGACGACGCCGACGAGGCCAAGCTCATCGCCGCCCAGGCCGACGGCCAGTTCCTGGTCGATGCGCTGACCCCGATCGCCGACTTCAACGAACAGTTCGGCGCCGACTTCGACGACGACGAGTACGACACCATCGGCGGCCTGGTCACCTCGGCCATCGGCCACCTGCCCGAAGCCGGCGAGGAGCTGTCCCTGGGCCGCTTCCACTTCCGCGTCGGCCGCGCCGACCAGCGTCGGGTCCACACCTTCGTGCTCAGCGTGCATGGCCCGGACTGACTGGCGCCTCGCCGCGACCCTGGTGCTCTGGCTGCTGACGGCGCTGCTCGCGCCGGCCGCGGCCCGGCAGGCGCCGGACGACGCCCCGCCGCCGGCCATGGCGGCGACCGGACCCGCGGCCGACGTAGCCGGCCCGGCCGATCCCGACGATGCGGTAGCGGCCTCCGGCACCGCCGGGGCCGCGGCGTCCGCGGACGCCACCGCACCGCGCATCGGCGTGGTCACCATGGCCCCCGGCGAGATCTTCTTCGAACGCTTCGGCCACAACGCCATCGTGGTCGACGACCCGGCCACCGGCCGGCGAATCTCGTACAACTTCGGCTATTTCGACCTGGACGAGCCGAACTTCGTGGGCAACTTCATCCACGGCCAGATGCGCTACTGGCTGGTGGCGCTGCCGCTGGACCAGGACATGGCCCGCTACCGCGCCCTGGGCCGCGGCGCCAGCCTGCAGTGGCTCGACCTGGATCCCGCCCAGGCCCGCGCGCTGGCCCGGTCGCTGGCCGAGCGCGCCAGCGGCGACGGCGCCCGCTACCGCTACGACTACTTCACCAGCAACTGCTCCACCCAGGTCCGTGACGCGCTGGACCAGGCCCTGGGCGGCGCGCTCCGGACCCAGCTGACCGGGCGCTCGCAGGGCAACACCTACCGCAGCGAATCGGTGCGGCTGGCGACGCCGGCGCCGTGGATGGCCATCGGCTTCCACCTCGGCCTGGCCGATTACGCCGACCGGCCGCTGTCGCGCTGGGAAGAGTCCTTCATCCCGATGCGCCTGCGCGACGCGCTGCGCGAAGTGCGCCTGGCCGACGGCCGGCCGCTGGTGCGGTCCGAAGAGACACTGATCGAGCACCGCATCGGGCAGCCGCCGGCCGAGGCGCCGCGCCTGCGCATCCCCGCCCTGTTCACTGGCCTGGGCCTGGCGTTGGTCGCGCTCTGGCTGGGCCGCCGGGCGCCGCGCACGCTGGCGGGCCTCGCATTGGGCTTCTGGACCGTCGCCGGACTGGCGGGCCTGGTGATGCTGTTCATCTGGTTCGGCAGCGCCCACGTCGCCGGCCATGGCAACGAGAACCTGCTGCTGCTCAGCCCGCTGTGCCTGCTGCTGCTGCCCGGCGGCTGGGCCCGCCTGCGCGGCCGCGAGCCCTCGGTGCGTTTCCGCTGGCTGCTGTGGATCGTGGTTGCCTGCGCCGCGCTGGCCGGCTTCCTGAAGTTCATGCCGTTCCGGCCGCAGGAAAACGTCGAGTGGGTGTTGCTGCTGCTGCCGCTGCACTGGGCCCTGCTGCGCCGGCTCGATCCCGGCCGCTGACCGCTTGCCGGCACCGGCCGCGCGGCCGATGATGCCGGCATGGACACTGCCTTCGCCGTTTCACCCGACTGTGTCGTCAACTGCGTCCGCTACGGCCGCGACGGCAGCCGCCGCGACCTGCCGCTGGACGAGATCAGCGACGTGCTGGCGGTCGACGACGGCAGCTTCGTCTGGGTCGGCCTGTACGAGCCCGAGGAAGCCCTGCTGGACAAGCTGCAGGAGGAGTTCGACCTGCACGACCTGGCCGTCGAGGACGCCCACCACGCGCACCAGCGGCCCAAGATCGAGGCCTACGGCAACTCGCTGTTCATCGCCGTGCACACCGCCCAGGCACTCGAGGGCCAGGTGTCGTTCGGCGAGACCCACGTCTTCGTCGGCGCACGCTACCTGGTGACGGTGCGGCACGGCACCTCGCTGTCCTACGCCACCGTGCGCGCCCGCTGCGAGCGGGAGCCGGAGCTGTTGGCGCTGGGGCCGACCTACGGCCTCTACGCGGTGCTGGACTTCATCGTCGACAACTACCTGCCGATCGTCGATGAGTTCCGCACCCAGCTCAATGCGCTGGAACAGGACATCTTCGCCGAGAATTTCAGCCGCGACACCGTGCGCAAGCTCTACGAGCTCAAGCGCGAGCTGACCACGCTGCGGCTGGCGGTGGCGCCGATGCAGGACATCACCGGCCAGCTCACCCGCGTGCACACGCAGATGGTCGGCGAGGAAATGCGGCTCTATTTCCGCGACGTGTTCGACCACACGCTGCGGGTCAACGACGCCACCGACACCCTGCGCGAGATGCTGACAGCGGCGATGTCGGTGAACCTGGCCCTGGTCACCGTGGCCCAGGGCGAAGTGGTCAAACGCCTGGCCGGCTGGGCCGGCCTGCTGGCGGCGCCCACCCTGATCGCCAGCTGGTACGGCATGAACTTCACCCACATGCCCGAGGTCGGCGGCCGCTACAGCTACGCGATCCTGGTCGGCGCGACCGCCGCCATCGTCGGCGGCCTGTTCATCCTCCTCCGCCGCGCCAAATGGATCTGACCCCCCTGTAGGAGCGCCTTCAGGCGCGAATCTTTTGATTCTTTGGCGCCGGGCCCGCCTGTCGCGAAGGTCCGCCGTACGCGAGGGTCCTTTCCCGGGACATCGAAAACGTCCGTGTTTTCGATGTCCCGGGAAAGAGACCCCTCGTGCGGCGGGCGATCGCCGGGAACGAGCCCGGCGCCAAGGTCCAGGAAGCAAGCGGATCCGGAGGGCATCGGGCTTGACGCGGGTCAAGGCGCGGGGCGCGGGGCGCGCCTAACCTGCCTGCCATGACCGCCATGCCACCCTTCGACGCCGAGCTGCTGCGCCGCTACGACAAGCCCGGGCCGCGCTACACCTCCTACCCGACCGCGCCGCAGTTCAACACCGGCTTCGGCGAAGCCGAGTTCCGGCGCGCGGCCCAGAAAAGCAACGAGGACCCGATCCCGCGCCGGCTGTCGCTTTACGTGCACGTGCCGTTCTGCTTCAGCCCCTGCTTCTACTGCGGCTGCAACCGCATCATCACCCGCGACTTCAGCCGCGCCGAGCCCTACCTCGACCGCCTGGTCCGCGAAGCCGCGATGCTGGGCCCGATGTTCGACCGCGACCGCGACGTCATGCAGCTTCACCTGGGCGGCGGCACCCCGAACTTCCTGACGCCGCGCCAGATCGGCGAGCTGCTCGACACGCTCGGCCGGCACTTCCACTTCAGCCAGAGCCCGGCCCGCGACTTCTCGATCGAGATCGACCCGCGGGTGATCAAGCCCGGCGACATCGAGGCCCTGGCCGAGCTCGGCTTCAACCGCGCCAGCCTGGGCGTGCAGGACTTCGACCCGGCCGTGCAGGCGGCGGTGAACCGCATCCAGTCGGTCGAAGAGACCAACGCCGTGATCCGCAATTGCCGCCGCAGCGGCTTCCGCTCGGTGAACGTGGACCTGATCTACGGCCTGCCGCTGCAGACCCGCGAGGGCTTCGAGCGCACGCTCGACACCGTGATCGCCGCCCGGCCCGACCGCCTGGCGGTCTACAGCTACGCGCACATGCCGCAGCTGTTCCGCCCGCAGCAGCGCATCGACGAAAGCCAGCTGCCCAGCGCCGAAGACAAGCTGGGCCTGCTGCAGCTCTCGATCGAGATGCTGTCGGCGGCCGGCTACCGCTACATCGGCATGGACCACTTCGCCCTGCCCAGCGACGACCTGAGCCAGGCCCAGGGCCTGGGCAAGCTGCACCGCAATTTCATGGGCTACACCACCCACGCCGACTGCGACCTGATCGGCCTGGGCGTTAGCGCCATCAGCCACGTGGGCGACACCTACAGCCAGAACCCGCGCGACCTGCCGTCCTGGGAGATCGCCATCGACGAGGGCCGGCTGCCGACCTGGCGCGGCATGGCCCTGGACGCCGACGACGTGCTGCGGGCCGACCTGATCCAGCAGCTGATGTGCCACGGCGTGGTCGAGTTCGCGCCGCTGGCGCTGCGCCACGAGATCGACTTCCACGAGTACTTCGCCGAGGACCTGGCCCGGCTGGCCCCGCTGGAGGCCGACGGTCTGGTGGTGGTCGAGGCCGGCCGCCTGCGGGCCACCGAGCGCGGGCGCCTGCTGGTGCGTATCATCGCGGCATGCTTCGACCGCTACCTGCACCAGGCCCAGGCCGAACCCGCCCGCTTCTCGAAAGCGATCTGACCGCCCCCGCCGCCGGGAGCCGCCCGTGAGCCCGACCGCCCGCCGGCGCGTCCTGCCCTCGCCCGCCGCCGCGGACGACGGCGACGAGCTGCGCTTCTGCAGCACCTGCGCGTTCTCCGACGCCTGCCTGTCGCAGGGCTACGGCAAGTCCGACCTGATGGACCTGCACGTGCTGGTCGAGCACATCGGTCCGTTCCACGAGGGCGAGCACATCTTCCGGGAGGGCGAGGAGTTCAACGCCATCGCCGCGGTGCGCGCCGGCACGGTCAAGACCTACGTGCTCGATGCCTCCGGCCACGAGCAGGTGCTGGGCTTCCACCTGCCCGGCGAGATCATCGGGCTGAGTGCGATCAGCCAGGCGCGCTATCCCTGCAATGCGGTGGCGCTGGACACGGTGATGCTGTGCCGGTTCTCGTTCCCGAAGATGGCGGTGCTGGCGACGCGGATGCCGGGCCTGCAGGCGCAGCTGTTCAAGCTGCTGAGCGAGGACATCGGCAAGGCGTCGCTGCTGGCGGGCGACTTCAGTGCCGATGAGCGCATGGCGGCCTTCCTGGTGGCGCTGTCGCGCCGCTACGCGCGCCGGGGCTTCTCGCCCACGCGCCTGCACCTGACGATGACGCGCACCGACATTGCCAACTACCTGCGCCTGGCGCCCGAGACGGTCAGCCGTGTCCTGAAGCGCCTGCAGGAAGAAAAGCTGATCCAGGTCGAACGCCGCGAGCTCGAGATCCTCGACCCCGCCCGCCTCGAAGCCCTCGCCCTGCACGTTCTCCGGCACTGACCAAGGCCCGTGCGCCCTGCGCACGAAGGGCCTTGCTCCGGGGCCTCACGGCAGCGCCGTCCTGCAACGACATAGTTCGCCGCCCGCCCTTCGACACGACGTCCTGTCCATCGAAGGGCGGCCGTTACGGCTTCCTGCCTCCACTTCGTCGAACTATGTCGTCGCAGGACGGCGCTACCACCGCCTGTTGCACACCGGATCAAGATCAAGCGCCAGATCAAGGGCTCTCGGCCGAGGTGTACCCGTGACATCCGGGGCGACGTCGCACGCACAGAGGGTTCTTTGGCAGTGGAGGCAGGAGGCCGGAACGGCCGACATAGGTGGTCAGGACGACGCTTCCTAGTCGGGCCAAAGAACCCTCTGTGTGGGCGGCGGCGCTGCCGCGAGGCAACGGTGTAAGGCCGTTCGTGCGCCAGGCGCACGCGCTTGACCTGGGTCAGGGACGGGCACGTGCGGGCGGCATGACCATGGCGGGGACTTGAAACGGAGATCCGTCATGAGCAGTACCCGCAAGCTATGGATCGCACTCGCGACCCTGCTCGCCGTCTCGTTTGCCGTCCTGCTATGGGTCGGCGGCGAGATCCACCGCGAGATGCCCCCCGTGCCCGAACAAGTGGTCACCCGAAGTGGGCAGGTCGTCTTCACCCGCGCCGACATCGAGACCGGCCGCCAGGTCTGGCAGACCACCGGCGGCCAACAGCTCGGCTCCGTGTGGGGCCACGGCAGCTATGTCGCCCCCGACTGGACCGCCGACTGGCTGCACCGCGAAGCGGTCGACCTCCTCGACCAATGGGCCCGCCGGGATTACGCCGTGGCCGGCTTCGAGGCGCTGGGCAAGGCCGAGCAGGCCGCGCTGACCGCCCGACTGACCGAAATGATGCGCGCCAACACCTATGACGCGGCCACGAAGTCGGTGGTGATCGACGACGACCGCGCCTTGGCCATCAGCAATGTGTCCGCGCACTACCAGAGCCTGTTCGGCAACGACCCGGCCACCGCGGTGCTGCGCGAGAACTACGCGATGAAGGACAACACCGTCGCCGACGCCGGGCACCGGCGCGCGATGACGGCGTTCTACTGGTGGACGGCCTGGTCGGCCGTGACCCAGCGCCCGGGCAAGGACATCACGTACACCAACAACTGGCCGCATGAGCCGCTGGTGGGCAACGTGCCGCCGGCGAACCTGTTCATGTGGACCGTGTTCAGCGTGCTGTTCCTGATCGCCGGCATCGCCCTGCTGGGCTGGCATTACGCCGTGAGCCACGGCAAGGACGAAGCGCCGCTGCAGCTGCCTGCCACCGACCCGCTGGCCAAGGTGGTGGTGACGCCGTCGATGAAGGCCACGGCCAAGTACTTCTGGGTGGTGATGGCGCTGTTCCTGGTGCAGATCCTGCTGGGCGCGATGACCGCGCACTACCAGGTCGAAGGCCAGGAAGCCTACGGCTTCGCGCTGGCCGAGTACCTGCCCTATTCCCTGTCGCGGAGCTGGCACACGCAGCTGGCGGTGCTGTGGATCGCGACCGCGTGGCTGGGCATGGGCCTGTACATCGGACCGGCGATTTCCGGGCACGAGCCGAAGTTCCAGGCGCTGGGCGTGCACGTGCTCTGGGTCTGCCTGATCATCATCGTGGTCGGCGCATTCGCCGGCCAGTGGTTCGCGGTGATGCAGAAGCTCGGCCTGGCCAGGAACTTCTGGTTCGGCCACCAGGGCTGGGAATACGTGGACATCGGCCGCTTCTGGCAGTGGTTCCTGTTCATCGGCCTGGGCCTGTGGCTGACCCTGGTCGGCCGCTGCCTGGTGCCGGCCATCCGCGCCGGCGGTGAATCGAAGTCGATCACCACCCTGCTCTTCCTCTCCACCGTCGCCATCGGCCTGTTCTACGGCGCCGGCCTGATGTGGGGCGAGCACACGCACCTGTCGATGGTCGAGTACTGGCGCTGGTGGGTGGTGCACCTGTGGGTCGAGGGCTTCTTCGAAGTGTTCGCCACCGCGGTCATCGCCTTCCTGTTCACCAAGCTGGGCCTGATCAAGAACAGCACGGCCACGGTGGCGGTGCTGTTCGCGACCATCGTGTTCATGGCCGGCGGCGTGCTGGGCACCCTGCACCACCTGTACTTCACCGGCACGCCGGTGGCGGTGATCGCGCTGGGGGCGGCGTTCTCGGCGCTGGAGGTGGTGCCGCTGGCCTACGTCGGCTTCGAGGCCTACCACACGTTCAAGCTGGGCCAGGCCACGCCATGGATGCAGCGCTACAAGTGGCCTATCCTGTTCTTCGTGGCGGTCGCGTTCTGGAACCTGGTGGGCGCCGGCCTGTTCGGCTTCCTGATCAACCCGCCGCTGCCGCTGTACTACATGCAGGGCCTGAACCTGACCCCGCTGCATGGCCACACGGCGCTGTTCGGCGTGTACGGGATGCTGGGCATCGGCCTGATGCTGTTCTGCCTGCGCGGCCTGAAGCCGGACGCGATCTGGCCGGAGGCGCCGCTGCGCACCGGCTTCTGGGCGCTCAACATCGGCCTGGTGGGGATGGCGCTGTTCACCCTGTTGCCGATCGGCATCCTGCAGTTGGGCGCCGCGATCGAGCACGGCTACTGGTTCGCGCGTTCGGCCGACTTCATGCAGCAGCCGATCATCGAGATGCTGGTCTGGATGCGTGTCCCGGGCGACACGATCTTCAGCGTCGGCGCCGTGTCGATCGCCTGGTTCGTGGCGCGGCTCTGGATCGCGCCGCGCAAGGCGGCGGTGGGCGAGGTCGTTGCCGCGACCTCGCGCTGATTGCTGGCGATCGTTGGTTGCGTAATTGGGGAGGGTCGCTTCGGCGGCCCTCCTTTTTTTTGACACGGATAAACACGGATCAGCAGCAGATAAACACGGATAGGGCGAATGGCTGGGATGGATCAGGTGGGCCTTGGCCCTTGCCTGGGTTGGGGGTGGCGTGGGCTGTGGTGCCGTGTGGCGCGGAATAGCGTGCGGGGTGGCTGACTTGGGTCAAGGCGAGGTGCCACGGGCGTTGGCAGCATGGCGGCATGGATACGAAGCGTTCTCATGGTCTTGATCTTTCCGTGCTGGCGGCGGCGCCGCATCGGCTGCTCTTCTTCATTGGCGCGGCGAACGTGCTGGCGGCGATGGGATGGTGGTCCGGGTGGCTGGGCGGGTGGCTGTCTTCGCCCAGCGTGCCGGCCGGGTGGATGCACGCCTTCGTGATGCAGTACCAGGTGCTGCCGACCTTCATCTTTGGCTTCCTGCTCACGGTGTTCCCGCGCTGGATGGCGCAGACCGAGGCCAGCCGGTGGCACTACCTGCCGGTCGGGCTCGGGCTGGTGGCGGGCCAGGCGCTGGTGCTGGCGGGGCTGGTCACCGGCTCGGCGATGCTGGTGCACCTGGGCGTGGTCAACACGCTGGCCGGCTGGATCGCCGCGATGGTCGTGCTGGGCGGCTGGCTGGCGCGCGACCGCAGCGGCAACTGGCACGCGATCTCTTGTTTCGGCGGGCTGCTGATGGGGCTGGCGGGGCTGCTGGCCTTCGTGGCCTACCTGCACGTGCCGGGCGAGCCGCGACTGGTCTTCGCGATGCTCAAGATCGGCACCTTCGGGCTGCTGGTGCCGGTCTACGCGACGGTGGCGCACCGGATGTTCCCCTTCTTCGCCGGCAACGTGGTCGCCGGCTACGTGCCGTGGCGGCCGATGTGGCTGCTGGCGGTGAGCTGGCCGCTGTGGCTGGGCCACCTGGCGCTGGAGCTGGCCCATCTCTATCCGTGGTTGTGGCTGGTGGACCTGCCGCTGCTGGCGCTCGCCGCGCTGACGCTTTGGAAGTGGTGGCCGCGCGGCAAGGCGCCGGCGCTGCTGCGGGTGCTGTTCTTAGGCTATGCCTGGCTGCCGGTGGCCTTGGCGCTGTATTCCGCGCAAAGCCTCTGGTTCCTGGGCACCGGCGAGTTCACGCTGGGGCGCGCGCCGGTGCATGCGGTCTCGGTGGGTTTCTTCGGCAGCCTGCTGGTGGCGATGGTGACCCGGGTGACCCAAGGCCACTCGGGGCGGCCGCTGGTGCTCGGACGGATTCCCGCCCTCGCTTTCGCGGGCATGCAGGGCGTCGCGGTCCTGCGCGTCGGCGCCGAACTGGCGGCGAATCCGGCGCCCTGGTTCCTGGCCGCCAGCCTGGGCTGGCTGCTGGTCTTCCTGCCCTGGGTGCTGCGCTCGCTGTGGATCTACGCCACGCCGCGCATCGACGGCCGGCCGGGCTGAGGGCGGGCCCATGATTGCCTTCTACCTGCAGATCAAGCTCGTGCACATCGCCGCGGTGCTGGCCAGCGGCGGACTGTTCGCGCTGCGCGGCGCGCTGGTACTGGCCGGCGTGCGCTGGGCGATGGCGGCGCCGCTGCGCTACCTGAGCTACACCATCGACACCGTGCTGCTGACGGCGGCACTGATGTTGCTCACCGCGCTCAAGCTCAATCCCTTCGTGGTCCCGTGGCTGTCGGTGAAGCTGGCGCTGCTGCTGGTGTACGTGGTGCTGGGCAGCCTGGCGCTCAAGCGCGCACGCACCCGGCGCGCGCGGGCCTTCTTCTTCGTCGCGGCGCTGGCGACCTTCGGCTTCATGTACTTCGTGGCGCGGGCGCACCATCCGCTGGGCCTCCTGCAGGGGCTGGCGTCGTGATCCCCCGGGAGACCGCGCGGCGCCCGTCCGCCGGCGACGAGGGCCCCGGCCGCCCGACGGCCGCGCCCGACCGCCGCTGGCTGCACGGCGCGCTGGCCGAGCTGGCGCGCGAAGCGGCGCGTTCGGCCGACACCCACTTGCTGCGCGTGGACCTGCCGGCCTTCCCCGGCATCCGCTTCTACTTCAAGGACGAGGCGGCCCATCCGACCGGCAGCCTCAAGCACCGGCTGGCGCGCTCGCTCTATCTGTACGCGCTGTGCAATGGCCGGCTGGGCGAAGGCCAGGGCGCCATCGATGCGTCCTCCGGCAGCACGGCAATCTCGGAGGCCTGGTTCGCGCGGCTGCTGGGGCTGCGCTTCACCGCGGTGATGCCCGACTGCACGGCGCCGGGCAAGGTGCGGCTGATCCGCGCGCTGGGCGCCGACTGCGTGCTCCTGCCCAAGGGCGTGGACGCCAGCGCGGTGGCGCGCGAACGGGCCCATCGCGAAGGCCTGTGCTACCTCGACCAGTTCGGCCTGGCCGAACGCGCCACCGACTGGCGCGGCAACAACAACATCGCCGAATCCATCCTCGCCCAGATGGCCAGCGAGCCGGATCCCGTCCCGGCCTGGATCGTCTGCGGCGCGGGCACCGGCGGCACGTCCGCCACGCTCGGCCGCTATCTTCGCTACCGGCGACTGGACACGCAGGTCTGCGTCGCGGAACCCACCGGCGGGGCCTTCGCCACCGGCTGGCGCAGCCGCGATCCGCAGGACCTGGCCAGCCGCACGACGCTGATCGAAGGCATCGGCCGCCCGCGGGTGGAGCCGGGCTTCCTGTTCGACGTGGTGGACCGGGTGGAGGAAGTGGACGACATCGCGTCGATCGCGGCGGCGTGGCGGCTGGAGTCCCTGGTCGGGCGCCGCTACGGCGGCAGTTCGGGCACCAACTTCGTCGCCTGCCTGCGGCTGGCGCGCGAACTGCGCGACGCCGGCCGCAGCGGCAGCATCGTCAGCCTGCTGTGCGACCGCGGCGACCGCTACGACGAGACGCTGTTCAATCGCGACTGGCTGGCCGGCCATGGCATCGCGCTCGCGGCCGGGCGGACGGCCCTGGACGCGCTGGAAAACGCGTAGGCAGCGGCCCCGTCAGCCGCGCGGGCGACCGAACACCAGGGTCGCATTGGTGCCGCCGAAGCCAAAGCTGTTCGACATCACGGTGTCCAGGCGCGCGTCGCGGGATTCGCGCACGATCGGGAAGCCCTCGACCCGGGGATCGAGCCGATCGATGTTCACCGAGCCGGCCATGAAGCCCTCGCGCATCATCTGCAGGCAGTAGATCGCCTCGTGCACGCTGGCGGCGCCCAGCGAGTGCCCGGACAGGCCTTTGGTCGAAGACAGCGGCGGCACGGCATCGCCGAACACGGCGCGCACGGCCTCCAGCTCCACCACGTCGCCCAGCGGCGTCGAGGTGCCGTGGGTGTTGAGGTAATCGATCGGCGCGTCCACGCCGGCCAGCGCCATCTGCATGCAGCGCACCGCGCCCTCGCCCGAAGGCGCGACCATGTCGGCGCCGTCGGAGCTGATGCCATAGCCCAGCAGTTCGGCGTGGATGCGCGCGCCGCGGGCCACGGCGCGATCGTAGTCCTCGAGCACCAGCATGCCGGCCCCCCCGGCGATGACGAAGCCGTCGCGGTCGGCATCGTAGGGACGCGAGGCCTGTGCCGGCCGGTCGTTGAAGCCGGTGGACAGCGCGCCCATGCCGTCGAACTGCAGGCTCAGGCCCCAGTGCAGCTCTTCGCCGCCGCCGGCGAACATGATGTCCTGGCGGCCGGCGAGGATCATGTCGGCGGCCGCGCCGATGCAGTGCGCCGAAGTCGCGCAGGCCGCGCCCAGCGAGTAGCTGGCGCCGCGAATGCCGAAGCCGGTGGCCAGATTGGCCGACACGGTCGAGGTCATCGTCTTGGGCACCATGTAGGGCCCGACCTTGCGCACGCCGCGGTTGCGCAGCAGGTCGGCCGCTTCGACCTGCCATTGCGCCGAACCACCGCCCGAGCCGGCGACCAGGCCGGTGCGCGGGCTGCGCACCTGGGCCTCGTCGAGGCCGGCATCGGCGATGGCCGACTGCATGGCGACGTAGGCATAGGCCGCGGCGTCGCCCATGAAGCGGCGCAGCTTGCGGTCGATGGCGGCTTCGACATCGAGTTCGGGGCGGCCGCCGACGTGGCTGCGCAGGCCCATGGCCACCGCGTCGTCGAGCAGGCGGATGCCGGGACGTCCTTCGCGCAGGGCGGCGGTGACCGTGGCCAGGTCATTGCCCAGGCAGGACACGATGCCCATGCCGGTGATGGCGATGCGGCGCATGCTCAGAAGCCCTCCGTGGAGGTGAACAGGCCGACGCGCAGATCCTTCGCCGTGTAGATTTCGCGGCCATCGACCCGCATGCGGCCGTCGGCGATCACCAGTGCGAGCTTCCCGCGCACGACCCGGCGGATGTCGATCTCGTAGGCGACGAGCTTCGCAGTGGGCAGCACCTGCCCGGTGAACTTCACCTGGCCGACGCCCAGCGCGCGGCCGCGCCCCGGTTCACCCAGCCACGGCAGGTAGAAGCCCGCGAGCTGCCAGAGCGCATCCAGGCCCAGGCAGCCCGGCATCACCGGGTCGCCCTCGAAATGACAGGCGAAGAACCAGAGGTCGGGACGGATGTCGAGCTCGGCGCGGATCAGGCCCTTGCCGTTGGCGCCGCCGTCGGCACGGATCTCGGTGATGCGGTCGAACATCAGCATCGGGTCGGCCGGCAGGCGCGCGTTGCCGGGGCCGAACATCTCGCCGCGCGCGCAGGCCAGCAGCTGCTCGCGGTCGTAGGAGGAAGCTTGCGTCATGGAGGGTTTCGCACTGCGTAAAAAACGCATTCTGCCGTGCGAGGTGCTCCGTTCGCGCCAGTATTGACGCACTGCATTCCGTACGCAGGCGTAGCGTCGGGAACATCATTCCATGCGCCACGCCCGCTACCGACGGAGAACAAGCGCCAGCGATGCACGCCTCCGCGCATCGGGCTCAAGGCCAGGCGCGCTCCACCTGCAGCCAGAGCTTGCGGGTGTCGCGGGCGAAGCCGTCGCTACGATAGTCGGCGAACTTCAACAGGCCGGTGAACCCGGCCGGCAGCGGAAAGGCCATCGAGGCGTCCCACTCCCGACCGTAGGCGAGGCCGCCCCGATCCGCGCGGAAGTCGTGGTACGCCACCGTCCACGCCAGCCTGTCATCGAGCCTGCCCCGCCCGAACTTGCCCGAAACGGCCGCATGGCGATCATCGAGGCCTGCGGCCGGCGTGACCAGGAACTTGTCGGCCCAACCGTTGAACGCGTGCAGCGTGGCCAGCGGCGTCTGGAAGGCTCGCGCCCCGTCGCCGCCCAGTTGCTCCCACCCCAGCGTCCAGGTCAGGCCGCGTGCGGCGAGGGACGGTTCGACCAGGACGTAGCCGACGTCGGTGGCGTTTGGATTGCCCGCGTGGTCGCGCTGCCTGGCGGCTTCGAGCGTCCAGCCGAAGTCCGCGCCGCCCCACGTCCGTGCGCCCGTCCAGCGCAGGCCCAGGGTGCGGGTCGACGCGGTGGCGACGTCCTTGTCGTCATGCCAGTAGCCGTAGCCGGTGAGGCGGCCGCCGCCGCGCTGCCAGGCCAGGTTGAGCAGGTGGGTATCGAGGCGGCGCTCGCGGGCGAGCGGGTCGCGGGCTTCGTCGCCGAACACGCGGTGCGCGCGGTCGAGCCAGGCGTAGCGCAGCACCAGGCCGTCGCGCAGCGTGGCGTCGGCCGAGAAGGCGTCGAACGTCTGCTCGTTCTGGCGCCAGCCGACGTTGCCGACGAAGCGCTGGTCGTCGAGCGTGATGCGCTGCCGGCCGAGCGTGGCGCCGCCGCGCTCGCCGCGCCAGCGCAGCCAGGCCTGGTTGAGTTCGAGCGCGCGCGCGTCGGGCACCCACGGGTACGCCGTCTCGCCGTTGGCGCCGGAGTTGAAGCGATCGCCGAGCGCCGCCACGCCCTCGAGCTCGAAGCCGGTGCTGAAGCCCGGCGCGAGCGCATGGCTCCAGCCCAGCCGCAGGCGCACGGTGTCGGCGGCGGCATCGCGCGCGAACGCTTCGTCGTCGACGGACTCGTGGCGGTAACGAAGGTGGGCGGTCCAGCCGTCGGCGGCCGCCGCGGGCCGCGCGGCGGGCAGCGGCAGCAGGCCCAGGAAGAGAAGGATGGCATGTCGATGCGTCATGGCACGGTCCGTGGATGGCCCGGGTCGGGTCCTGGCCATGCTGGCGCGCGCGCACGGCGCGCGCCCTGAGGCAGGTCAAGCGAAACGTCCTCCCTGCGAATCCTTCGGGGTTCACATTGCCGTCACAGGGGTACAGACTCGGTCCCGTCCTCCTGACTTGACCTGCGTCAGGGAGGACCGCTCCAGGTTCGCCAACACTGCCTCCCAGTGGAATCAATGAAACCCTGTCCGGAGACGCATGATGAAACGCCACCTGCTCGCCCTCTCGATCGCCGCCCTGCTGGTGCTGCCGGGCTGCCGCGACAATCCCAACGCCAACCTCGACGCCCGCGGCAAGGCCACGGCCAGCGCCGACGCCGCTGACACGGGCGGCTCGCGCAAGGGCGACTTCGGACCGCCGCAGGGTGAGCCGATCGATGCCGTGCTGACCAGCCCGCCGCTGGTCCCGCCGGCCACGGGCCGCGACTACCCGGCCAAGGTCGTGGTCAACCTCGAGGTGCGCGAGGTCGACATGGAAATCTCCGAAGGCGTGACCTACACCTTCTGGACCTTCGGCGGCACGGTGCCCGGCAGCTTCATCCGCGTGCGCCAGGGCGACACGGTGGAGTTCCACCTCAACAACCACCCCGATTCCAAGATGCCGCACAACATCGACCTGCACGGCGTGACCGGGCCGGGCGGCGGCGCGGCGTCCACGTTCACCGCGCCGGGCCACAGCTCGCAGTTCACCTTCAAGGCGCTCAACGCCGGGCTCTACGTCTACCACTGCGCCACCGCGCCGGTGGGCATGCACGTGGCCAACGGCATGTACGGCCTGATCCTGGTCGAGCCGCCCGAAGGGCTGCCGGCGGTGGACAAGGAGTACTACGTGATGCAGGGCGACTTCTACACCACCACCAAGTACCGCGAGAAGGGCCACGCGCCGTTCGACATGCAGCGCGCCATCGACGAGAACGCGACCTACGTGCTGTTCAACGGCTCGGAAGGCGCGCTCACCGGCGACAACGCGCTCAAGGCCAAGGTCGGCGAGAGCGTGCGCATGTACGTCGGCAACGGCGGCCCGAACCTGATCTCGAGCTTCCACGTGATCGGCGAGATCTTCGACAAGGTCTGGTTCGAGGGCGGCACCCGCTTCCAGGAGAACGTGCAGACCACGCTGATCCCGGCCGGCGGCGCCGCCATGGCCGAGTTCCACCTGGAAGTACCGGGCAGCTACGTCCTGGTCGACCACTCGCTGTTCCGCGCCTTCAACAAGGGCGCGCTGGCGATCCTGAAGGTGGATGGCGAGGAGAACCGCGAGATCTACTCGGGCAAGGAGGTCGACGAGACCTACCTGGGCGACAAGGCCGGCAGCATGGCGCCGGTCGCGGCCGCGGCCGCGGCCAAGGCCGCCGGCACGCTCACCCTCGAGGACCAGGTGAAGGCGGGCCAGGCGTTGTTCGCAGGCACCTGCTCCACCTGCCACCAGCCGGACGGCAAGGGCCTGCCGGGCGTGTTCCCGCCGCTGGCGCAGTCCGACTGGCTGACGCGTCCGCACGCCGACCTGGCCGGCATCGTGCTCAACGGCCTGTCCGGGCCGATCAAGGTCAGTGGCCAGGACTACAACTCGGTGATGCCGCCGATGAGCCAGCTGACCGACGACGAGATCGCCAACATCCTCACCTACGCGCTCAACAGCTGGGGTAATCCGGGCGGCCGCGTGAGCAAGGAGGACGTGGCCAAGGTGCGCGCCAGCACCGAGCGCGGCGAAGGCGCGGCGCACTGACATGCGCCCCGGCCTGCTCGCCGCGGCCCTGCTCGGCATCGGCATCGGCGCCTGCGCCGCTGCCGCCGCCGCGGGCACCGCGAATCCCTGGCGCACCCTGCCCGGCGGTGAGTTCGCCTCGGCGCTGCGCTACGAGGACACCGGCGGCAAGGTCGTGCTGCCGGGCTTCGCCCTGCAGCAGCGGCCGGTGACCAATGCCGACTACCTCGCCTTCGTGAAGCAGCATCCGCGCTGGCAGCGCGGCAAGGCCCCGGTGGTGTTCGCCGAGGCCCGCTACCTCGAGCACTGGGCCGGCCCCACCACGCTGGGCCCGGACGCGGCGCCGGACCAGCCGGTGGTGATGGTCAGCTGGTTCGCCGCCCAGGCCTACTGCGAAGCCATCGACGCCCGCCTGCCCACGTGGTCGGAGTGGGAATACGCCGCGGCCGCCGACGAAACCCGCGCCGACGCCCGCAGCGACCCGGCCTGGCGCGAGCGCATCCTGGCCTGGTATTCGGTGCCGTCCGGCCGGCCACTGCCGGCGGTGGGCCAGACCACGCCCGACGTCCACGGCGTGCAGGACCTGCACGGCGTGGTCTGGGAATGGGTGGAGGACCACTCGGCCATGCTGGTCTCGGCCGACAACCGCGAACAGGGCGACCCGGATGCCCTGCGCTTCTGCGGTGCCGGCGCACTGAGCATGGACGACCGCGAGAACTACGCGGTGCTGATGCGGGTGGCCATGCTGTCCGCGCTGGCGGGCGACGACACCACCCGCAACCTGGGCTTCCGCTGCGCCCGCGACCTGCCCGGAGCCAAGCCATGAACCGCCTGATCCACGCCCTCTTACTGGCCTGCCTGCTGCTGCCCGGCCTCGCCGCCGCGGCCCCGGCCGCCCTGCCCGACGATTCGATCTACCTGCTCGAGGATGCCTTCAGCGACCAGGCCGGCCAGCCGTTCGTGCTGGCCGACCGCCGCGGCAAGCCCCAGGTGGTGGCGATGTTCTACACCTCCTGCCGCTACATCTGCCCGCTGATCGTGGACAGCGCCAAGGGCGTCGAGCACGCGCTGTCGCCCGCCGAACGCAGCCGCCTCGGCATCCTGCTCGTCAGCCTGGACCCCACCCGGGACGACACCGCGGCGCTGGCCTCGGTGGCGGCCAAGCGCAAGCTCGACCCGGCCCGCTGGACCCTGGCCCGCACCGAGGCCGCCGGCGTGCGCCGGGTGGCCGCCCTGCTGGGGATCCGCTACCGCGCCCTGGCCGACGGCGAGTTCAACCACTCCAGCGCCCTGGTGCTGCTGGACGCACAAGGCCGGGTGCTGGCCCGCACCGAAACGCTGGGGTCCGTGCCCGATCCGGCGTTCCTGGCGGCCGTGAAGGCGGCGCTGGCGGCACCGGCGGGCTGAGGCCGCCTTGCCAGGGCACGGCACCCCCGGTGAATTGACCTCGGTCAAGCCGGGGTCTGGCCGTGCTGGGGATAATCACGTAACGAACCCGGGGATGATCCGATGACGCTGGACAACAAGGTGGAAACCTACAACGACAAGGTCGTCATGCAATTCGCAGTGATGACGGTCGTCTGGGGCCTGGTGGGCATGACGGTCGGCGTGCTGATCGCCGCCCAGCTCTACTGGCCCTCGCTCAACTTCGACACCGCCTGGCTGAGCTTCGGCCGCCTGCGGCCCCTGCACACCAACGCCGTGATCTTCGCCTTCGGCGGCTGCGCGCTGATGTCGACCAGCCTCTACGTGGTCCAGCGCACCTGCCACGTCCGGCTGATCAGCGACAAGCTGGCGGCGTTCACGTTCTGGGGCTGGCAGGCGGTGATCCTGGCCGCGGCCATCTCGCTGCCGCTGGGCTACACCCAGGGCAAGGAGTACGCCGAGCTGGCCTGGCCGATCGACATCCTGATCACCCTGGTCTGGGTCGCCTACGGCATCGTCTTCTTCGGCACCATCGCCAAGCGCCGGGTGAGCCACATCTTCGTGGCCAACTGGTTCTACGGCGCGTTCATCATCGCGGTGGCGCTGCTGCACATCGTCAACTCGCTGGCCATCCCCGCCGGCCTGATGCACAGCTACCCGCTCTATTCGGGCGCGGTCGATGCGATGGTGCAGTGGTGGTACGGCCACAACGCCGTCGGTTTCTTCCTGACCGCCGGCTTCCTCGGAATGATGTATTACTTCGTGCCGCGCCGCGCCGGCCGCCCGATCTACAGCTACCGGCTCTCGATCGTGCACTTCTGGGCGCTGATCGCCATCTACATGTGGGCCGGCCCGCACCACCTGCACTACACCGCCCTGCCCGACTGGGTGCAGAGCGTGGGCATGGTGTTCTCGCTGATCCTGCTGGCCCCCAGCTGGGGCGGCGCCATCAACGGCGTGATGACGCTCTCGGGCGCCTGGCACAAGCTGCGCACCGATCCGATCATCAAGTTCCTGATCGTCGCCATCTCGTTCTACATGATGAGCACGTTCGAAGGGCCGATGATGTCGATCAAGACCGTCAACGCGCTCAGCCACTACACCGACTGGACCATCGGCCACGTGCACTCCGGCGCGCTGGGCTGGGTGGCCATGATCTCGATCGGCTCGATCTACATGGTGATCCCGCGCTGCCTGGGCCTGAAGGAAATGGCCTCGGTCAAGCTCATCGACCTGCACTTCTGGGTGCACACGATCGGCGTGGTGCTGTACGCGGCCTCGATGTGGATCGCCGGCATCGGCCAGGGCCTGATGGCGCGCGCCTCCAACGCCGACGGCACGCTGACCTACGCCTTCGTCGAGATCGTCAAGTTCAACTACCCCTACTACATGATCCGCTTCATCGGCGGCGTGCTGGTGGTGGCCGGCATGGTGATGATGGCGGTGAACATGTGGCGCACGTTCCAGCAGGCCAAGGGCCTGGTGGCCGCCCCGGTGCTGCCCGCCGCCCCCGAAGCCAGCCACGCCTGAGGACCCGACATGAGCCACGAGAAACTCGAGACCAACATTGGCTGGATGGCGATCCTGATCGCCGTCGTCATTTCCTTCGGCGGCCTGGCCGAGATCGTCCCGCTGATGTACCAGGCCGAGACGGTGAAGCCGCTGCCGGGCGTCAAGCCCTATCCGCCGCTGGAGCTGGCCGGCCGCGACATCTACGTCCGCGAGGGCTGCTACAACTGCCACTCGCAGATGGTACGCACGCTGCGCCACGAGACCGAGCGCTACGGCCACTACTCGCTGGCCGGTGAGTCGGTGTACGACCGCCCGTTCCAGTGGGGCAGCAAGCGCACCGGCCCGGACCTGGCCCGCATCGGCGGCCGCTACTCCGACGACTGGCACCGCGTGCACCTGACCAATCCGCGCGACGTGGTGCCGGTGTCGAACATGCCCGCCTACCCGTGGCTGGCCGGGACCCCGGTGGACCCGGGCGCGGTGGCGCGCAACATGCGCGCGCTGCAGCGCATCGGCGACCCGTATACCGACGAGGAGATCGACGGCGCCGCCGCCGCGGTCGCCGGCAAGACCGAACTCGATGCGCTCATCGCCTACCTCCAGGGCCTGGGCAAGCACGCACCGAAGGGGTGACCGACATGCTTTCAGGAATCCTCACCGTACTCGCGCTGGTCGCCTTCGTCGGCGGCGCCGCCTACGTGTACAGCGCCAAGCGCAAGCCCGAATTCGATGCGGCCTCCCGCATTCCCCTTGATGAAGACCAGAGCGAGAACACCCCATGACGACCGGCTGGTCCCTCTACGTCATCTTCCTCGTGGTCCTGAACATCGTGGCCACCACCTGGCTGCTGTGGTGGACGGCGCGCAAGCGCAAGTCCGACGGCAACAAGGACGCCGAAACCACCGGCCACGTCTGGGACGGTGACCTCACCGAGTACAACAAGCCGCTGCCCAAGTGGTGGATCAACCTGTTCTACCTGACCATCATCTATTCGGTCGGCTACCTCATCTGGTATCCGGGCATGGGCAACTTCGCCGGCACTTCGGGCTGGACCTCGGCGGGCGAGCACGACGCCGACAAGGCCGAGGCCGACAAGAAGCTGGCGGATGCCTTCAGCCGCTTCGACGGCATGGCGATCGACCAGATCGCCAAGGACCCGGCCGCGGTCGCGTTCGGTGCCAGCCTGTTCGCCAACCACTGCGCCATGTGCCACGGTTCGGACGCACGCGGCGCCAAGGGCTTCCCCAACCTCACCGACGCCGACTGGCAGTGG
The DNA here is from genome assembly GCF_035721105.1 of Arenimonas sp. GTDB lineage: Bacteria > Pseudomonadota > Gammaproteobacteria > Xanthomonadales > Xanthomonadaceae > Arenimonas. The sequence continues at coordinate 15,488 of NZ_DASTNG010000049.1, read as the reverse complement.
GGCGGTTCGCCCGACGATATCCTCACCACCATCCTGCACGGCCGCCAGGCGGCGATGCCGGCCCTGGCCCCGGCCATCGGCGGCGACGTCGGCGTCACCGAGGTCGCGGCCTACGTGCAGAGCCTGTCGGGCATCAAGGCCGACCCGGCCCTGGCCGCGGCCGGCAAGGCGCGGTTCGCCGGCGTCTGCGCGGCCTGCCACGGGGTCGAAGGCAAGGGCAATACCGCCCTGGGCGCGCCCAATCTCACCGACGACGCCTGGCTGTACGGCAGCGACTTCAACGCCATCCGCGAGGCCGTCACCCTGGGCCACAACGGCATGATGCCGGCGCACCTGCCGATCATCGGCGAGACCCGCACCCGCCTGGCCGCCGCCTACGTCTGGTCGCTGTCGCACGGCGAGGCCGCCGCGGCCGCCGAACCGCCGCAGGCGCCATGAGGGTCGAGGCCGAACGCGGCTTCGACCATCCGCCCCGGCCGCTGGCGCAGCGGCTCGGGGCGATCCTGTGGCCGAGCTTCTTCGCCGCGGGCGTGGCGACGATGGTGTTCTTCGCCTTCGTCGACCCGCTGCAGCTGCGCGACCTGACCTTCCCGGGGCTGGAGATCAGCCGCGGCATGGGCTACACCCTCGGCTTCTTCACCTTCTGGGCGTGCACGGCCAGCTCGAGCCTGTTCACCTGGATCCTGCTGCGTCCGGCCAGCCGCTTCAACCGCCCGCTGCCGAAGGACTGAACGATGGCCGGCAAGATTCCCGTCGAACTGGTGGACGAGGTCGGGCTCTACGTCTCCGAGCGCAAGGTCTACCCGCGCGAGCAGGGCGGTTTCTTCCAGACCCTGCGCAAGGCCGCCGTGTTCTGGCTGCTGGGCATGTACTACGGCTTCGCCTGGCTGCAGTGGGACGACCGCCAGGCGGTGCTGTTCGACCTGCCGGCGCGCAAGTTCTACGTGTTCGGGCTCAGCTTCTGGCCGCAGGACTTCTTCTACCTGGCCCTGCTGCTGATCATGGCGGGCCTGACGCTGTTCTTCTTCACCGCCCTCGCCGGCCGGCTCTGGTGTGGCTACGCCTGCCCGCAGACGGTGTGGACGGAAGTCTTCATCTGGATGGAGCGCTGGACCGAGGGCGACCGCAACAAGCGGATGAAGCTCGACGCCGCGCCCTGGAGCCGCGACAAGCTGCTGCGCAAGGGCAGCAAGCACGTGCTGTGGCTGGTGTTCGCGCTGTGGACCGGCTTCACCTTCGTCGGCTACTTCACCCCGATCCGCGACCTGGCGATGCGCCTGGTGCCGTTCGAATGGGGCGGCTGGGAAGTGTTCTGGGTGCTGTTCTACTCGCTGGCCACCTGGGGCAACGCCGGCGTGCTGCGCGAGCAGGTGTGCAAGTACATGTGCCCGTACGCGCGCTTCCAGAGCGCGATGTTCGACCGCAACACCCTGATCATCGCCTATGACCCGATGCGCGGCGAGCCGCGCGGCGCCCGCAAGAAGAGCGCCCTGGCCAGCGTGCTGCAGCGCGCCCGCGGCCTGCTGCCGATGGACGTGGCCACCAGCGCGGTGGTGCACGCGGCCCAGCATCGCAGCGCCGCCGACCTCAACGCCGGCGCCCGCGCCACCACCGGCCTGGTGGTGGACGCGCAGGAAGGCCTGCCGCCGCCGCCCGTGGTGGCGACGCCCGAGGACCTGGGCGACTGCATCGACTGCACCATCTGCGTGCAGGTCTGCCCGACCGGCATCGACATCCGCAACGGCCTGCAGTACGAGTGCATCGCCTGCGGTGCCTGCGTGGACGCCTGCGATTCGGTGATGGACAAGATGGGCTATCCGCGCGGCCTGATCCGCAACACCACCCAGAACGCGCTCGACGGCAAGCCTTCGCGCATCCTGCGGCCGCGCATCATCGTCTACGGCACCCTGCTGCTCCTGCTGCTGGTGGGCTTCGGCGTGGGCATCGCCACGCGCACGCCGATGCTGCTGGACGTGATCCGCGACCGCAACGCGCTCTACCGCGTGGCCGCCGACGGCAGCATCGAGAACGGCTACCTGCTGCGCATCGTCAACAAGGAAGACCGCCCGCACGTGTTCACCGTCCGCATCGAGGGCGCGCCCTCGATCGTCCTGGTCGAGGCCGGCGCCACCCACGCCGCCGCCGCCGAGGAAGTGCTGACGGTGCCGGTGACGCTGCGCGCCCCGGCCGGCAGCGTGACCGGCCGCGCCGACCTGCGCTTCGTGGTCGACAGCGATGCCGAGGGCGTGCAGGCTGTCGAGGAAACCCGCTTCTTCGGCCCGAGCCCATGACCGACGCGCCCCCGCGCCAGTGGCACCGCAACCCGGTGGCCTGGCTGATGATCGCCATTCCCGCCGCCACCGTCGTCGCCGGCTTCTGGACCCTTTGGCTGGCCGCCAGCGAAAGCGGCGTGGATAGCCACCCGGACAAGGTGCGGCGCACCGCGCAGGTGCAGGTCACCTCGCTGGCGCCGGATGAAGCGGCGGCCAGGCTGGGCCTGAGCGCCGAGCTCGTGGTCGGTGCGGACGGCGTGCTGGTGCAGGTGCTGCCCGCGTCCGGGCCGGTGGCGCCGCGGCTGCAGCTGGTGCATCCGATCGAGTCGAGCCTGGACCGCGAGCTGGTGCTGTCGCCGCATCCGCGCGGCTGGCAGTCGCCCGGGCCGCTGGTAGGCAAGGAGGCCTGGCACCTGCGCCTGGTCGCCGCCGACGGCAGCTGGCGCCTGGTCGGTCGCTATCGCCCCGGCGACACCGCGGTCCGGCTGGAGCCCGCGGTCAGCGCCGAATGAACCCTGCGGCCGGCAGCGCCTGCTTCCACTGCGGCGAGCCCCTTCCCCCCGATCCTCCCCGCGTCATCGTCGCCGCTGAATCGCGGGCGGTGTGCTGCCACGGCTGCGGCGCCGCCGCGCAGTGGATCGCCGACGCCGGCCTGGACGACTACTACCGCCTGCGCAGCCAGGACGGCGCGCGCGTGGACGAGGATGCCGCCGACTTCGGCAGCTGGGACCGCGCCGACGTGCAGGCCGGCCACGTGGTGCAGACCGACGCGGGCCGGCAGATCACCGTGGTGGTCGAGGGCATGCGCTGCGCCGCCTGCGCCTGGCTGATCGACCGCGCCCTGGTGCGCGAGCCCGGCGTGGTCGAGGTCGGCGCCAATGCCATCACCGGACGCGTCCGCATCGGCTGGGACCCCGTGCGCACGCCGCTGTCGCGGCTGCTGTCGCGACTGGCCGCGCTGGGCTACCGCCCGCACCTGGCCCAGGGCGAAGCCGCCGAGCGCGAGCGCCGGCGCGAGCGCAACCGGCTGATCGCACGCCTGGGCGTGGCGGTGCTGGGCGCCACCCAGGCGATGATGTTCGCCGAAGCGCTGTACCTCGACACCGCCAACGAAATGGCGCCGGCCACCCGCGACTTCTTCCGCTGGATCACCTTCCTGGTCTCGACGCCGGTGGTGTTCTTCTCCGGCTGGCCGTTCCTGGCCGGCATGGCGGTGGAGCTGCGCCACCGGCGGCCCGGCATGGACACGCTGGTGGCGAGTTCGGTGCTGCTGGCCTATTTCGCCAGCCTGTTCGAGACGCTGCGCGCCGGGCGGCACGTCTGGTACGACGCGGCGGTGATGTTCGTGCTGTTCCTGCTGGCCGCGCGCTTCCTGGAGCTGATGGCGCGGCGCCAGGCCAGCGCGCGGCTCGACACCCTGGCGCGGGCGCAGCCGGCCCTGGCCTGGCGCCGCAGCGGCGATGGCCGCGAGCAGGTGCCGGTGGCCGCCCTGCAGCCCGGCGACGTGGTGCTGGTGGGCGTGGGCGAAGCCGTGCCCGCCGACGGCGAACTGCTGGAGGCCGCGGCCTCCTTCGACGAATCGCTGCTCACCGGTGAATCGGTATCGGTGGCGCGCCAGCCCGGTGACGCGCTTTATGCCGGCAGCGTCTGCCGCGAACAGGCCGCGGCGCTGCAGGTGCAGCGGACCGGCAGCGACACCCGCCTGTCCCAGCTCACGCGCGCGGTGGAGCAGGCCCAGGCGCAGCGGCCGCGGGTGGCGCGGCTAGCCGATGCGGTGGCCACGCGCTTCGTGTCGGCACTGTTCCTGGTGGCGGCGCTGGTGTTCTTCGCGTGGTGGCAGTTCGCACCCGAGCGGGCCTTCGAAGTGGCGCTGGCGGTGCTGGTGGTCAGCTGCCCCTGCGCGCTGTCGCTGGCGGTGCCCGCCGCGCTCGCCACCGCCCACGGCACGCTGGCGCGGATGGGCGTGCTGGCGCTGGGCGCCGATGCGCTGGAATCACTGGCGCGCGCCGACACCGTGGTGATGGACAAGACCGGCACGCTGAGCACCGGCCGTCCGGTGCTGGCCAGCGCCGACGCCCTGGACGGCGGCGACCCCGCGCACTGGCTCGCGGTCGCCGCCGCACTGGAACAGGATGCCGGCCACCCGATCGCCGCCGCCTTCGCCCGGCGCGACGTGGCGCCGGCCACCGCGGTGCGCGCCTGGCCGGGCCTCGGCATCGAGGGCGTGGTGGACGGCGAGCACCATCGCCTGGGCCGCGCCGACTTCGCCGCGGGCCGCGAGGATGACGGCGCGCTCTGGCTGGGCGACGGCCGCCGCGGCCTCGCCCGCTTCACCCTGGCCGACCCGCTGCGCGCCGATGCCGGCGACGCCATCGCGGCGCTGCGCGCGCTGGGCGTGGCGCCGCGCATCCTCAGCGGCGACGGCGTCGCCGCCGTGGCCGCCGCCGCGCAGGCGCTGGGCGTCGAAGCCCACGCCGCCCGCCAGTCGCCCGAACAAAAGCTCGCGGCCGTGCGCGCCCTGCAGGCCGACGGGCACCGCGTGCTGATGCTCGGCGACGGCATCAACGACGCGCCGGTGCTCGCCGGCGCCGACGTCTCGATGGCGATGGCCGACGGCGCCCCGCTGGCGCACCGGGCCGCCGACCTGGTGCTCACCGGGTCCTCCCTGGTGCGCGTGCCGCAGGCGATCGTGCTGGCGCGCCGCACGCAGCGCGTGATCCGGCAGAACCTGGGCTGGGCCCTGGCCTACAATCTGGTGGCCCTGCCCTTCGCGGCGCTGGGTTGGGTGACGCCGGGACTGGCCGCGCTGGGCATGGCGGCGTCGTCGCTGGTGGTCACCGCCAATGCGCTGCGGCTGGGCCGCTTCGAGGAATCCGCGCGATGAACATCCTGCTGGCGCTCGTCCCGATCTCGCTGCTGTTGCTGCTGGTCGCGATCGCGGCCTTCCTGTGGGCGGTGCGGCGCGGCCAGTTCGACGACCTGGACACGCCGTCGCTCGACATCCTGGGCGACGACGAGCGGCCCGCGCCACGGCGCGACGCCGCACGTGTCGATCCGGCGCGGCCCGATCCCGAACGCACCGCACCGAAGCGCGCCGATTCGAAGCGCAGCGAAACGCTCCCCCGGGATAATGCACGCAACGACGACCCCGCGCCGCCCGACCGGGACCCGTGATGCCGGTCGACCTCACCGTCCTTGCCGCGGCACTGCTCACCGGCCTGCTCGGCGGGCTGCATTGCGCGGCCATGTGCGGCGGCATCGCCACCGGCCTCGCGGCGTCGCTGCCCAAGCCGGGACTCGGCCCCGCCTTCGCGCTCAACGGGGGCCGGCTGCTCGGCTACACGCTGGCGGGCGCCCTCGTCGGCGGTTTCGGCGGCGGCCTGCTGACGCTGGCGCGCTTCGATGGACTGGCCACCTCGTTGCGCGTGGCCATGGGCGGGGTGCTGCTGGTCGCGGCGCTGCGCTTGGTGTGGCCGGCGAAGCTGGGCTTCGTGGCGCGCGGCGGCCAGTGGTTCTGGCGGATGCTGCGGCCACTCCAGGCGCGCGTGGTGCCCGCGGCCGGCCCGATGCGTCCGTGGGTGCTGGGCCTGTTCTGGGGCTGGCTGCCCTGCGGCCTCTCGACAACGATGCTGGCCGCCGCCTGGCTGGAAGCGAGCGCGCTGCACGGCGCGCTGCTGATGCTCGCCTTCGGCACCGGCACGCTGGCCACGATGCTGCCGATCACGTGGACCGGCGGTCGCCTCGGCGGCCTTCTCCAGCATCGCCGCTGGCGCCTCGCCGGCGCCATCGTCATCGCCCTCGCCGGCGCGATCACGATGGCCGGCCCCTGGCTCGCCCGCCAGCCCGCCATCCACGACGTCCTCGTCGCCCTCGGCTGCCGCTCCCTCTGAATCACGCGCGCGTGGCGCACGACACGTGGCGTTCTGGCAGCGCCGCCCTGCAACGACGTAGTTCGCCGACCGCCACTCAACACGACGTCCTGTCCATTGAGTGGCGGCCGTTCCGGCTTCCTGCCTCCACTTCGTCGAACTACGTCGTCGCAGGACGGCGCCCCGACCGTCGATCGCACATCGGATGAAAATCAACAGAGGAAAGCGAAAGTCATGCGAGCGTTTCGCTCGTGGCCAGCTTGCCTCAACGAGGCGCCGTCGCTTGTGATCTTGCACGGCGCCAGCAAACGCCATTGCGCTGGCGTTTGCTCTTGCCCGTGCTCTTGCCCCTGCCTCTGCCCTTGACCTCCTTCCAATCTACTACCGGCGGTCGGGGCGACGCCCTGCGACGATAGGGTTCGACGAAGTGGAGGCAGGAGGCCGTAACGGCCGCCCTTCAATGGGCAGGACGCCGTGTTGAAGGGCGGGCGGCGAACCCTATCGTTGCAGGGCGGCGCTGCCGTAACGCCAAGCGCTGCCGTGACGTCAAGCGCTGCCGTAACGCCAAGCGCTTCCCTGGTACCAGGCGCCTCCGCGGAACCCAGCGCTGCCGCTAGGCCAGGCAATTCGTGCGCAAAGCGCACGCTGCCTCAGGGATGGGCGCGGTGGGCGGGCTTGGCCGGGCCGTGGACCATGGCGTCCAGGCGCGCCGGGTCGAGGATCTGCAGCTGGCGGCCGCGGACCGAGATGATGCCGTCTTCCTGCATCTTGGTCAGCGTGCGGCTGACCGTTTCGATGACCATGCCCAGGTAACTGGCGATGTCCTCCCGACTCATCGGCAGCATGAACTGGTCGCCCGGACGGCCCAGCAGCTTGTAGCGCTCCGACAGCCCATGCAGGAACAGCGCCAGCCGCTCCGGCGCCTGCCGGCGGCCCAGCATTTCCATGTGCGTCTGGTCCCGGTTGATGCCCTGCCCGATGATGCGCAGCAGCTGGTGCTGCAGGCCCGGCACCTTCGCGCACACGCCCTCGAGCTGCGTGAGCGGGATCTCGCAGACCGTGGCCCGGGTCAGCGCCTGCGCCTCGCAGGCGTGGTGGCCGCTGCCCAGCGCATCCAGGCCCATCAGCTCGCCGGGCAGGTGGAAACCGATCACCTGCACGTCGCCGTCCTGGTTGGTGGCCACCGTCTTGAACGCACCTTCGCGCGCCACGAACAGCGAGCCCAGGTGCTGGCCCGCCCGGAACAGGGTCTCGCCCTGCTCCAGCGGCCGCTTGTTGCGCACGATCTCGTCGAGCTGCTGCAGGTCGTCGCCGCCGATGCCGGCCGGCAGGCACAGCACGTGCAGCGAACACTGCGCGCAGCTCTTGCGCAGCCGGTCGAGGTCGACGACCTGGGCACTCATGGATCGCTTACTCCGCCGTCCAGCGCTTGAGCCAGTCGTTCACCACGTCGTGCCACTGCACGCTGTTGTGCGGCTTGAGGATCCAGTGGTTCTCGTCCGGATACACCAGCAGCTGGCTCTCGACGCCCTGGCGCTGCGCGGCGCTGAACGCCGCCAGGCCCTGCTCGACCAGCACGCGGTAGTCCTTCTGGCCGTGGATGACCAGCATCGGCGCCTTCCACTGGCCGACGTGGTTGCGCGGGTTGAACTGCTCGTAGTTCTCCGGGACCTGCGCCGGCGTGCCGCCGTTTTCCCACTCGCTGAACCACAGCTCCTCGGTGTTGAAGCCCATCATGCGGGTGTCGAAGACGCCGGCGTGGTTGACCAGGCACTTGAAGCCGTCCGGCCAGTTGCCGGCGATCCAGGCCACCATGTAGCCGCCGTAGCTGCCGCCCAGCGCGCAGGCGCGGTCGCCGTCGAGGAAGGCGTACTTCTCCTGGGCGAAGGCCCAGCCCTTCTTCAGGTCCTCGAGCGGCTTGCCGCCCCAGTCCTGCGAGATCGAGTCGGTGAAGGCCTGGCCGTAGCCGGTGGAGCCGTGGAAGTCGATCATCACCACCGCGAAGCCCTGGCCCGCGTAGGTCTGCGCGTTCCAGCGGTAGTGGAAGTTGTCGCCGAAGCTGCCCTGCGGGCCGCCGTGGATCAGGAAGGCGACCGGGTACTGCTTGCCTTCCTCGTAGCCCACCGGCTTGACCACGTAGCCGTAGACGGTCTCGTCGTTCCAGCCCTTGAAGCTGAACTGCTCGAATGCGCCGAAGGCGATGTCCTTGAGCGCTTCTTCGTTGGCGCGGGTGACCTGGCGCGCGGCACTGCCGTCGGCGCGGGCCACGAAGGCCTGGCCGGGGGTGTCGAGGTCGCTGACCACGTAGGCGAGGGTGTTGCCGACGAGGTCGTAGCCGGCCAGGGTGCCGCCCGGGACCACCTTGGTGGCTTCGCCGGTGGCGATCTCGACCCGGTACAGCGGGTGGGTGCCGACGTCGTCGGTGGTCGTGTAGAGGTACTTGCCGTCGGCGGACAGCGTCGCGTCACTGGCGGAGCGGTCCCAGCCGGGGGCGATCTCGCGGGCCTTGCCGGTGCGCAGGTCCATGGCCATCAGCGCCAGGCGGTCGGCCTCGAAGCCGGGGCGCTTCATCGCGCGGTAGTAGAGGGTCTTGCCGTCGGCGCTGAACACCGGGCCGGTGTCCATGGCCGGGTTGCCGGCGGTCAGGTTCTGGGGCGCCCGGCGGGCGTTCACCCAGACCCGGTGCAGGTCGAAGTTGGTCGACCAGGCCTCGCTGCGGTCGGCGGCGCGCACGCTGTAGACGATCGACTGGCCGTCCGGTGCCCAGGTGTACTCGCTGGCGTCGCCGAAGGGCTTGGAGGGGATGTCGCCCACGACGCTGGCGGCCAGCCGCACGGGCTCGCCGGTGGCCTTGCCGTCGGCGCCGAAGCGGGCAACGAACAGCTGGTTCACGCGGCCGTCCTGCCAGGTGTCCCAATGGCGGACGAAGAGCTTGTCGTAGACCACGCCGGTGGTCTTGGCGGCGGCGGTCTGCTCCAGTCGCGCCTGGGTGCAGGCCAGGTCGGCGCAGTCCGGGAACACTTCGAAGCTCACCGCCACCGAGCGGCCGTCGGGCGCGAGCTTGTAGCTGCCGATGTCGAGCGGGAAGTCGGTGACCTGGACCGCGTCGCCGCCGGCCACCGCCTGCTTCCAGAGCTGCTGCGAGCCGGACTGGGCGCTGAGGAAGTAGACCTGGGCGCCATCGGGCGAGAACGCCGGGCTGTTGACGCTCATGCCCTCGGCGGTGAAGCGGACCGGCGGCGCGGCGTCGCGGGCCAGCAGGTCCTCGATCCACAGGCCGGCGCTGGCCTTGTTGGCGGCGAAGTCGACCTCGCGCACCGCCACCACCAGCTTGCGGCCGTCGGGCGACAGGGTCGGCGAGGACACGCGGTCCAGGGTGACCATGTCGCGGGCATCGAAGGGACGGGCGGCCTGGCTGGCGGCGGGCAGCAGGGCCGGCAGCAGCAGGGCGATCAGGGCGGGACGCAGGGTCATCGGTTCGGCCTCCGGTGGCGAGACCCCCATGGTAGGCAGCCGGGCCGGGGGAAGCAAAGGCGACCTTGGTACAGGGATGGCTATACTCGGACCTTCACCCGACGGAGCCTGCCGTGAGCGCTGCCCAACCCCACGCCACCGACTTCCTTGGCCACCCCAAGGGCCTGTTCGTCTGCTTCTTCACCGAAATGTGGGAGCGCTTCTCCTTCTACGGCATGAAGGCGCTGCTGCTGCTTTACATCCTCAAGTACCACCTGTTCGCGGACGACGCCGGCTACGACCTGCTGGGCGCCTACGGTGGCCTGGTGTACGCGGTGCCGGTCATCGGCGGCCTGCTGGCCGACCGTTACCTGGGCATGCGCAAGGCCGTGGTGCTGGGCGGCGTGCTGCTGGTGCTGGGGCACATCGGCATGGCGTTCGAGGGCGAGCAGGCCCGGATCGTCGACGGCGTGGTGGTCCGGGACGAGGCGGCGCTGCAGGTGTTCTACCTGTCGCTGGCGCTGATCATCATGGGCGTGGGCTTCCTGAAGCCGAACATCTCGACCATCGTCGGCCGGCTTTACCCGAAGAACGACCCGCGCCTGGATTCGGGCTTCACGCTGTTCTATGCCGGCATCAACGTCGGCGCGATGTTCGCCAGCCTGGTCTGCGCCTTCCTGGGCGAGACCTACGGCTGGAAGTACGGCTTCGGCGCCGCCGGCATCGGCATGATCGCGGGCCTGGTGATGTTCATCTGGGGCCAGAAATACCTGCTTGGCCACGCCGAGCCGAACGATCCGGCGCTACTGCGCGAGAAGGTCGGGCCGCTCTCGCGCGAGTGGCTGATCTACCTGGGCAGCGTGGGCGGCGTGCTGCTGGTCTGGCAGCTGATCCAGCGCACCTGGACCGTGCACGGCGCGATGCACCTGATCGCGCTGGCCTTCGTTGGCTGGTTCATCTGGTTCCTGGTCAAGAAGTGCAGCAAGGTCGAGCGCGAGCAGATGATCGCGCTGGTCGTGCTGATCGTCGGCGTGCTGGTGTTCTTCACCCTTTACGAGCAGACCTACGGCTCCTGGGTCACGTTCACCGACCGCATGCTCACCAAGGACCTGTTCGGGCAGGTGGCGGGGGACTACGTGCCGACGCTGCCGTGGGCGATCTATTCGCTCGGCCTGAGCCCGGTGCTGATGATCGCGGCCCTGATGGCGAGCGACAAAGGCCGGGACGGGCTGGCCAAGGGCCTGGTCGGGCTGCTGGTGCTGGGCCTGGTGGTGGCGATCACGCACGACGTGGTGCTGGTGCCGCAGACGGCCGGTTCGCTGACCTTCCTGGGTGCGTTCTTCATCGTGATCCTGTCGCCTGTGTTTGCGTGGCTGTGGCCGTGGCTGGAGAAGCGGGGCATGAATCCGAGCAAGCCGGCCAAGATGGCGATCGGGCTGGTGGCGGCCGGGCTGGCATTCCTGCCGATGATCGCCGCCGCGGACGCGGCGTCGAGTGGGGTCATGGCCAGCGTGTGGTGGCTGGTGTTGGCCTACTTCATCCTGGAGATCGGCGAGATGTGTCTGTCGCCGATCGGTCTGTCGGCGGTCACGCAGCTGTCGGTGGCGCGGGTGGTCGGGCTGATGATGGGTGCGTTCTGGCTGGCGACGGCCTATTCGGAGGTACTGGCGGCGCAGTTCGGCAAGCTGGCGTCGATCGATCGGGTGGAGGGCCAGGCGATCGACATGGCGCAGGCGGGGGCGACCTACTCGCATCTGTTCGAGATCATGCTGTGGGTGGGCGTCGGTTCGGGCCTGCTGTTCCTGGTGCTCTCGCCGCTGGTCAAGCGCTGGATGCACGGCATCAAGTAAAGCGGGGCCGGCCTCGGGTTCCGGGGCCGGCGACGACCTCGCCCGCGCCGGTGCTGGCGACTCCGCGAAGTGTCGGGACCGGCGATACCGCGAATTGTCGGGACCGGCGATACCGCGAAGTGCGAAGGCACTTTCTGCTCGGACGGCCTTTTATCTCCCAGAAAGTGCCTTCGCACTTCGCGGCATCTCCGGTGGGGGTCGATTGGAGGCCCCGCGGAAGGCCCGTGGCGGCGCGCTGCGATGCTTACGCGTGGGTGATCCGGACCAAGGCTGGGCATCTTTCTTGCGGATCCGGTGGGCTAAGCAGATCCAGGCACGGGCCGGGTCTTGGCCTATCTCGGCGTGTCCCTTCGGACACTGGAAGGGGCGCCTTGGCCAGCGTGGAAGGTCGCTAGTGCGGGAGTCCTCGCCGCCCGGCGGCGGGTGTGGTTTCGGTGCAAGGGTAAAGAGCCGCATCCGGCGTTCGTCGACAGGGGCGGCTTTGGCCGGACCGGGCTCGCTCGCGTGACCTGCGGGAAGACCCCAGTGGAACCGTCCATCGAAACTGCCCCGATCGGGACGGTCAGGGTGGATGGGCGCAATGAACGTGCCGCTGCCAACCGACGAGGCAGATAGTCCTCCCGGCGACCCACGAAATCACGAGCTGCCACGCGGCTTTTCGCCTTGCCCCCTCCCCCGCCGCCGGGCGGCGAGGCCTCGCACGCTGGCCACCTTCCACGCTGGCCCCGAAGCCCCTTCCAGTGTCCGAAGGGACACGCCGCGATAGGCCGTGCCCCACCCTCGGGCCTCGACCTGTTCAGCCCACCGGATCCGCAAGAAAAATGCTCGGCCTCGGTCCGGACCGTCCACGCGTAAGCATCGGAGCGCGCCGCCGCGGGCCTTCCGTTGGGCGACAGGAACGCCGCCACCGCCGGTGCCGCGAAGTGCGAGGGCACTTTCTGGGAGATAAAAGGCTTCACCGAGCAGAAAGTGCCCTCGCACTTCGCGGTGCCGGCGGTCACGACCGTCACGGCGGTCCCGACCATCACGGCGGTACCGAAGTCACGGTGGTCCCGATGACCCCAAAAGGAAACGGCGCCCGAAGGCGCCGTTTACAGGGGTGGACCACCGGCCGGCTTAGTTCGCCGTGCTGGCCTGGCGCTCGGTCTCGACGTCGCCGACCTCGACCGAGCCGCCGATGTGGCGGCCGAAGAAGGCCAGCATCCGGGTGTACAGGTCGACGTTGTTCTCGAGCTTGTAGAAGCCGTGCATCTCGCCCGACGCGATGATCATGTCCTCGGGCTTGTTGCCGGCCTTCTCAAGCGCCGCGAACATCGCCTCGGTGTGCTCCGGCGGGCAGCGCGGGTCACGGGCACCCGCGGCCAGCATCACCGGCACCTTGATCCGATCGGCGTAGGTGATGGGCGACATCGCGTCCTGCTCGGCGCGGGTGGCGCCGAAGGCGCGCGAGAGATAGCGCATGCCGCCGTCGCTCTTGCTGGTGTCGCTGAGCTTCATCTGGATCTGCGCGTCGTACATGCCAACGTAGCCGAACGCACAGCTGAACAGGTCCGGCGCACGCGCCGGCGCCATCAGCGAGGCGTAGCCACCGAAGCTGCCGCCGTAGATGCAGATGCGGTTGGCGTCGGCGACGCCGTCCTGGATCGCCCAGTTCGTGCCGTCGATGATGTCGTTCATGATGCCGGTGTGCCACTGGCCGTAGGCCATGTCCTGGAAGGCCTTGCCGAAGCCGCCCGAGCCGCGGAAGTTGATCTGCAGCACCGCGTAGCCGCGGCTGGCGAACAGCTGCGTCTCGCCGTTGTAGCCCCAGTTGTCACGCGGACCCATCGGGCCGCCGTGCGGCATCACGATCATCGGCAGCTTCTTGCCCGCGCTGTCCTTGGGCAGGGTCAGGTAGCCGTGGATGGTCAGGCCGTCGCGCGACTTGAAGTTGAACGGACGGATGCTGGCCGACTGGCTCGGATCGATCCAGTCGCGGCTCTTGAGCAGGAACCGGGCCTTGCCCGAAGTGCGGTCGAAGAGGTACAGCTCGCCCGGGTTCTTGTCGCTGTAGACCGAGACGATGATCTGCTTGCCGTCGCGGGTAGCGCTGGAGAAGTTGACCATCTGGCCCGGGAACGCGCCGGCCAGCGACGCGTACAGCTGGGCGTCGGGATGCTCTTCGTTGACCAGGGTGACGCGCGGCGCACCGGCTTCGGTGACCACGGCCAGCACGGTCTCGTCGGTCGGCGAGCTGATCCAGTTCGAGACCTCGGAGACCTCGTCCTTGAACACCTGGCGGAACTCGCCGGTGCTGGCGTCGAGCGTGCCGAAGGCCGGCGGGGCCTTGCCGTCGTCGGCCATCGCGTAGATGGTGCCGCTCTTGTCGGTGCCCATCACGCGCAGCTGCTTGCCGCCGCGCTCGCCGTTGTTGACCAGGCTCCAGGAGCCGTCGTCATTGCGGCGATGCAGCTCGGACGACGGGTCGTAGCGACCCTGGTCGTCGGTCTGGTCGTAGCAGACGGCGTAACGGACTTCCTTCTTCTCGTCCAGCACCAGGCCGCAGTTCTCGCGCGGCGCGCGGCCGAGCGACTTGCGGGAGCCGGAGACGGTGTCGACCATGAACACCTCGGTGCCGGCGCCTTCGTTGCTGCGCGGGTAGCTCGCCTGCATCAGCACGTTGCGCGGATCGTCGATCAGCGGGTCGAGCATGCTGAAGCTCTGGTTGCCCACGGTCTTGCGCTGCTCGGTGACGCCGCGGCTGCCGTAGAAGATGAAAGCCTCGGGCTTGGTGCCGTCGGCGTTCACGGCGAACCACTCGCCGGTGCCGAACGGCGCGGCGAAGCCGCCGAACTTGCGGATGGCGGTGAACACCAGGCGGTCGTCGCCGATCCAGCGGATGCCGGCGGCCGACTTGTTGTCGGGCAGCTGGTTGATCTTCATCACGCTCAGGTCGGACATGCGCAGCACGGTGACCACGTCCTGTTCGCCGCGGTCCACCAGCAGGGCCAGGTAGTCACCGCCCGGCGAGATGCGGGCGCTGGAATAGACGGGCTGGCGGACGAAGTCTTCGACCGGCGGAAGCTCCGCGGCGTGGCTGCTTGCGGCCAACAGGCCGATCATCGCAATTGCGGTTTTCATGGTACTCCCCAGGAATCAGTGCGCGGTGTTGCGGCTTGGTCCGGTCTTCGGCCGGCATCGGATGGGCAGCGCCAGGTGCTTCGACGCGACCCCACCCCCGAAGGTTAGGTCGCGCGCCCGGCGGCTGCAAGTTCATCCAGCACGTCCGACAGTCCCTCACGCCAGTCACCAAGGTGAAGGCCGAAGTCCCGCGTGAACGCGCTGGAGTCGAGCCTTGAATAAGCCGGGCGGCGGGCGCGGGTCGGGTACTGGTCGCTGGTGATCGCCTCCAGCCCCGGCGCGGCGGGCAGCAGGCCGCGGGCCACGGCGCCCTCGAAGATGGCCGCGGCGAACCCGTGCCAGCTGCATTCGCCGTCGGCCGCGAGGTGCCAGGTGCCGCTGGCCTCCGGCGCCGTCGCCAGGCTGCCGGCGATGGCTGCGGCGATGCGATGGGCGGCGGTGGGCGCGCCGACCTGGTCGGCCACCACGCGCAGGTGGCCGCGTTCACGCGCCAGCCGCAGCATGGTGAGCAGGAAATTGCCGCCGCGCGCGGCGTAGACCCAGCTCAGGCGCAGGATGCGGTGGCGGGCGCCGCTGGCGCGCACCGCTTCCTCGCCCTGCCATTTGCCCAGGCCGTAGGCCCCGAGCGGCGCCACCGGGTCCGATTCCCGCAGCGGGCGGCGGGCGCTGCCGTCGAAGACGTAGTCGGTGGACAGGTGCACCAGCGGGATGCCGGCCGCGGCGCAGGCGCGGGCCAGCTGGCCCGGGGCCTCGGCATTGATGCGGTGGGCCAGCGCGGGCTCGTCCTCGGCGCGGTCGACGGCGGTATAGGCCGCGGCATTGATGACCCAGTCCGGCGCGGTGGCTTCCACCAGCGCCGGCAGGCTGGCCGGGTCGGCGAAATCGGCCACGAGGCAGGCGCCGCCGTCGGGCAGCTGGCCGCT
>NZ_DASTNG010000048.1:0-4186 GCF_035721105.1 Arenimonas sp. | reverse complement strand
CGCACTGCGTCGTTTCAAGCGTACCTGCGAAAAGGCCGGCGTCCTGGCCGAAACGCGCAAGCGCGAGTTCTACGAGAAGCCGACCCAGGAACGCAAGCGCAAGCGCGCTGCCGCCGTGAAGCGTCACCTGCGCCGTCTGTCGCGCGACGTTTCGCGCAAGGTTCGCCTGTACTGAGTTTCCCGACCTGTCGCCCGGCAGGTC
Source organism: Arenimonas sp. (assembly GCF_035721105.1). Classification (GTDB taxonomy): domain Bacteria; phylum Pseudomonadota; class Gammaproteobacteria; order Xanthomonadales; family Xanthomonadaceae; genus Arenimonas. The sequence continues at coordinate 3,984 of NZ_DASTNG010000048.1, read as the reverse complement.
ATGCGGCGCCCCGGCGCTGCGCACCCGGAAACACGGTCGGCGCCAGCTCTTCGACGAGAGCCGCTCGCAGCCACCGCAGGCACAGCCGATACGACATGGCCGGTGTTGTCCCCAGGGGCAACGCCGGCTTTGTCGTTTCCGTAGAATGGTCCATTCATCCCATAAGGCCCCGTCCATGACGCTCAAGCAGCAGCTCACCGAAGACATGAAGAACGCCATGCGCGCCGGCGAAAAGCATCAGCTGGGCGTGATCCGGCTGATGCTGGCCGCGATCAAGCAGCGCGAGGTCGATGAGCGGATCGAACTCGACGACGTCCAGGTGCTGGCCACGCTCGAGAAGATGATGAAGCAGCGCAAGGACTCGGTCAGCCAGTTCGACGCGGCCGGTCGCGACGACCTGTCGGCGATCGAGCGCGCCGAGATGGTGGTGATCGAGACCTATCTGCCGACCAAGCTGGACGAGGCCGAGATCGACGCGCTGATCACCGCTGCCATCGCCGAAACCGGGGCCAGCTCGCCGCGCGACATGGGCAAGGTGGTGGCTGCGGTGAAGGAGAAGGCCGCCGGCCGCGCCGACATGGGCGTGGTGTCGGGCCGCATCAAGAGCCGCCTGGCCGGCTGATCTCCGTTCGCGGCATGCGCTGCCTCAGCCCTGTCGCAACAGCACCATCAACGCCAGCAGGCCGAGCAGGATCGCCAGCACCACCAGCGCCACGCGCTGGCGACGTCGGCGCAGCCGCTGCCAGTTCGCCACGTCCAGGAAATAACGCCCCTCGCCGGGGCAGCGCAGCACCGCGTGCTGCACCAGCGGATACCAGGCCACGCCCTGTTTCAGGCCCAGCTGTTCCGGGCGGCACGCGGTGGCGGGCGTGGTCGCCGCCGCCCGTTCGAAGGCGCGGACAATCTTCCGCTGCATCACCATCATCACCGCGTTGATCACCACGATTCGTCACTCCCGGCTGGCCCGGCAGCTTGCCGCGGCCAGACGGCGCGGGCAAGCGGCGTGATGCATCGGCTTCACGCCACTCACGTTACAAAGCGTGCCGAAGCGGTGGAATCCCACCGCACAACCGTTGCAGGAGATCGTCATGCTGAAGTGGGCCATCATTTTCGCCATCATCTCGCTGGTCACCGGCTGGCTCGGCTTCGGTGGCGTGTCGGGCGCCAGCGCGACCATCGCCAAGGTGCTGTTCGCCTGCTTCGTGATCCTGTTCCTGCTGGCCTTGCTGGCGGTGATCGGCGTCTTCCACATCCTCTAGGCGTGCTCCGCCGGCGCCTGCCATTGCATGCGTCGGTGGCCCGGCACGCGGCCCTGCGGATTGGCCAGCTTCGACGGGCGCTCGGCGGTCACCACGAACCCCAGCCGCTGATAGAGGCGCTGGGCATCGGGATTGGTCACGGCCACGTCCAGCACGACGGGGCCGAGCGCAGCCGCCGGCCGCTGCGCCAGCAGGTGGGCGACCAGGGCGGTGCCCGCACCCTTGCCGCGCAGGGCCGGGCTCACACCCAGATGCCCCAGGTAATACAGGTCACCGGCCGGCGGCGGGATCACCGATTCCGTGCGCAGGCCACGCCCGATCACCCCGGTCGCATGACGCCAGCCGAAATGGCGCACGATCTGCCGCGCCGCCGCCAGGGTGAACGGCCACTTGGTGTCGCCGCCGTAGCCCGCCCCGACCGCCACCACCACACCATCACGCTCGCCCACCACGTGGTTGCGCCAGCCAAACTCGCCCGCGCCGTCGACGAAGGCCCGCCGCAGGAAGGCCTGCGCATCACCCACGCCCGGCACTGCGAAAACATAGTCGAAGGCCGCCGGCCCCGAGCTGTGGATCAGCGGCACCGCCGCCTCCACGTCGGAGGCGGCCGCCGGGCGGAACAGCCATCCAGCCATCGTCGTCACATTCCCGTTGAGACCCCGGCCGAGATTAGCGCAGTCCGCGGACGCGGCGGGGGCGCCGACCGACTAAACTAGGCCGCTTATGCGTGGCCTGATCCCCGACAGCTTCATCGATGAACTGCTTGCCCGCGTCGATATCGTCGACGTGATCGAGCGGCGGGTGCCGTTGAAGAAGGCCGGACGCGAGTGGACGGCATGCTGTCCGTTCCACAACGAGCGCTCGCCGTCGTTCTACGTCAGCCCGGCCAAGCAGTTCTTCCACTGCTTCGGTTGCGGCGTGCACGGCAGCGCGATCAAGTTCCTGATGGACTACGACCGGCTGGAGTTTCCCGACGCCGTCGAGGAGCTGGCGCAGACGGTGGGCCTGACCGTGCCCCGCGAGGGCGGTCGCGAAGCGGCGCCCCGCGAGGACAAGACCGATCTCTACGCGCTGCTGGATGCCGCCGCCGGCTGGTACGAAGGCGAGCTGCCGCGCAGCGGCGATGCCCAGGCCTATTGCAAGAAGCGCGGACTGGACGCCGAGACGATCAGGCGTTTCCGCCTCGGCTGGGCACCGGCCGGCTACGACGGCGTGATCAAGGCGCTGGGCAACACGCCGCGCCGGATGGAGCTGCTGAACGAGGCCGGCATGGTCGCCTCCAGCGAGCGCGGCAGCAAGTACGACCGCTTCCGCGAGCGACTGATGTTCCCGATCCTCGACCGCCGCGGCAGGGTGATCGCGTTCGGCGGCCGCGTCCTGAGCTCCGAACAATCTCCGAAATACCTCAACTCGCCCGAGACCCCGCTGTTCCACAAGGGCCGCGAACTGTTCGCGCTGTGGCAGGTGAAGCAGGCCAACCAGAGCCTGGCCCGCATCGTGGTGGTCGAGGGCTACATGGACGTGATCGCGCTGCACCAGGCCGGGCTGCCGATTGCGGTGGCCACGCTGGGCACGGCGACCACGCCGGAACACACCGAGGTGCTGTTCCGTGCCGCGCCGGACGTGGTGTTCTGCTTCGACGGCGACCGCGCCGGCCGCGCCGCCGCGTGGAAGGCGCTGGAATCCGCGCTGCCGCGCCTGCGCGACGGTCGCCAGGCGTACTTCCTGTTCCTGCCCGACGGCGAGGACCCGGACTCGCTGGTGCGCAAGGAGGGCAAGGATGGCTTCGAGAAGCGCATCCGGGAAGCGATGCCGCTGTCGGACTATTTCTTCAACGAACTGTCGCACGACGTCGACATGGCCAGCCTCGACGGCCGTGCCAGGCTGGCCGAGCGCGCTCGTCCGCTGATCGGCAAGCTGCTCGACGGCGCATTCCGCGACCTGATGGCGCAGGAGCTGGAAAAGCGCAGCGGCGCGCGGGCGATGCTGCAGGCCGACCCGGCCGCGCACCGCGCGGTGCAACGCCCCACCGCGGTGCAGCGCAGCCTGGTGCGCAGCGCAATCTCGCTGTTGCTGGCCCAGCCCGGCCTGGCCGACCAGGTGGAAAAGCCCTATCGCTTCCTGCGCCTGGACAAGCCCGGCGTGGAACTGCTGGCCGAATTGCTCGACCTGGCGCGCGCACGGCCCGGCATCAATCCGGCGATGCTGGTGGAACATTTCGCCGAGCGCCCCGAATACCCGTCGCTGCAGAAACTGATGGCGGCTACGGTCGTCGGCGAAGCCGAGGCCCAAGCGGCGGAATTCTTCGATGCCCTGCAGCGCATGGAAGACCAGGCGGTCACCCAGCGCCGCGATGCTCTCACCGCGAAGAGCCGCGAAGGCGCGCTGGACAGCGCCGAGAAGGCCGAACTGCGCGAACTGCTGGCCGCCCGCGTGCGCCCGCCGGTGGCGTCGGCGTGACTGCGGTGAACTGCCGCAGGCACGGCCACGTCGCGCACTTTGGCGTAACGCCGCGGACGGGCAGTCATGCGAGTGTGGGATCATGCCTGCCTTCGGCCTGGCGGATCACGCAGGACGCACGGGATTACTGATGGATCTGTTGCAACACCTCGTCACGATTTTTGCCGAGAACGGCTACGTTGCCGTCTTCCTCGCGCTGATGATCTGTGGCGCCGGCCTGCCGCTGCCCGAAGACATCACCCTGGTCGCCGGCGGCGTGATCGCC
>NZ_DASTNG010000047.1:0-27125 GCF_035721105.1 Arenimonas sp. | reverse complement strand
CCGGGTCGAGTTCCGCACCGCCGCGCCCGGCCAGGCGCTGGCGTCGGCCCCGTCGGGCGGTGGCGCCCGGGTCACCCGGGGGGCCATGTACAAGTTCGAGCGCGACGGCGTGACCCACTACACCAACGTCCGGCCGGGCGGCGACGCCGGTGCCCGCGTGTTGTTCAGCTACGTCGAGACCTGCTACGCCTGCGGCGCGCTGCCCGGGGTCGACTTCAGCACCGTCCGGCTCAACACCGAGGCCTACGCGGCCGAGGTCCGCGCCGCCGCCCAGGAGTTCGGGGTGGACGAGGCGGTGGTCCGGGCCATCATCCACGCCGAGTCGGCGTTCCGGCCCAATGCGGTCTCGCATGCGGGCGCCCAGGGCCTGATGCAGCTGATTCCCGCCACCGCCACCCGTTTCGGCGTGTCCGACGTGTTCGATCCGAACCAGAACATCCGCGGCGGCGTGCAGTACCTGGCGTGGCTGCTCAAGCGCTACGAGGGCAACCTGACCCTGGCCGCCGCCGGCTACAACGCCGGTGAAGGCGCCGTGGACCGCCACGGCGGCGTCCCCCCCTATGCCGAGACCCAGCGCTACGTCCAGCGCGTGGGCACCCTGGCGGAACGCTACCGGGGCGTCCTGGCCAGCCGCTGAGCCGGCTTTCGGCGGCGTTGTCCCTGCCGCGCCCGGTCCGCTACAATTGCGCGTCTTTGCGGGGGCCGGATCGCCCCGCATCTCTGTTTTCAGCCACTTAGCAAGTTTTCGGAGAGCCGGATGGCTAACGAAGGGGTCAATTCAGGCCGTCGCCGCTTCCTGACCGCCACCACCGCCGTGGTCGGCGCGGTGGGCGTGGCAGGCGTCGCGGTGCCGTTCATCAGTTCCTGGAAGCCGAGCGCGCGCGCCCAGGTGGCCGGTGCGCCGGTCGAGGTCGACATCAGCAAGATCGATGGCGAGCCGGGCATGCGCATGATCGTGCAGTGGCGCGGCAAGCCGGTGTGGATCTTCAAGCGCACGCCGGAGCAGCTGGCCGCGCTGCCGGGCAACGACGCCCGCCTGCGCGACCCGAACTCGGAGAACGCCGACCAGACGCCGGCCTTCGCCAAGAACGAAGCCCGCTCGATCAAGCCCGAGCTCGCGGTCATCGTCGGCATCTGCACCCACCTGGGCTGCTCGCCGACCTACATCCCGGAGCTGCAGCCGCAGCCCTTCGACAGCGAGTGGCAGGGCGGCTTCTACTGCCCGTGCCACAACTCGCGCTTCGACCTGGCCGGCCGCGTCTTCCAGGGCGTCCCGGCGCCGTCGAACCTGGAAGTGCCGCCTTACCACTTCGTTGACGACAACCGCGTCATCGTGGGCGTCCCGCCGGAAGGAGCCGCGTAATGGCCAACGTCATCAACCGCACGGTCGCCACGGTCACCACGTGGTTCAACGACCGCACGCCCGGCCTGGTCCCGGCGTACAAGAAGCACATGTCGGAGTACTACGCTCCGAAGAACTTCAACCTCTGGTACTACTTCGGCTCGCTGGCCATCCTGGTGCTGGTCAACCAGATCGTCACCGGCATCTTCCTGACGATGCACTACAAGCCGTCCGCGGCCGACGCCTTCGCCTCGGTCGAGTACATCATGCGCGACGTCGAGTGGGGCTGGCTGATCCGCTACATGCACTCCACCGGCGCCTCCATGTTCTTCGTGGTGGTGTACCTGCACATGTTCCGCGGCCTGGTCTACGGCTCGTACCAGAAGCCGCGCGAGCTGGTCTGGGTGCTGGGCGTGATGATCTTCCTGGTGCTGATGGCCGAAGCCTTCATGGGCTACGTGCTGCCGTGGGGCCAGATGTCGTACTGGGGCGCGCAGGTGATCATCAACCTGTTCGGCGCCATTCCGGTGGTCGGCAACGGCCTTACCGAATGGATCCGCGGTGACTACCTGGTCGCCGACGCCACCCTCAACCGCTTCTTCGCCCTGCACGTGATCGCGCTGCCGCTGGTGCTGCTTCTGCTGGTCGTGCTGCACCTGGGCGCGCTGCACGAGGTGGGTTCGAACAACCCCGAAGGCGTCGACATCAAGAAGGTCAAGGACAAGGAAACCGGCATCCCGAAGGACGGCATCCCGTTCCACCCGTACTACACGGTCAAGGACCTGTTCGGCGCCGGCTTCTTCCTGATCCTGTTCGCCTTCATCGTCTTCTTCGCGCCGACCATGGGCGGCTGGTTCCTGGAGTGGGACAACTTCATCGAGGCCAACCCGCTGGTCACCCCGGCGCACATCAAGCCGGTGTGGTACTTCACGCCCTTCTACGCGATGCTCCGCGCGATCCCCGACAAGCTGTTCGGCGTGATCGTGATGGGCGGCGCCACCCTGATCCTGTTCGCGCTGCCCTGGCTCGACCGCTGCAAGGTCAAGTCCATCCGCTATCGCCCGATGCTGCACAAGATCCTGATCGCCATCTTCGTGGTGGCCTTCGTGGTCCTGGGCTGGCTGGGTGCGCAGACCGGTTCCGACACCCAGAAGCTGGTGGCCCAGATCCTGACCGGCTACTACTTCGCCTTCTTCCTCCTGATGCCGGTGTGGTCCGCGATGGGCCAGACCAAGGCCGTCCCCGAGCGGGTGCCCGAGCATGACTAAGCTGCGTCTCTTCGCCCTCCTGCTGGCCTTCGTGCCCGCGCTTGGCCTGGCGGCCAGCGCCGGTCCGCTGGAATCCTCGGGCACCGACCTCAGCGACCGCGCGTCGCTGCAGCGCGGCGCCGGCCTGTACATGAACTACTGCGCCGGCTGCCACGCGCTGTCGCTGCACCGGTATTCGCGCATCGCCACCGACCTGGGCCTGAGCCCGGAGCTGGTGGAGCAGAACCTGATGCCAAGCCAGGCCAAGATCGGCGAGAACATCAACACCGGCATCAATGCCGGCGACGGCAGCGCCTGGTTCGGCAAGGCCCCGCCGGACCTGAGCCTGATCTCCCGCGCCAAGCTCGGCGGCCCGGACTACGTGTACTCGTACCTGAAGGGCTTCTACATCGACGAGGCCCGCCCCCTGGGCTGGAACAACACCGTGTTCCCGGGCGCCTCGATGCCGCACGTGCTCTGGGAACTGCAGGGCATCCAGCGCCCGGTCTACGAGCAGGGCGAGGACGGCCATCCGCACGTCGCCGGCCTCGAGCTGGTCCAGCCCGGCCGCCTCGACCCCAAGGCCTACGACCAGGTGGCGCGCGACATCAGCGCCTTCCTGCAGTACGTGGCCGAGCCGGCCGCGCTCAAGCGCGAGTCGGTGGGCGTGTGGGTGGTGCTGTTCCTGGCCTTCTTCACCTTCATCGCCTACCTGCTGAAGGTCGAGTACTGGCGCGACGTGCACTGACCGGCCCCCGGTCCCGCCGTCCCGAAAGGCCGCCCCAGGGCGGCCTTTTGCCGTCCGGGACGCCGGAAATGGCCGGATTTCGCCGCCCGTGCCCGCTCCGCCGGACGGCCGGGGCCTGAACGTCTTGCGGCGGGCGGCCCGTTTCGGGCAGGGTTAGGGCTTCCGATGACCGTTGGCAGAGGGGCCGGCGGCACCGCGAGAGGGGAACCCGATGGCTGCCAGTCCGCGCATCCGCAACGCCCTGACGCTGTTCTCAGCCCGTGACTGCGTGGTTTGCCACCGCGTCCGGCTGGTGCTGGCGGCCAAGGGCGTCACCTATGAGTTGGTGCCGGTCGATCCGGGCAACCCGCCCGAGGACCTGGTGGACCTCAATCCCTACCATTCCGTGCCGACCCTGGTGGACCGGGACCTGGTGCTCTACGCCGCCTCGGTGGTGTCCGAATACCTGGACGAGCGCTACCCGCATCCGCCGCTGATGCCGGTCGACCCGCTGTCGCGCGCCCGGCTGCGCCTGGCCATGCTGCGGCTCGAGCACGACTGGGTGCCGCACGTGCAGGCCATCCAGAACGGCAACAAGGCCCAGGCCGATGCCGGCCGCAAGCGGCTCAAGGAGCTGCTGATCGCGGCGCTGCCGCTGTTCAAGGCCTCCAAGTTCTTCCTCAACCCCGAGATGAGCCTGGCCGACTGCGCCATAGCGCCGATCATCTGGCGCCTGCCGTCGCTGGGCATCGTGCTGCCCAAGGAAGCCAAGCTGATCGAGGACTACGGCATGCGGATCTTCCGCAACCCGGCCTATCTGCGCAGCCTGACGCCCGAGGAAAAGGCCCTGCGCGAGCTGCCTCAATGACGGATGCGGTCCAGCCGATGGGTTCCAACCGCCCCTACCTGCTGCGGGCGCTGAACGAGTGGATCTGCGACAACGGCATGACGCCCTACCTGCTGGTGGACGCCGCCCGCGAGGGCGTGCAGGTGCCGCCGTCGGTGGTCAAGGACGGCCGCGTGGTGCTCAACATCGCGCCGCGGGCGGTGGCGCACCTGGTCATCGACAATCGCGAGGTGCGCTTCATGGCGCGCTTCGGCGGCGTCAGCCAATCGGTGCTGGTGCCGGTGACGGCCGTGCTGGCCATCTACGCCCAGGAAACCGGGCAGGGAATGATGCTGCCCGAGGACGGCGCGCTGCTGCCCGACGAGGGACCGGAGCCGCCGTCCGGCCCGGACGCGGGCGGCGAGCCGCCGCGCCGCAGCCACCTGCGGGTGGTCAAGTAGGCCCGGGTCCTGCGTGCACGGGCTCCCGGACCGGCATGGGTCCGACCAGCGAGCGCAGCCGGCGGCCGTGCAGCACGATGCGGCCGGCGTGGCGGTCATCGCCGTGGATCGAGTACTCGAAGCCGTAGTGGCGCTCCAGGCCGATCCAGCCATCGCTGCCCCGGCGCGGTCGCATCGACAGCAGGTGCACGCTCTGGTCGAGCCAGACCACGCCCGCGTTGCGGCAGGCCTGGCGGCCGTAATAGGTGGCGGTTTCCGCCGCGGCGCGTCCGACGAACCAGAACGCAAGCAGCGCTACCGCTATAAGCATCGATATCAGGGTGCCGAGCATCCGGGCAGTGTGGGGACGCCGCGGCCCGCCCGCAAGCCGACCCCCTGCCGCGTTTGCCCGGGCATGGCTAAGATAGGCGCGGATGCCGGCCCCCCGGGCCATCGCCGATTCGCAGGAGAGCGAAGATGAAGCTGGTGTTTCCCAATGGCGAACATGGCCAGGTGCTGCTCAGCGCAGGCGTGAACAAGATCGGTTCGGCGCCCGAGGGCGCCGTGGTGCTGGCGGGCGAGGGCGTGCAGGCCCTGCACTGCGAGATCCACGTCACCGGGACCGGCGCCAACCTGCAGGTCCCGCACGGCGGCGGTCCGGTGTCGGTCAACGGCAAGCCGGTGGTCGACATCATGGCGCTGCGCGGCGGCGACCAGATCGGCATCGGCGACATCCTGGCCAAGTTCGCCATCGTCGAGCCCGCGCGCAGCGCGCCGGCGCCCGGCGTGGTCCAGGGCTCGGACGAAGACACCGGCGCCACCCGGGTGCGCATGGCCGTGCCCAAGTACGTGCTGCGCGGCGTGTCCGGCGCGGTGTTCGGCAAGGTGTTCCCGGTCGCCGGCCCGGTGGTCATCGGGCGGGCGCCGGAATGCGACATCTCGGTGCAGGCCGAGGAGATTTCCCGGCGCCACGCCCTGGTCAAGCCGACCGGCGATGGCCTGTCGGTGGAGGACCTGGGGTCGTCGAACGGCACCTACGTCAACGCCAAGCGGGTGCAGCAGGCCTTCCTGAACGCCGGCGACGAGCTGAGGCTCGATGCCGTGCGCTTCATCGTGGTCGCGCCGGGCATGGAAATGGCCCAGCAGACCAGCCGCATGCAGAGCACCGATCCGGTGCCGCCGCGCGAGCCGGCGAGCAGCGTCAGCAAGTGGGTGCCGATCATGCTGACCGCCGCGGCGATCCTGGTGATCGTGGCGCTGGTGCTGGGTCGCGGCTGAGGCACGGCGCCGGCCCCCGGGCCGGCACGATGGGCGGGCCGGTCGGCGCGCCGGCTGGCGGCGTCCCCGTCAGGCGGGACGTCAGGCCGGCGGATCGCCCAGCCGGAGCGAGAGATCCAGGGCCTGGATGTGCTTGGTCAGCGCCCCGACGGAGATGAAGTCGACCCCGGTCGCGGCGATCGCCCGCAGCCGGTCGCCGGTGACGCCACCCGACACTTCCAGCGGAATCCTGCCGGCGGCGCGCGCCACGGCCTGGCGCAGGTCGTCGTCGCTGAATTCGTCCACCAGGATGCGGTCGCAGCCGGTCGCCAGCGCCTGGTCGAGCTCGTCCAGGGTCTCGACCTCGATGATCAGCGGCAGTGAGGGATGCCGGGCGCGCGCGGCCGCCGCGGCCGCCGCGATCGAGCCGGCGGCGTGGATGTGGTTTTCCTTGAGCATGACGGCGTCGAACAGGCCGATGCGGTGGTTGCTGCCGCCGCCGGCGCGCACCGCGTACTTCTGCGCCTGGCGCAGGCCGGGCAGGGTCTTGCGGGTGTCGAGGATGCGGGTGCGGGTGCCGGCCACTTCGGCGACGTAGCGCGCGGTGGTGGTGGCGGTGGCGCTGAGCGTCTGCAGGAAATTGAGCGCCGGGCGCTCGGCGCTGACCAGGGCGCGGGTGCGGGCGCGGATCGTGACCAGCACGGTGCCCGCCGCGACGGCCTCGCCCTCGGCGACGCGCCAGTCCAGCACCGTCCCCGGATCGAGCGCACGGAAGCAGGCGTCGAACCAGGGCCGGCCGGCGACCACCCCGGCTTCCTTGGCGATCACGTAGGCCGAGGCCGGCACGTCCGGCAGCAGGTCGGCGGTGGCGTCGCCCGGGCCGATGTCCTCGGCCAGGGCGCGGGCCACGTCGGCGGCGACCGCCTCGGCCGGCGGGGGCGACGGCGTTGCCGTGGCCATCAGCGCGGGAAGTCGGCGATCTGGGTGGTGGCCAGCGCTTCGTCGGCCAGCAGCACCGGGATGCCGTCCTCGACCCGGTAGACCTGCTTGCGGTCGCGGGTGACCAGGCCTTCGGACAGCGGCTCGGACTGCGGGTTGCCGTCGGCGCGGGTGATGCCGCCGGCGGCGATGGCCGCGTTGAGCGCCGCCAGCTCGGCGCTGCCCAGCGGGGCCAGCGGCTGCTTGCTGGTCGGGCAGCAGAGGATGTCGAGGAGCTTTCGGTCCATGGGGCGGCTGTGTCCGGCGGGGGCTTGTGTCTAGAATAGCGTTTTGCCGAAGCCGCCTGCCATGAACCCAACAAGCCTTGCCCCGCTGGTCGGGGTCGTCATGGGCTCCCGGTCGGACTGGGACACGATGCAGCACGCGGTCGCGCGGCTCGAGCAGCTCGGCGTGCCGCACGAAGTGCGCGTGGTGTAGGCGCACCGCACCCCCGACCTGCTGGTCGAGTACGCCAAGTCGGCGGCGGCGCGCGGCCTGCGCGCGATCATCGCCGGCGCCGGCGGCGCGGCCCACCTGCCCGGCATGCTGGCGGCGATGACGCCGGTGCCGGTGCTGGGCGTGCCGGTGCAGAGCAAGGCGCTCAACGGCCTCGACTCGCTGCTGTCGATCGTGCAGATGCCGGCCGGCGTGCCGGTCGCCACCTTCGCCATCGGCGCGGCCGGCGCGGCCAACGCCGGGCTGTTCGCGGCGGCCATGCTGGCCCCGGAACAGGCCGCGGTGCGCGAGGCGCTCGACGCCTTCCGCGCCCGCCAGACCGGCGACGTGCTCGACCACCCGGACCCGCGGCAGCCGTGACCACCGTCGGCATCCTCGGCGGCGGGCAGCTGGCCCGCATGCTGGCCCTGTCGGGCGCGCCGCTGGGCCTGCGTTTCCTGGTGCTCGACGCCGCGCCCGACGCCTGCGCCGCGCAGTTCGCGCCGATGCTGCAGGCCGACTACCGCGACCAGGCCGCGCTGGCCGCGTTCGCCGACCAGGTCGACGTCGCCACCTTCGATTTCGAGAACGTGCCGGCCGAGAGCGCCGAGTGGCTGGCCGCCCGCGTGCCGGTGTTCCCCAGCCCGCGCGCGCTGGCGGTGGCCCAGGACCGCATGGCCGAGAAGTCGCTGTTCCGCGAACTGGGCATCCCGGTGCCGGAGTTCGCCGCGGTCGATTCCCGCGAAGGCCTCGACGCCGCGCTGGCGAAGGTCGGCACGCCCTGCATCCTCAAGACCCGCCGGCTCGGCTACGACGGCAAGGGCCAGTTCCGCATCAAGTCGCCGGCCGACGCCGACGCCGCCTGGGACGCGCTGGGCGCGCAGGCCGAAACCGTGGGGCTGATCCTGGAGGGCTTCGTGGCCTTCCAGCGCGAGCTGTCGGTGGTGGCGGTGCGCGGCCGCGACGGCGAGCTGCGCGCCTGGCCGCTGACCGAGAACTGGCATGAATCGGGCATCCTCGCCGCCAGCCTGGCGCCGGCGCAGGTGGACGAGGCGCTGCAGGCGCAGGCGCTGGCCGCGGCGCGCAAGGTCGCCGAGGCGCTGGACTACGTCGGCGTGTTCGCGCTCGAACTGTTCCTGCGCGACGGCGTGCTGCTGGCCAACGAGATGGCGCCGCGCGTGCACAACTCCGGCCACTGGACCCTCGAGGGCGCCGAGACCTCGCAGTTCGAGAACCACCTGCGCGCGGTCCTGGGCCTGCCGCTCGGCAGCCCCCGCGCCGTGGGCCACAGCGCGATGCTGAACTGGATCGGCGCGCTGCCGGCCGCCCTGCCGGTGTTGGCCGAAGCCGGCGGCCACTGGCACGACTACGGCAAGTCGGCGCGCGACGGCCGCAAGGTCGGCCACGCCACCCTGCGCGCCGACACGCCCGCCGAACTGGCCGCCGCGCTCGAGCGCGTCGGCCGCGCGCTGGGCCGCGAATCGCAGGTCGCGCCGGTCATCGCCCGCCTGCGCTGATCCGCCTCGCTGATCCCCACTCGGCGATTAGCGCTCGCTGATCCCCGCTCGATATTGCGCGCTCGCTGATTCCCACTCGCTGATACGCGCCCGCTGATACCCACCCTGTAGGAGCGCCTACAGGCGCGAAGCTCTTCGCGAAAAGATTCGCGCCTGAAGGCGCTCCTACAGGATGGGGGTGGGTCAGGTTGCGGCGGGGAAGACGACCACGTGGGCGAGGTCGGGCTTCACCCGCACGCGCTGGCCGGGTTCGCGCTGCTGGTGGCTGGGGAACAGCGCGGTCAGCGCGGTGCCGTCCGCCAGCACCAGCGTATGCAGCGATTCGGCGCCGCGGAAGGCGACCGCGCGCACTTCGCACTCGATGCCATCCTCGTCGCTCGGCACCAGGTCGTCGGGCCGCAGCAGCACGCGCACCGCGCTGCCGGCCGCGTAGGGCAGGGCTTCGCCGACGGCAAGCTCGCCCAGCGCGGTGGCGATCCGGTGGCCGGCCAGCACGCGCGCGTCCAGCAGGCGGCCCTCGCCGACGAAGGACGCCACGAAGGGCGTGGCCGGACGATGGTAAAGCTCGAAGCCCGGCGCCCACTGCAGAAGGACGCCGGCGTCCATCACCCCGACCGTGTCGGCGAAGGCGAAGGCCTCCTCCTGGTCGTGGGTCACCAGCAGCGCGGCGATGCCCAGCCGCTTGAGCACCGCGCGCAGGTCGTCGCGCAGGCGACCGCGCAGGTCGGCGTCGAGGCTGGAGAAGGGTTCGTCGAGCAGCAGCAGGTCGGGACGCGGCGCCAGCGAGCGGGCCAGGGCCACGCGCTGCTGTTGGCCGCCCGAAAGTTCATGCGGGTAGCGGTCGGCCAGGCCATCTAGGCCGATCAGGGAAAGCGTTTCGTGCACGCGGGCCGCGCGGTCGCCGCGGGCCAGGGCGTGCAGGCCGAAGGCGACGTTGTCGCCGACGGTGAGATGGGGAAACAGCGCGAGGTCCTGGAACACAAAGCCCAGGCCGCGTTTCTCAGGCGGCCGGGCCAGGGCGTCCTGGCCCCGCATCCGAAGCGTGCCGGCGTCCGGGACATGGAAGCCGGCGATGGCGCGCAGCAGGGTGGTCTTGCCGCAGCCGCTGGGCCCCAGCAGGCAGCCCAGCTCGCCGCGCCGCAGCGACAGCCCCAGCCCGCGCACGGCCGGCTTGCCTGCATGGCTGCAGGACAGGCCGGCGATGGCGAGCAGGGGCGCGTCCGGCATCAGGCCATGTTGCCTTCGACGAAGTCCCAGTTGACCAGGTTCCAGAACGCCTCGACGTACTTCGGGCGGGCGTTGCGGTAGTCGACGTAGTAGGCGTGCTCCCAGACGTCGCAGGTCAGCAGCGCGGTGTCGGTGCCGGTGAGCGGCGTGGCCGCGTTGGGCGTGCTGACCAGGGCCAGCGAGCCGTCCGGGCGCTGCACCAGCCACGCCCAGCCGGAGCCGAAGGTGGTCAGCGCGGTCTGGGTGAACTGCTCCTTGAAGGCCGCGAACGACCCGAAGGCCTTGTTGATGGCCTCGGCCAGCTTGCCGGTCGGCTCGCCGCCGCCCTTGGGCTTGAGGCAGTTCCAGTAGAAGGTGTGGTTCCAGACCTGGGCGGCGTTGTTGAACATGCCGCCCTGGGCCTTGCGCACGATGGCCTCGAGGTCCATGCCTTCGAACTCGGTGCCTTCGATCTGCTTGTTGAGGTTGGTGACGTAGGCCTGGTGGTGCTTGCCGTAATGGAAGTCGATCGTCTCGCCCGAGATGTGCGGCTCGAGGGCGGTGCGGTCGTAGGGCAGGGCGGGCAGTTCAATGGCCATGGTGGGAATCTCCGTTGGAGTGGGCGGGGCGCCGGCGGGTGGCGCGTTGGCCGTATAATTCTATCCCTTCGCGCACCCGCCCCGGGTCCGCAGATGGAACGGAGCTTCACATGAGCGTCATGGACCGTATCAAGGCCGAGGTCGAAGGCCACCCGATCGTGCTCTTCATGAAGGGCACGCCGCAGTTCCCGATGTGCGGCTTTTCCAGCCGCTCGGTGCAGGCGCTCAAGAACGCCGGCGCCGCCCGCTTCCACAGCATCAACGTGCTCGAGGATCCGGAGATCCGCGCCAACCTGCCGCGCTACTCCGACTGGCCGACCTTCCCGCAGCTGTTCGTCAACGGCGAGCTGATCGGCGGCTGCGACATCACCGTCGAGCTGCTGGAAAGCGGCGAGCTGGCGCGCATGGTGTCCGAGGCCCAGAAGCCGGCATGAGCCCCGCCGCGCCGCCGATCCCGGTCGTGGCCGACGACGCCCTGGCCGGTCGCGTGGTGCTGGTCACCGGCGCCCACGGGGGGCTCGGTGCCGAGGCCGCCAAGGCCTGCGCCCGGGCCGGCGCCACCGTCGTGCTGCTGGGCCGCAAGCTGCCCAAGCTCAACCGCGTCTATGACGCGGTGAAGGCCCTGGGCCCGGAGCCGGCGCTGTACCCGCTGGACCTGGCCGGGGCCGACCCGGCGGACTACGCCGACCTGGCCGCGCGCGTCGCCGGCGAGCTCGGCGGCCTGCACGGCCTGCTGCACTGCGCGGCCGAATTCAGCGGCCTGGCGCCGCTGGAGGCCACTGCGCCCGAGGACTTCGTGCGCAACCTGCACGTGAACCTGACCGCGCCCTGGCTGCTGACCCAGGCCTGCCTGCCCTGGCTGCGCCGGGCCGACGACAGCGCCGTGGTCTTCGTCACCGACGACCCGGCCCGGGTCGGTAAGGCCTACTGGGGGCCCTACGGCCTGGCCAAGCAGGGCCTGGTGGCCCTGGTCCGCCAGCTGAGCGCCGAGACCGACGCCACGCCGGTGCGGGTCAGCGCGCTCGAGCCCGGCCCGATGCGTACCGACCTGCGCGCCCGCGCCTACGCCGACGAGGCCCAGCTGCGGGTGCCGGCCCCGGCGGCCTACGCCGCGGCCTGCGTGCACCTGCTGTCGCCGGCCGGCGCCGCCCTGCGCGGCCAGGTCTTCGCCCCGCGGGCGGCGGGATGACCACCCTCTCGGCGGCCCTGCTGCTGTTCCTGATCCTGGACCCGCTGGGCAACATCCCGGTGTTCCTGGGGCTGCTCAAGCCGCTGCCCGGCCACCGCCGCCGGGTCGTGCTGGCCCGCGAGCTGCTGATCGCCCTGGCCGTGCTGTTCATCTTCCTCTGGGGCGGCCAGTACCTGCTGGAGCTGATGCACCTGCGCCAGGAGTCGGTGTCGATCGCCGGCGGCATCGTCCTGTTCCTGATCGGCCTGAAGATGATCTTCCCGAGCGGGGAGGGGATGTTCGGCGACGTGCCGGACGGGGAGCCCTTCATCGTCCCGATGGCCATCCCCCTGGTGGCCGGCCCCTCGGGCATGGCCGCCGTGATGCTGCTGGCGGCCCAGGAGCCGGGCCGGATGGCCGACTGGAGCCTGGCCCTGACCCTGGCCTGGCTGGGCACGGCCGTGATCCTGTTCTCGGCCACCTTCCTCTACAAGGTGCTGGGCATGCGGGTCCTGATGGCGGTGGAGCGCCTGATGGGCATGCTGCTGGTGGCCCTTTCGGTTCAGATGCTGCTGGACGGCGTGGCGACCTACCTCGGGGTCGCCCACGGGCAGTGACCCCGTCACTGAATCTGTCACCTGAATGACATGTGACCGGGGTACCGTGTTAAACTCTTGTTATTGCCCGGGTCCGCAGGGGACACCCAACCTGGCAAGCGATCTCAAGGAATACAGGCACCTGGCCCGTCAGGTGCGCGCGGCGGGATGCCGCAACTCCCCTTTTAGCCACTCATAAACTCAGGGTTCAAAACCATGACCAATCGCAACCGGGTTCGGCTGTCGCAGCTCTCCCTCGGCCTGGCCATCGCGCTCGCTGCCGCGCCGGCCTTCGCCCAGAACACCACGGCCGCCGTCGGTGGCCGCATCGTCGCCGCCGACGCCCAGCCGGTGGCCGGCGCCCAGGTGACCATCCTGCACGTGCCCTCGGGCACGGTGAGCACCGCGACCACGACCGCCGACGGTCGCTACGCCGCGCGCGGCCTGCGCGTCGGTGGCCCGTACACCATCACCATCGTCAAGGACGGCGTCAGCGAAGTTCGCGAGGGCGTGTACCTGCAGCTGGCCGACACCACCTCGGTCGACGCGACCCTGGGCCAGGGTGCCACCACCCTCGCCACCGTCGAAGTCACCGGCACCGCCGTGACCAACGAGATCTTCAGCGCCGAGAAGATGGGCGCCGGCACCAACGTCAACCGTGACCAGCTCGAGTCGCTGCCCTCGATCGAGCGCAACCTGCAGGACTTCGCCCGCGTCGACCCCCGCGTCGTCCAGACCGACAAGTCCCGCAACGAGATCTCGGTCGGCGGCCAGAACCCGCGCTACAACGTGATCCGCATCGACGGCATCAGCACCAACGACAGCTTCGGCCTCGAGTCGAACAGCCTGCCGACCCCGAAGCAGCCGTTCTCGATGGACGTCATCGACGAGATCGCGATCGACGTCGCCAACTACGACGTCACCATCTCCGGCGGCACCGGCGGCGTGATCAACGCCGTGACCAAGTCCGGCACCAATGACTTCGCCGGCACGGTCTACGGCCTGTACCGCGACAACTCGATGGTCCGTGAGAACGAAAACGGCACCGATTTCAACGGCTTCGAGGACGAGACCACCTACGGCCTCACCTTCGGCGGCCCGCTGATCAAGGACCGCCTGTTCTTCTTCCTGAACTACGAGAAGTACGAGCAGGGCGCCCCGGGTCCGATCTTCGGACCGGTGGGCTCCGGCGCCTCGAACATCGTCAACGTCACCGACGCCGACATCACCCGCATCCAGCAGATCGCCCAGGGCTACGGCTTCGATGCCGGTGCCTACGGCGTCGGCGGCGCGGACACCACCAGCGAAGAGTTCGGCCTGAAGATCGACTGGAACATCACCGATCGCCAGCGCGCCAACTTCCGCATCGGCACCTCGGACCAGAGCGTGGCCAACTTCCCGGGCTTCGGCACCAACGCCATCGCCCTGAGCACCTACGCCTACCAGCGTGACTTCGTGTTCGACACCTACGCGGCCCAGCTGTTCAGCGACTGGACCGACAGCTTCTCGACCGAAGCCAAGATCTCGTACCGCGACTACTCCGCGGTCCGCACCCCGGTCGCGAACCTGCCGGCCGTGGCCGTGCGCGTCGGCAACGCCACCGTGAACTTCGGCACCGAGGAGAACACGCACGCCAACATCCTCGAGACCGAGACCTGGAACGCGTACTTCGCCGGCAACCTGTTCGTGGGCGACCACTCCTTCAAGTTCGGCGTGGACTACGAGAACAACGACATCTACAACCTGTTCGGCCGCCGCAGCAACGGCGTCTATACCTTCAACAGCATCGACGAGTTCGAGTCCGGCGAGCCGAGCCGCTTCCAGTACTTCTATCCGGCCGGCGGCGACCGTGACAACACGGCGGCCATCTGGGGCATCGAGAACCTCGGCCTGTTCGTGCAGGACACCTGGGCGGTCAACTACAACCTGACCCTGACCTTCGGCATCCGCTACGACGAGCCGATGATCGACGAGGCGCCGACCTACAACGCCGCCGCCCAGGCCGCGTTCGGCTTCAACAACAGCGCCACCATCGACGGCAATGGCCTGTTCCAGCCGCGCTTCGGCTTCAACTACACCTTCGACGCCGAGCGTCCGACCCAGCTGCGCGGTGGCTTCGGCCTGTTCCAGGGTTCGGCCGCCAATGTCTGGCTGTCCAACCCGTTCACCAACACCGGCTTCGGCTACGTCGACTACTTCTTCTCCGGTGGTCTGGACCTGCCTTGCGCCACGGATGACGGCCGTTGCTTCAGCGCCGACCCGGACGGCCAGCTCGTGCTGATCCCCGCCGGTGCCCGCGAGGGTACCCAGTCGATCGACTTCGTCGATCCGGACCTGGGCCAGCCGTCGGTCTGGAAGGCCAACCTGGCCTTCGACCATGAGCTGCCGTGGAAGGGCATCGTGATGTCGGCCGAGGTCGTGCTGACCAACGTCAAGGAAGCGATCTTCTACCAGCAGCTCAACCTGGGCGCGCCGACCGCGATCGGCCAGGACGGCCGCGAGATCTACTGGAACGCCGCCGGTCTCGACCCGACCCGCTGGAACCAGTTCGGCTCGGCGTCGGGCACCCGTACGCGCTTCAACGCCAACCCGGCGTTCACCGACGCGATCATCGCCCGGCCGACCGGCAAGGGTGAGTCCGAGCAGCTGAGCCTGTCCTTCAGCAAGCCGCGTGGCGACTGGGGCTTCTCCTGGACCGCCGCCTACACCTACACCGATGCCGAGGAGGTCAGCCCGCTGACCAGCTCCACCTCCGGTTCGCAGTGGGGCAACATCAACACCTTCAACCCGAACGAAGAGGTCTCGGCCACTTCGTCCTACGAGATCAAGGACCGCTTCTCGGCCGCGATCAGCTGGGAGAAGGCCTTCTTCGGTGACTACGACACCCGCGTGTCGATGTTCGCCGAGAGCCGCTCGGGTCGTCCGTTCAGCTACGTGTTCGACAACGACGCCAACGGCGACGGCCGCTTCGGCAACGACCTGCTGTACGTGCCGACCGGTCCGGGCGACGTCCTGTTCAACAACCCGACCGAGGAAGCGGCGTTCTGGGCCTTCATCGCCAGCGACGGTTACCTCAACGCCAACCGCGGCCGCGTGGTGGATCGCAATGGCGCGCGCAATCCCTGGGTCAACCAGTTCGACATCAAGATCACCCAGGAACTGCCGGGCTTCTTCGAAGGCCACCGCTCCGAGATCTGGCTCGACATCCTCAACGTCGGCAACCTGATCAACAAGGATTGGGGCCGCATCGAGGAAATCGGCTTCCCGGGCAGCCGCGGCGTGGTCGAGTACGGCGGCATCGACGCCGCGACCGGCAAGTACGTCTACCGCTTCAACACGCCGGATACCGCCCGTCTGTACGACGACCGCGGCATCTCGCGCTGGTCGCTGCAGGTTGGCTTCCGCTACAAGTTCTAAGCCACACCCACGCCACCCGGCGTGAGACGAACGGCCGGCGGGAAACCGCCGGCCGTTTTCTTTTGGGGGCCTCCTACAGGGGCGTCACGCGGCGGTGGTAGAGTCTGCGGTCCGATACGACAGACAGACGAAAGCCAGCCCCATGACCGAGCAACAAGACCTTCCCGCCACCGTCAACACCCGCATTTCCCCGCGAGGTGGCCTGGACATCCTTTCCCGCGACGAAGTCGCCCGCCTGGCCGATGCCTCCACCGGCGGCCTGCGCGAGCTGCTGCGCCGCTGCGCGCTGGCGGTGCTGACCACCGACAGCGACTCCGACGACCCGCGCGCCGCCTCCCTGCGCTACCCCGACTTCGACATCGAGGTGCAGCAGCAGGACCGCGGCATCAAGATCGAGCTCAAGGCCGCGCCGGCCACCGCCTTCGTCGACGGCGAGATCATCCGCGGCATCGCCGAGAACCTGTTCGCGGTGGTGCGCGACATCGCCTACAACGCCATCGAGGTCAGCGGCAGCAACAAGTTCGACCTCGACACCGGCGCCGGCATGACCAGCGCCGTGTTCGAGATCCTGCGCAACGCGCGCGTGATGCGCTCGTTCCAGAACCCCAGCCTGGTGGTCTGCTGGGGCGGCCACTCGATCGGTCGCGACGAATACCTCTACACCAAGAAGGTCGGCTACCAGCTGGGCCTGCGCGGCCTGGACATCTGCACCGGCTGCGGCCCGGGCGCCATGAAGGGCCCGATGAAGGGCGCCACCATCGCCCACGCCAAGCAGCGCCAGAGCCG
This sequence comes from Arenimonas sp., assembly GCF_035721105.1. GTDB lineage: Bacteria > Pseudomonadota > Gammaproteobacteria > Xanthomonadales > Xanthomonadaceae > Arenimonas. The sequence goes on along the minus strand of NZ_DASTNG010000047.1, from coordinate 10,584 downwards.
CCCGCGCTACATCGGCATCACCGAGCCCGGCATCATCGCCGCCGAGTCGCCGAACCCGATCGTGAACCACCTCGTGATCATGCCGGACATCGAGAAGCGCCTCGAAGCCTTCGTGCGCCTGGGCCACGGCATCATCGTGTTCCCCGGTGGCGTGGGCACCGCCGAAGAGATCCTGTACCTGCTCGGCGTGCTGCTGCACCCGGCCAATGCCGAGCTGCCGTTCCCGCTGATCTTCACCGGCCCGGCCGAGTCGGCGGCGTACTTCGAGCAGATCGACCAGTTCCTGAAGCTGACCCTGGGCGAGGCCGCGACCTCGCGCTACCGCATCATCGTCGACGACGCCGCCGAAGTGGCCCAGGTGATGCGCCAGGGCATCCGCAAGGTGCGCGAGCATCGCCTCAAGGAGCAGGACGCCTTCTTCTTCAACTGGTCGCTGCACCTGCCCGAGGAGTTCCAGCGCCCGTTCCCGCCGACCCATGCGGCGATGGCCGGCCTGAACCTGCACCGCGACCAGCCGCCGCACCTGCTGGCGGCCGACCTGCGCCGCGCCTTCTCGGGCATCGTCGCGGGCAACGTGAAGGAAGAGGGCCTGCGCGAGATCGAGCGCCACGGGCCTTACATCATCGACGGCGACAAGGAAATCATGCGCGCCCTCGACGGCCTGCTGAAGGCCTTCGTCGCCCAGCGCCGGATGAAGATCAGCGGCAGCTACAAGCCCTGCTACCAGGTCGCCAACCACTGACGCAGGCGGCCTGCCGCCGGCGCGTTGGCGCCGGTGGCCGGCCTAGAGCGGCAGGATGAGGGTGGCGACGTAGCGGCCGCCCGACACGCCGGCCTCGAGCCGGCCGCGGCCCTCGGTGAGGGCCTCGATGCGGCTGCGGACCGACGCCAGCCCGACCTGGTGGCCGGCGTGCGCCGGCCGTGCGCCGGACCGGGGCGAGGGCAGGTCGTTGGCCACGGTCACCGTCACGTGGCGGCCATCCGAGGCCACGCTCACGTCCACCGCGCCGCCGTCCGCGGCCGGCTCCACGCCGTGCCGGATCGCGTTCTCGACCAGCGGCTGGATCGACAGGGTCGGGACCCGGAGCCCGGGCACCGGGTCGGGGACGTTCCAGCTCAGGCGCAGCCTGGGGCCGAAGCGCAGGGCCTCGATTTCCAGGTAGCGCCGGGCCAGGGCCAGTTCGTCGGCCAGCGGGATCTCGCTTTCGCCCGAGAGCGCCGCGCGGAACAGGTCCGACAGGTCCAGCAGCAGCTGTTCGGCCTCGCCCGGCCGGGCGTGCACCAGGGCGGCGCCGGTGTTGAGCGTGTTGAACAGGAAGTGCGGACGGATCCGGGCCTGCAGGGCTTCGAGCTGGGCCTGCTTGGCCCGGCTGGCGGCCACGCGGCCCTGCCAGTGGTTATGGAACGCCGCCAGCCCCAGCAGCCCGACCGCCAGTGTGATGCCAGAGACCTGCAGGGCCAGGGCGAGCCAGTCGACCCGGTGCGGTCCGGCCCCGGGCTCCAGGTAGGCGCGGATGACGAAGGTGATCACCCAGCCCACGCCCAGCGCCAGCACCAGGGCGATGGCCGCCACCTGGGGTGGCCCCAGGCGACTGAGCCAGTGCCGGGCCAGGTAGAGCAGGGCCAGGGTCAGCAGCGTGGTCCACTGGATCCAGAGCGAGGCCAGCCCGAAATAGACCAGCCGGTCGGTCGCCAGGCCCGGGGTGAGGGCCAGGACCGCCGCCAGGCCCTCGCCGCAGATGATCAGCCAGACGATGGCATTGGCCTGCCAGAGGGCATCCAGCGGATGGGTATCGGAAGGGGCGGGGCCGGCCATCGGCGCATGATGCCTGCAAATCGGCCCTCCGGGCGCCCCGCCGTCCGCCCGCACCGGTGGTCCGTTCGTCGGTTGCCGTTGGCATCGGCCCGGCGCTTGGCGCTACGGTACGCCGGTGATCCTGGAAAGGAATGAATCCGCAATGGGCCGCAATGCAAGCCAATCGCCGGTGACCCGGGGCCCCCAGGGCCAGCCGCAGGCCGGTTTCACGCTGCTGGAGCTGGCCATCACGGTCGCCGTGCTGGCCGTCGTCCTGGCCGTCGGCATCCCCAGTTTCCAGGGCATGATCAACCGCAACCGGCTGTCCTCGATCACCAACGAGATCGTCGGCGCGACCCAGCTGGCCCGCATGGAGGCGATCCGCCGCAACACGCGCGTCGTGGTCTGCCCGACCACCAATGGCAGCACCTGCAATGGCGCCAACTGGATGCGGGTCGTGGTGCGCGAGTCGGCCACGGGCGGCGCGGTGATCCGCGAGTTCCAGTTCAATGGCCAGGGCATCACGGTGCAGGGCAGCCCCAGCATCGCCACCGGCAACCAGCTTTCATTCAACGCCAGCGGCTTCGCCCGGGCGGGCACCAATGCCGCCAACACCAGCGGCGCGATCCGGATCTGCACCTCGGCGCTGGCCGCCAGCGAGAACGCCCGCGATGTCCAGGTCGCGGTGAGCCGAATCAGCGTCACGCCCACCGGCTCGGCCGGCTGTGGCCAGCCCGCGAATGCTTGAGAGGCGATCCATGCGAAACCGACCCACCCCGTACCCGCGAAACACCCAGGCCGGCGCCAGCCTGCTCGAGGTGCTGATCGCGGTGCTCATCCTGGCCATCGGCCTGCTCGGCATCGCCGCCCTGCAGTCCCTGACGCTGAAGAACACGCAGGGCTCGTCCGAGCGCACGGCGGCCGTCATCCAGAGCTACGCCATGCTCGACATGATGCGTGCCAACCGCGCCGAGGCCATCGCCCGGCGCTACGACACCAGCTGGCTGTGCACCGCGCCCGATGACACGGCCTCGCGCGTCAATGGCGACATGGCCCGCTGGATCGGCCAGCTCAAGCAGAGCGTCGGTGAGTCGGCCTGCGGCCAGGTTGATTGTGGCGCCGTCACCTGCACCATCGGCGTGCGCTGGAACGAGCGCGGCACCGCCGCCGGCGGCGCCGAAGACGCGACGCAGTCCATCCTCACGGAAACCAGACTCTGATCATGGCCAGCCCCTTCCCCAACGTCCCCTCCCTGCGACGCGGCCAGCGCGGCTTCTCGCTGATCGAGCTGATGATCGCCATGCTGCTGGGCCTGCTGGTCGTGGCCGCCGCCGGCGGCGTGTTCCTCTCGAACAAGCGCGTCTACAACGCCACCGAGACCCTCGGGCGCATCCAGGAAAACACCCGGGTGGCCTTCGAGCTGATGTCGCGCGACATCCGCGAGGCCGGCGGCAACCCCTGCGGCACGTCGATCCGGCCGATCAACATGATGAACCAGGGCAACAACGCCTACTGGTCCGGCTTCAACGACGGCCTGATCGGCTATGACGCCGGCACCGCCGCGCCGGGCCTGGCCCAGGGCACCGCGGTCGGCCAGCGGGTCGCCGGCACCGACGTCATCGAGCTCTATTCCTCGGCCGGTGGCGGTCTCCGCGTCATCAGCCATCCCAACCCCAGCGCCGAGCTCGACGTGTCCAGCACCGGCGACATCGTGGTGGGCGACGTGCTGCTGGTCTGCAACATCGGCCGCTCCTTCATCTTCGAAGTGACCAGCCTGCCCGGCACCGGCGACAAGATCGGCCACAACGCGGGTGCCGGCGACAACTGCAGCGCCCGCTTCACGCTGCCGGTGCCGGCCGATCCCGCCGATGAATACGGCTGCGACAACCCGGACAACAATGCCAACAGCTACTGCTTCACGCCGCAGGCCGGCGCCGGCAGCTGCGGCGAGGACAGCAGCGTGCCCGCCTTCGTCTCGCGCGCGGTGTCGATCCGCTGGTTCGTGGGCAACAACGCCCGCGCCGGCCGCTCGCTGTACCGCGTGGTGCTGGCCAACCGCTCCAACACCAACACCCCGGACGTCGAGCTGTCCCGCGTCGAGGTGGCCGAGGGCGTGGACGACCTGCAGATCACGTATCTGGAGGCCGGCAGCAACGCTTATACCGCCGCCGCCGGCGTGGCCGACTGGAGCCGGGTGCTGGCCGCCCGCCTCGAAGTCCGCCTGGAAGGTACCCAGGGCGCGCTGAGCAACCGCGAGGTCCAGGGCACCGACGGCAACGCCCTCAACCGCACCGTCACCCATGTGGTGGCACTCCGTAACCGGGAGAGCACGCTGTGAACCGCACTGGCTTCCACTCGCCGACCCGGCAGCGTGGCGTCACGCTGGTCGTGGTCCTGATGCTGCTGATCATCGTCACCCTGCTGGGCCTCGCGTCCATGCGCGGCACGGTGATGCAGGAGCGCATGAGCGGCAATGCCGCGGCCCGCGCCATCGCCTTCCAGGCGGCCGAGGCGGTGCTGCGCGAGGCCGAGTCCTACGCCGCCGACCCGGGACGCCCGGATCCGCCGTCGACCGGCTGCTCGGGCGGACTTTGCGCCACGCCGCCCCAGAACGCCGCGGCGCCGTGGGAGACGGATACGTTCTGGACCTCCGGCACTGGCTTCCGTTCATCCAACCTCGAGGCCGCGGCCGATCGTGACGTGGAGCTCCTTCGCTACGTCATCGAGGACATGGGCGAGGCCGGCACCCTGACCGGCGACTGCAGCGGCGACATCGATCTTTCCGTCAGCGATTGCACCAGCAGCGCGGTCGGGCGCTACTTCCGCATCACCGTGCTCAGCCGCATGGCCAATGGCACCGAAGTGATGCTCCAGTCCACTTACCAGGCCCCCGTGGGCGGGTGACAGCTATGAACTCCAATACTTCCAGCAAGTCGATGGGTCCCCGCACCGCCATCCTGGCCGCGTTCTTCAGCACGCTGCTGGCCGCGCCGGTGGGCACCGTGTTCGCCCAGAGCTTCCCCGACTACCCGCTGCAGACCGGTGCCGGCAACGTCGAGCCCAACCTGATGTTCATCCTCGATGACTCGGGCTCCATGTCCTTCGAAGATATGCCCAACCCGGACGTCACGACCATCTGCCGGCGGGCCTCCAACGGCAGCTGTGCCGACGGACTGCGCATCACCGACCAGGCCTACGTCGGCAATACGGTCTATTACAACCCGGCGACCAGCTACCGCCCGTGGCAGACCTCCACCGGTGCCCTGATGACCGGCGGCACCACCATGCGCGCGGTCTTCGGTTCGCTGAACTTCGCGGGCACCGGCTACGGCAACGAAAGCGACACGCTCGACCTCACCGACACCGGGGACTGCGAGACCTACGATCGCAACGGCAGCAACGTCACGCTTTGCGGCGGCGTCCAGGTCTTCCACGTCCCGAGGGACACGTCCGACACCAGCACGAACTACCTGCGCAACGCGTCGAACTACTACCGCTACGAGGTGCACCACGTCAGCGGAACGCCGTACATCGTGCGCAGCGAGCTGGTCAACGGTGGTGGCCCGGGCATCGCCGTCGGCGGCTTCACGCTCCAGTCCTACTCGCGCAACAACATCGACGACAACGACGGCACCGCGGCGCTGAACCACTACTTCACCCTGCCTGCCGGCGGCTCGATCTCCGCCCGGACCTCCGACGGTTCCGGCCGCGTCCGACTGCGCCTCTATGATCCGTCGGGCACGGTCGCCTGCGTCAGCGACGGCGGTGGCACGACCCATCTTTGCACGGCCACCAACACCGCGGCCGGCCAATGGCGCGTCGAACTGTCCCGCAACAACTTCGACAACGTCGACCTCGACGTCGAATACACCGTGCAAAACTCGATTGGCTGCGGCGTCAGCACGGGCGTGAGCTGGGGCAACTGCACCTTGGCGCAGCCGGTCGCCGGCCGTACCCAGGCCCAGGAGCTCGAGAATTACGCGACCTGGTTCTCCTACCACCGCACCCGCATGAAGATCGCGAAGGCGGGCTCCAGCGAAGCCTTCAACCAGCTCGGCGACAACGTGCGCGTTGGCTATCGCTCGATCTGGAACCGCAACAACTTCAACATCCCCGTCGGTGACGGCAACAACGGCCAGTTCGAGGGTACGTCCCGGGATACTTGGTTCGCGCGCCTGTTCGGCGCCCAGGCCAACAACGGCACCCCGCTGCGTGCCGCCCTGTACGACACGGGCGAGTACTTCAGCGACAGCAGCTCGACCGGTCCCTATGGCCCGGCGGCGACCACCGACCAGCTCGAGTGCCGCCAGAACTTCGCCATCCTCACCACGGACGGCTTCTGGAACGGCAATATCGGGACGCGGACGATCGCGGACCAGGATGGCCAGCCGGGCGCCTCGATCCTCAATCCGGCGGACGGCTCCGACGTGGTTCGTTACACGCGCGTGCACCCGTTCCGTGACACCAATTCGGCGACCAACTGGGAGAGCACCCTCGCCGACGTGGCGATGAAGTACTGGAAGACCGACCTGCGTCCGGACCAGGACAACATCATCCCGACCAGCGCCGACAACCCGGCCTTCTGGCAGCACATGGTCACCTTCGGCATTTCCATCGGCCTCAAGGGCACGGTCGACCAGACGTCCGTGGCGCAGGTGCTGCGCGACGGCCGCCCGCGCATCAACGGCAACCCGGTTGATTGGCCGAACCCGACCGACGCCGAGAATGCCGAGCGCATCGACGACCTGCTGCATGCGGCCGTGAACGGTCGCGGCGACTTCATCGCCGCCACCAGCGCCGACAAGTTCCGCGAGGCCATCACCAGCGTGCTGGGCCTGATCCAGGCGCGCCTGGCTTCTGGTTCGAACGTCGCCACCAACAGCTCCACCTTCCAGTCCGACACCCGCGCCTACCAGGCGACCTACCGGTCGGGCATCTGGACCGGTGACCTGGTGGCGCGCGACGTGACGGCGGCGGGCGGCATCTCGGCCAGCGAGGCCTGGCGCGTCAGCGCGCGGATCGCCGCGACCTACGCCGATGCCGGCACCACCAACGATTTCCACAACCGCACGGTCCTTACCTGGGGCGGCTCGCCGAAGGGCGCGGCCTTCCCGACCACGGCGCAGACCGCGCTGCTGGCCCGGGCCTCGGGTTCGGCGCCGGTGACCGGTGCCGCCAACGCCAGCTACATCAAGGGCCTGCAGACCGGTGAACTGTCGGCCGGCGGTGTCCTGCGCAATCGGTCGTCGGTGCTGGGCGACATCATCAACTCCTCGCCGGTCTACACCCGCGACACCGAGACGCTGTACGTGGGCGCCAACGACGGCATGCTCCACGCCATCGACGCGCTGACCGGCAACGTCGTCTTCTCCTACGTCCCCAAGGGCATCAACTGGGCGAAGCTGAACTCGATCAGTGACCCGGCCTACACCCACGGCTTCTTCGTGGATGGTCCGGTGGCCCTGTCGACCAACCGCCTGCAGGCGAACACCAACTACCTCGTGGGTACGCTGGGCCGCGGCGGCAAGGGCGTGTTCGGCCTCGACGTCAGTGACCCGGACAGCTTCGCCAACGCCAACGTGCTGTGGGACAACACCGGCAGCACCGACGCCGACATGGGCCACGTCCTCGGCCTGCCGCTGATCGTCCGGGGCAACAACGACGCCATCCTGGCGATCGTCCCGAACGGCATCGACAGCACCAGCGGCGACGCCGTGCTTTACATCTACAACATGACCTCCGGCGTCCAGCTCGCGAAGATCAACGCCTTGGCCAGCACTGGCAACGGCCTGTCTTCGCCGCGCGCCGCCGACCTCAACGGCGACGGCAAGGTCGACTACGTCTACGCCGGCGACCTGCTGGGCAACATCTGGAAGTTCGACCTGACCTCGAACAACCCGGCGAGCTGGGCCGTGGCCTTGGGCGGTGCCCCGCTGTTCACCGCCACCGACTCGGGCGGCACGCCGCAGCCGATCACCGGTGGCCTGGCGCTGGCGCGCGAGTCCGGCTACGGCCGCGTCTGGCTGACCTTCGGTACTGGCAGGCTGATCTCGTTCGGCGACCTGTCGTCGACCTCGGTGCAGTCCTGGTACGGCCTGATCGACGACGACACCGCCATCGCGGACGGTCGTGATGACCTGGTGGTCCGCGACATCGCCCAGGTGGGCACGCTGGCCGATGGCCGCGTGGTCCGTGCCTTCGAGGCCGCCTCGCCGCTGCCGGCGAATGTCCGGGGCTGGGTGGTCGACCTCGATGACCCGACGGCGGGCGAGCGGGTGGTGAGCGGTCCGCGCATCAACGGCCGCGCCGCCTTCATCTCCAGCATCATCCCGTCGGTGGGCAACGGCTGCGAAGCCGGCGGCTCGGGCTTCCTCAACGCCATCGACGTCTTCACGGGCACCAGCCCGGCGGACGGCGGCGGCACCGGCTCCTCGTCGTTCTTCGACATCGACGGCGATGGCAACGGCAACAACGACACCATCGGCGACGACGGCCTGCCCGTGGGCTCGCTGGATCCGGGTGTCGGCATGCCGACCGAATCGGCCCAGATCGACGACCTGATCCTGATCTGCGGTTCCAACGGCCAGTGCACCACGGTCCCGGCCAGCCCGCAGGCAGGCGACATCGACGCCCGCCGCCTGCAGTGGCGTGAACTCATTGAAGAGGACTGACCCATGCGCCATCGCACTGCACGCGGCTTCACCCTGATCGAGCTGATGATCGTCGTGGCCATCATCTCGATCCTGGCCGCCATCGCGTACCCGTCCTACATCAACTACACGGTCAAGACCCGGCGTGCGGCCGCCACCGCCTGCATGCTGGAGATGTCGCAGTTCATGGAGCGGTTCTACACGACCAACATGACCTATGCCGGCGGCGCCGCGGCCCGGCCGCCGTCGACCTGCGAAGGCGAGCTGGCCAGGTTCTACACCATCGACGTGGCGGCCAACCCGACCGCCACCGCGTTCAGCGTGGTCGCCACGCCGGTTGGCCAGCAGCTGGCCAAGGACACCAAGTGCGGCACCCTGGGTTTGAACCAGGCGGGTACGCAGACGGTGTCGGGCTCGGGTTCGGTGCGGGACTGCTGGTAGTCCCGCGCTCGCCGGCGGACCGGAAAAGAAAAAGGCTCGCAGCGATGCGAGCCTTTCTCTTTGATATGGCGCCCGAAGTTGGACTCGAACCAACGACCCCCTGATTAACAGTCGGCTTTCGGCTCTGTTGCCATTAAATGCGTTCCGGTGGCAAACACGGGCTTACAAGCAGGAAATAGCGCGACATATTGGTCCCGAGTCAGATGGTTTCGGGTGCCAAGTAGTGTCTTCCGGTGATCCAAAAACGTGTCTGGCTCGTGTCCAACAACACGGAGCTAAACACCATGCAATCAAAGATTACGCAGGCCCTGGTCGAGAAGGCCCCGCTGCCGCCGAAGGGCAAGTCCTCCCTGTACGCCGACACCGAGATGAGGGGTTTCTACCTAATCGTCAGCGGAACCAAGCGGGGCTACTACGTCCAGTCGCTGGTTAATGCAAAGCAGGTCCGCACCAAGATCGGCGACCATCCCGCACTAACCGCCAAGGATGCTCGTGCCCTGGCCGCCAGGACCCTCGTGTCCATGAAGTCAGGTGTGAACCCCAGCGAGGAACGACGAAAGGCTAGGGCGAAGGGAATTACCCTCGGTCAGGCCTTGGAACTCCACCTCGCTAGCAAGCCGCTGTCCCCTAAGACTGTCGAGGGGTACCGCTACGTCATCGAGAACTACCTCAGTGACTGGATGGACAAGCCGCTGGTGAATATCGGTTCCGACCGGGTGGCAGTCCGCGAGCGCCACCAGCGCATCTCCAAGAAGAGCGGGCCAGCAACCGCCGATGCGACCTTCCGCACCTTCCGGGCGGTCTACGGTCGCGGACTGCGCGAGCATCCCGACCTGCCGTCCAATCCAACGGCGAACGTCGACTTCCACGGCGTCAAGAAGCGGAAGGTCGACGCAAACCCCGACCGGCTGAAGGCATGGGGCGCGGCGGTGCTCGGCCTCTCGCCGATCCGTCGGGACCTGCACCTCTTCATGCTGCTGACCGGGATGCGCCGAACCGCAGCATCCGAGGCGAGAAAGGAACACGTCAATCATATGTGCGACCAGCTCTATGTCCCGAAGCCAAAGGGTGGAACGGCGCGGGCATTCAGTCTTCCGTTGTCAGAGCCGTTGGTCGACCTTGTGACCCATCGCCTTGAGGACTGCGGATCGCTCAGCAACAAGTCGCCGTGGCTATTCCCCGCAGTGAGCAAGACGGGCCATGTGCAGGAAGTTCAGCAAGAAGAGCTCGGTGGTCTGACCGGCCATGCGCTGCGCCATTGCTTTGGAACGCTTGCCGTCGAAGCAGGTGTTCCTCTGCTAGAGCTGAAGTACCTGCTCAACCATGCGTCGGGCGACGTGACCATGGGCTACCTCAATCCGTCCATCGAGCATCTGCGCTCCCACCAGGAGCGAGCGTCTGCCTACATTCTCGAAAAGATCGGCCTGAAGCACGAGCTCGGAACGTGGCCGCCGACGCGTTCTAACGACGCGTAGCGCGTTAGGTGACCTAGGCGCTGCCGAGGTCACGCTCAAACTCAATTTCTCGGCACGGCTCATTAGAACCGCTTTGAGAAAGTGACCTGAGACGAAACGTGTAGCCATTTGGATAGTGAGTTCTCTACCCTTAACAGGCAAGGAGAGCTCCATGAAGAAGCGATTTACCGACGAGCAGATCATCTCGATCCTGCGCGAAGCCGAGACCGGCGCCATGCCGATC
>NZ_DASTNG010000046.1:0-15260 GCF_035721105.1 Arenimonas sp. | reverse complement strand
GCTTTCGGCGCGCAGGCGCTGAACGATGCGATCGAGCGGCGCCTGCGCCAGTGCTGGTCGGTGCCGGCCGACGCGGCCTGGTTCCCCGGGCGGATGGTGATGGTGCTGCGCAACGACTACGGCAGCGGCCTGTTCAACGGCGACGTGGGCCTGTGCCTGCGCGATGCCGACGGCGAGCTGCGGGTCTGGTTCGAAGGCGCCGACGGCGAGGCGCGCGCGTTCGCACCCGGCGCCCTGCCGGCGCACGCACCGGCCTGGGCCATCACCATCCACAAGAGCCAGGGCAGCGAGTACGGCGACGTGGCCGTGCTGCTGCCGCCCGACCCCGAACACCGCATCCTGTCGCGCCAGCTGCTCTATACCGCCCTCTCGCGCGCCCGGCACGCGGTCGAGATCTGGGGGCCGCAGGCCAGCCTCGACAACGCCCTTGCGCGGGCGGTGCCGCGCGCCGGCGGCCTGCGCGACCGCCTCGCGCGCTGAGCCCGCGCCCACAACGTAACGTTGCGCCGGTGACGTCACCCAGGGCGGACCTGCATCACGCTTTCACGTCGATCTCGCCCCGCGCTCACCGCCCCTGTATCGCGTGATCCGCATCCTTCGCGGCCAACCTACAGGGGCAACACCATGCAAGGCACCTACGATCCGATCCTCGTCGCGCTATCGATCCTGATCGCGGCCCTCGCCGGCTATGTCGCGATTGAATTCGCCGGCCGCCTGTTTTCCCGCCGCGACGAGTGGGTGAAGTGGCTGGTTGGCGGCTCACTGGCCATGGGCAGCGGTATCTGGGCGATGCACTTCGTCGGCATGTCGGCGCTGATGATGCCGATCGCCATCACCTACGACCTCGGCATCACCGTGTTCTCGTGGCTGGCGGCGGTGGTGGTGTCGGCGCTGGCGCTGTTCATCGTCAGCCGCGGTGAGCTGACCAAGGTGAACCTCGGCCTGGGCGCGCTGGCCATGGGCGCCGGCGTGTGCGTCATGCATTACTCCGGCATGGCGGCGATGAAGATGGACCCGGGCCTGGGCTATGACCCGTTCTGGTTCACCGTGTCGGTGATCATCGCCGTGGTCGCCTCGGGCGCCGCCCTGGTGCTGGTGTCGGCGCTGCAGACGATCCGCTCCTGGGCCGACGTGGCGCGTCGCGTCGGCGCCGCCCTGGCGATGGGCGTCGCGGTGGCCGGCATGCACTATGCGGGCATGGCCGCGGTGACCTTCGAGGCCGGCGCGTTCTGTGCCCCGGGCAACCTGCTCTCCGGCGGCGCGCTGACCACGCCGACCGCGCTGCTGTCGCTGCTGGGCCTGGGCCTGGCCATCTTCTTCGCGGTGAAGGACGCGCGCGACGCCATCCAGGCCGAGCGCGAGGCGCGGGCGGCGGCGGAGCGCCTGGAAGTGCTGGCCTTCGTCGATCGCGAAACCGGCCTGCCCAACCGACCGCGCCTGAGCCAGCTGATCAGCGACGCCCTCGGCGCGGCCGAGCCCGCCTTCGGCCTGGTCAGCGTGCGCGTGCAGCGCGAGGACGGCGGCGACGGCCGCGCCCAGCTGCCGGCGGTGGCCAAGGCGCTGCAGGCCGACGTGCCCGAAGGCGTCATCATCGCCCGCACCTCGCCCGACCAGCTGCTGATCCTGCAGGACGTCTACGGCCTGCGGCGCGGCTCGCGCGAACTGCTGCCGCTGCTGCAGCGCGTGGATGCCGCCTTCGGGGCCCGCGGCGTGCGGCTGGCCTACGGCCTGGCCGTGGCGCCGGAAGATGGCGACACGTCCCAGATGCTGATGCTGCGCGCCGCTGCCCGCGGCGGTTCGATCATCGAGTTCGGGCAGCTGCTGGCGGCCTACGGCGACCGCAGCCTGGGCGCGATCACGTCCTACCGCAGCGAACCCGCGCCACCGGTGCGCAGCTCCGCGGCCTGATCCCGGGCCGGGTCCGTCGGTCGGCCCCTCAGGGCCGGCCGGCGTGTCGCCGGGCCGATGCCGGCACCTGACCCGGTTTTTCGATTCGGGGATAATGGCGGCTTTCCGCTTGGTCCCCGCCCATGAACAGCCTGTTCCGCAAGCCCCTGCCCGGTACCGCCCTCGACTTCTTCGACGCCCGTGCGGCGGTGGAGGCGCTGCAGCCCGGCGCCTGGGACGGCCTGCCCTACGTCTCGCGGGTGATGGCGGAGAACCTGGTGCGGCGCTGCGACCCGGCCACGCTGGACGCGTCGCTGCGCCAGCTGGTCGAGCGCAAGCGTGACCTCGACTTCCCGTGGTTCCCGGCGCGCGTGGTCTGCCACGACATCCTGGGCCAGACCGCGCTGGTGGACCTGGCCGGCCTGCGCGACGCCATCGCCGACCAGGGCGGCGACCCGGCCCAGGTGAACCCGGTGGTGCCGGTGCAGCTGATCGTCGACCACTCGCTGGCGGTGGAGTGCGGCGGCTTCGATCCGGATGCGTTCGCGAAGAACCGCGCCATCGAGGATCGCCGAAACGAGGACCGCTTCCACTTCATCGACTGGACCAAGCTGGCGTTCAAGAACGTGGACGTGATCCCGCCGGGCAACGGGATCATGCACCAGATCAACCTGGAGAAGATGTCGCCGGTGATCTACGTGCAGGACGGCGTCGCCTTCCCCGACACCTGCGTCGGCACCGACAGCCACACGCCGCACGTGGACGCGCTGGGCGTGATCGCGATCGGCGTCGGCGGCCTCGAGGCCGAGAACGTGATGCTGGGGCGCGCGTCGTGGATGCGCCTGCCCGACATCATCGGCGTCGAGCTCACCGGCAAGCCGCAGCCCGGCATCACCGCCACCGACATCGTGCTGGCGCTCACCGAGTTCCTGCGCGCCTCGAAGGTGGTCGGCGCCTGGCTGGAGTTCCGCGGCGAAGGCGCCGCGGCGCTGACCCTGGGCGACCGCGCCACCATTTCCAACATGGCGCCCGAGTACGGCGCCACCGCGGCGATGTTCTTCATCGACGGCAACACGCTCGACTACCTGCGCCTGACCGGGCGCAGCGACGAACAGGTGTCCCTGGTCGAAACGTATGCGAAGCACACCGGCCTGTGGGCCGATGCGCTGGCCACGGCGAAGTACGAGCGCACGCTCACGTTCGACCTCTCGGCCGTGGGCCGCAACATGGCCGGTCCGTCCAATCCGCATGCGCGCGTGGCCACCACCGACCTCGCGGCCAAGGGCATCGCCGGCAACCTCGCCGCCGCCCGCGCGCAGGAAGCCGAGGGCCTGATGCCCGACGGCGCGGTGATCATCGCCGCCATCACCTCGTGCACGAACACCTCCAATCCGCGCAACGTCATCGCCGCCGGCCTGCTGGCGCGCAAGGCCAACCGCGCCGGCCTGGTGCGCAAGCCCTGGGTTAAGTCGTCGCTGGCGCCGGGTTCGAAGGCCGTGGCGCTGTACCTGGAGGAGGCCGGCCTGAAGACCGAGCTGGAGACGCTCGGCTTCGGCATCGTCGCCTTCGCCTGCACCACCTGCAACGGCATGAGCGGCGCGCTGGATCCGGCGATCCAGCAGGAGATCATCGACCGCGACCTGTACGCCACCGCCGTGCTCAGCGGCAACCGCAACTTCGACGGCCGCATCCATCCGTATGCCAAGCAGGCCTTCCTGGCCTCGCCGCCGTTGGTGGTGGCCTACGCCATCGCCGGCACCATCCGCTTCGACATCGAGAAGGACGTGCTGGGCCACGATGCCGCGGGCAAGCCGGTCACGCTGAAGGACCTGTGGCCGAGCGACGAGGAGATCGACGCCATCGTGAAGGCGTCGGTGAAGCCGGCGCAGTTCCGCAGCGTGTACGAGCCGATGTTCAGCGTGGTGGTCGAGAACACCGCCAAGGTGAGCCCGCTGTACGACTGGCGTCCGCAGAGCACCTACATCCGCCGCCCGCCGTACTGGGAAGGCGCGCTGGCCGGCGAGCGCACCCTGCGCGGCCTGCGCCCGCTGGCGCTGCTGGGCGACAACATCACCACCGACCACCTGTCGCCGTCGAACGCGATCCTGGCCAACTCGGCCGCCGGTGAATACCTGGCGAAGATGGGCCTGCCGGAAGAGGACTTCAATTCCTACGCCACGCACCGCGGCGACCACCTCACGGCGCTGCGCGCCACCTTCGCCAACCCGACGCTGACCAACGAGATGGCGGTGGTGGACGGTGCGGTGAAGAAGGGCTCGCTGGCGCGCGTGGAGCCGGAAGGGCAGGTGATGCGCATGTGGGAAGCGATCGAGACCTACCTGGACCGCCGCCAGCCGCTGATCATCGTGGCCGGCGCCGACTACGGCCAGGGCTCGAGCCGCGACTGGGCCGCGAAGGGCGTGCGCCTGGCGGGCGTGGAAGTGATCGTGGCCGAGGGCTTCGAGCGCATCCACCGCACCAACCTGATCGGCATGGGCGTGCTGCCGCTGGAGTTCCTGCCCGGCACCACCCGCAAGACCCTGGGCCTGGACGGCACCGAGACCTACGACGTAACCGGCCCGCGCACGCCGCGCGCCACGCTCACCCTGGTCGTGAACCGCCGCAACGGCGAGCGCGTCGAGGTGCCGGTGGTGTGCCGCCTGGATTCGGACGAGGAGGTTTCCATCTACGAGGCGGGGGGTGTTCTCCAGCGGTTTGCGCAGGATTTCCTGGCGGCTTCGAAGGTGGCTTAGGGCAAGATCGACCCCTCTCCCCCGGCCCCTCTCCCACAAGGGGAGAGGGGAGTCCTTAGAAAGCCCCTCTCCCCTTGCGGGACAGGGGAGCCCGTCAAAAGCCCCTCTCCCCTTGCGGGACAGGGGAGCCCGTAGAAAGCCCCTCTCCCCTTGCGGGAGAGGGGTTGGGGAGAGGGGAGACCGCCATGCCCTCACCCCCATTCGCCAAACACCTCCGCCAATCCATGACCGAGGCCGAGCACCGCCTCTGGTTCCACCTCCGCGCCCATCGCTTCGCCGGTTACAAATTTCGCCGCCAGCAGCCGATCGGTCCCTACATCGTTGATTTCGCGGCCATGCGGCATCGCCTGGTCATCGAGGCCGACGGGGGGCAGCACAACGGGGATGCGCGGGACGCACAACGCGATGACTGGCTAACAGCGCAGGGATATCGGGTGCTGCGGTTTTGGAACCACGAGGTATTGCAGAATACGGAGCTGGTACTGGAGGAGATCTGGCGTGCGCTCTGCGCGGGGCCCTCTCCCCCGGCCCCTCTCCCCCAGGGGGAGAGGGGAGACAAGCATGAGGATTCCTGAATGAAGCACGCTCCCCAGCTCCGTATTCCCGCCACTTACCTCCGCGGTGGTACCTCGAAAGGCGTGTTCTTCCGCCTCGAAGACCTGCCCGAAGCCGCCCGCGTCCCGGGCCCGGCGCGCGATGCGCTGCTGATGCGGGTGATCGGCTCGCCCGACCCCTATGGCAAGCACACCGACGGCATGGGCGGCGCCACCTCCAGCACCAGCAAGTGCGTGATCATCGGCCCGGCCACGCAGCCTGGCCACGACGTGGACTACCTCTACGGCCAGGTCGCGATCGACACCGCCTTCGTCGACTGGAGCGGCAACTGCGGCAACCTCAGTACCGCGGTCGGCCCGTTCGCGATCGCGAATGGTTTCATCGAGAAATCGCGCCTGCCGGAGAACGGCGTGTTCCCGGTGCGCATCTGGCAGGCCAACATCGGCAAGACCATCGTCTGCCATGTGCCGATCACGAACGGCGAGGTGCAGGAAACCGGCGACTTCGAGCTCGACGGCGTCACCTTCCCGGCGGCCGAGATCGTGCTGGAGTTCCTCGACCCGGCCGACGAGGGCGAAGGCGAGGGCGGCGGCGCGATGTTCCCCACCGGAAACCTTACCGACAGCCTGGACGTGCCGGGCGTGGGCACGCTCGAGGTGACGATGATCAACGCCGGCATTCCCACCGTCTTCGTCAACGCGAAGGACATCGGCTACACCGGCACCGAACTGCAGGACGCCATCAACGGCGATCCGAAGGCGCTGGCCAGGTTCGAAACGATCCGCGCCCACGGCGCCGTGCGCATGGGCCTGATCCGGGACGTCGCCGACGCCGCCAAGCGCCAGCACACGCCCAAGGTCGCCTTCGTGGCGCCGCCCGCCGACTACACCACCAGCAGCGGCAAGCGCGTCGCCGCCGCCGACATCGACCTGCACGTGCGCGCGCTGAGCATGGGCAAGCTGCACCACGCGATGATGGGCACCTGCGCGGTGGCCATCGGCACCGCCGCCGCCATTCCCGGCACCCTGGTGAACCGCGCGGCCGGCGGCGGCGAGCGAACCGCCGTGCGCTTCGGCCATCCCAGCGGTACCCTGCGCGTGGGTGCCGAAGCCGCCCGCGTCGACGGCCAGTGGGTGGTGCGCAAGGCCATCATGAGCCGCAGCGCGCGCGTGCTGATGGAAGGCTTCGTGCGGGTGCCGGGCTGACGCCCGCGCCCGGGGCGCGCGAGACGCGCGTCGACGCCCGACCCGCTCGTTCATCCGGGGCTTCCCGGGCCAGCCGGCCCTGCCCCGACCCAAGGAGAAGCCGCATGCGCGTGATCGTATTCGTCAAAGCCACCGCCGACAGCGAAGCCGGCGTCATGCCCCCGGCCGAGATGCTCGAGGCGATGGGCCGCTACAACGAAGCGCTGGTGAATGCCGGCATCATGCTGGCCGGCGAAGGCCTCAAGCCCACCGCCCAGGCCAAGCGCGTGCACTTCGATGGCACCCAGCGCACCGTCACCGACGGCCCGTTCGCCGACACCCGCGAGATCGTCGCCGGCTACTGGCTGTGGGAGGTCAAGGACATGGACGAAGCGGTGGCCTGGGTGAAGCGCTGCCCGAACCCGATGTTCGGTCCCAGCGATATCGACATCCGCCCGGTCTACGGCATCGAGGACTTCGGCGAAGCCCTCACGCCGGAGGCGGAAGCCGTGCACGGCCGCGTGGCCGAAAAGCTGGGGCCCGTGAACTACCCGTCCAGGAAGGACTGACGGCACGTCGGCCGGCGGCGCCGGAATCACATCGGGTACCATGCCCGGCAACGGATTCGCGGAGCGACGTCATGTCCTTGAACGGAAAAACCATCGCCGTCACCGGCGCCTTCGGCATCCTCGGCACGGCCGTGGTGCAGGCGCTGCTGGCACAGGGCGCCGCGGTCGCCGCCATCGACCGCGCCGACGCGCCGCGCGAACCGGCGACCCTGGGCCAGGCCAGCCTGCACGGCGGCGTCGACCTTGGCGACGCCGCGGCCGCGAAGGCCGCCTTCGACGCCATCGCCAAGGCGCACGGCGGCCTGCACGGCCTGGTCAACATCGCCGGCGGCTTCCGCTGGGAGACCGTGGCCGGTGCGTCGCTCGAAGGCTGGGACGCGATGTACCAGATGAACCTGCGCACCGCCGTGGCCGCCTGCCAGGCCGCGCTGGCGCATCTGCCGGACGGTGGCCGCATCGTCAACATCGGCGCCAACGGCGCGGTGAAGGCGGGCGCGGGCATGGGCGCGTACGCGGCGTCCAAGGCCGGCGTGATGCGGCTCACCGAAGCGCTGGCCGAAGAGCTCAAGGACCGCGGCATCACGGTGAACGCGCTGCTGCCGAGCATCATCGACACCCCGGCCAACCGCAAGGACATGCCCGACGCCGACTTCGGACGCTGGGTGGCGCCGGCCCAGCTGGCGGCGACGATTGCCTTCCTGCTCTCCGACGAGGCCGCCGCCATCACCGGCGCCCTGATCCCGGTGGTCGGCCGCGTCTGAGGCCGTCGACGGCCGCTCCAGGGTTCGACGTCCACGCCAGTTTCACCTCGCTTCGACACACTGCGGAGACTGCGCGGCCGAAAACCGGCCGTGCGCGCGTTCCTGATGTCATTCGAGCCCGACCGGACCGGGCAGGGGAGAAACCGATGGGCAGGATCAACTGCTTCGCGCCGTGGCTGGCGCTGGCCTGCGCGCTGGCGGCACCCGCCGCGGCGCAGGAGGCCGTGCTGTTCCGCGAGGTCCGCGTTTTCGATGGCACGGGCGCCGCGCTCTCGCCGCCCACGAACGTGCTGGTGCGCGGCAACACCATCGCCGCGATCGGGCCGGACGCCGGCGACCCCGCGGCGCGCGTGATCGACGGCCGCGGCCGCACCCTGATGCCGGGCCTGATCGACGTGCACGTGCACATGACCTTCAGCGCGATGGACATGGCCACGCTGCAGTCGCCCGACCTGACGCCCGAGACGGCGCAGCGCGCCGCGGCCGAAGGCGCCGGCAAGATGCTGCTGCGCGGCATCACCAGCGTGCGCGATGTCGGTGGGCCGATCTTCCCGCTCAAGGCCGCGATCGACCGCGGCGCGATCCCCGGTCCGCGCATCTGGCCTTCGGGCGCCCACCTGAGCCAGACCTCCGGCCACGGCGACCTGCGCGCGCCGAGCGAAGGTCCGCGCCGCTTCACCGGCAAGATGTCGCGCGCCGAGCAGCTGGGGGCCACCTGGATCGTCGACGGCCGCGACGACGTGCTCACCGCCACCCGCGAGAACCTGCGCTTCGGCGCCAGCCAGATCAAGCTCATGGCCGGCGGCGGCACCAGCTCCGACTACGACCCGCTCGACGTCACCCAGTACACGCTCGACGAAATGCGCGCCGCGGTCGAGGCCGCCGACGACTGGAACACCTACGTCACCGTCCACGCCTACACGCCCAAGGCGGTGCGCCGCGCCATCGAGGCCGGCGTGAAGTGCATCGAGCACGGCCAGCTGCTGGACGACGCCACCCTGCGGCTGATGGCCGAGAAGGGCATCTGGCTGAGCCTGCAGATGCTGCAGGGCGACTCCGAGAACATGGATGCCGCGCGCCGCACCAAGCGCAAGCCGGTGATCGATGCGCAGCAGACCATCTGGGCCCGCGCCAAGGCCGCCGGCGTGAAGCTGGCCTGGGGCACCGACGTCCTGTTCGACCCGAAGGTGAACGAAGAGCAGACCCGCTTCCTGCTGACGCTGCGCCCGTGGTTCACCCCGGCGGAGATCCTGAAGCTGGCCACGCACGACAACGCCCAGCTGCTGGCGCTGTCGGGCCCGCGCTCCCCTTACCAGGGCGAGCTGGGCGTGGTGCGCGAAGGCGCGCTGGCCGACCTGATCCTGGTCGACGGCGATCCGCTGGCCAACCTCGACCTGATCGGCGACCCGGCGAAGAACTTCGTCGTGATCATGAAGGACGGCGCGATCGTCAAGGAGCCGCGATGAAAGCGATGACTACCCGGAGCCGGATGGCGCGTGGCGTCGCCGCGCTGATGTTGGTGGTGGCCGTGCCTGCCGCCGCCCAGGACAGCCTGCGCGGCAGTGCGCCGGACGGCGAGTGGACCGGCCAGGTCACGCCCTATCTCTGGGGCTCGGGCCTCGGCGGCACGCTGACGCCCTTCACCGGTGCGCCCACGGTGCGCATCGACAAGTCCTTCCGCGACGTGCTCAAGGACAGCGACGGCGCCTTCTTCCTGTCGGCCTTCGCGCGCCGCGACCGGCTGGTGCTGCTGGGGGACTTCAGCTACGCCGCCTCGTCGAAGCAGGGCCGCATCCCGCCGGGCCTGCCGGCCGAGGGCCGCCTGCGGCAGACCTCGCTGACGCTGGCGGCGGGCTGGCGCATCCACGAGGACGAGCGCATCGCCTTCGACCTGCTCGGCGGCCTGCGCCACTGGGACGTCAGCGCCGCCGTGGCGGTGCCGCTGGCCGGCGTGTCCCGGTCGCCGGGCGACAGCTTCACCGACCCGCTGCTGGCCGCGCGCGTGAACGTCGCGCTGGCGCCGCGCTGGTCGATGATCGGCTACGCCGACGTCGGCGGCTTCGGCGCCGGCTCGGAAAGCACGCAGCAGTGGCTGGTGGTCGCCAACTACGCGGCCACCGACACCTGGGTGTTCTCGGCCGGGCTGCGCGCGCTGTCGGTGGACTACCGCGAGGGCGGCACCCGCGTCGACGCGCGCCTGGCCGGCCCGCTGGTCGGCGCCAGCTGGCGGTTCTAGCCCGCGCATCGTCGTGACCGACCCGGCCGGGGCCATGGGCTTCCGGCCGGCCATTGCCTAAGCTGGCCGCATGCCCATCGCCGAACCGCTGATCGCCTTCCTGCTGCGCACCACCCTGCGCGTCCTGCTCAAGCCGGCCTTCCATCCGCGCTGGCCGCTCCGCTGGCAGCGGCGCTGGCTGCACGCGCTGTCGCACCTCCGTCGCCTGCCCCAGGGCATCACGCGCCGCGACCTCACGCTGGGCGGCGTGCGTGCCGAACGCTGGGCCGACGAACGCGCCGCGCCGGTGCGCGCCGGCAGCGTCCTGTACCTGCACGGTGGCGGCTACTGCGTCGGCTCGCCGCGCACGCATCGTCCGCTGGCCGCCTGGCTGGCGCGCGACAGCGGCCTGCCGGTGGTGGTGGTGGATTACCGGCTGGCGCCCGAGCATCCGTTCCCGGCCGGCCTAGATGACGCGCTGGCTGCTTACGACGCGCTGCGCGCCGAGGGCCCGGTGGTGGTCGCCGGCGATTCCGCCGGCGCCGGCCTGGCGCTGTCGCTGGCGCTGCAGGCGCGCGACACCGGCCGCCCCGCGCCCGCCGCCCTGGTGCTGCTGGCGCCGCTGGTGGACCTGCGCGCCGACACGCTGCTGCCGGCGGTGAAGGGCGAGGCGATGCTGACCGAAGCCTGGCTGCGGGCGAACGCCGCGCACTACGCCGCCGGCCGGCTCGATGCGCCGCGCGTGTCACCGCTGCTGGCCGACCTGCGCGGCCTGCCGCCGGTGCTGGTGCAGCACGGCAGCGACGACCTGCTCGACGCCCAGGCGCAGGCCCTGGTGGCGAAGCTGCACGCCGCCGAGGTCGACGTGCGCCACGACCGCGTCGCGGGCCGCTGGCACGTGTTCCAGCTCCATGCCGGCAGCCTGCCCAGCGCCGACGCGGCGGTGGCGCGGATCGCAGGCTTCATGGCCCCGCACCTGCCGCCGGCCGCCGACGACCGCATCCACCACACGCTGATCCTGGGCGCCGGCATGTCGGGGCTGTGCGCGGCGATCGGGCTGCAGCGGGCGGGCCTGCGCGACTTCGTCATGCTGGAACAGTCCCACGGCCTGGGCGGCACCTGGTGGGACAACCGCTATCCCGGCGCGCAGGTCGACGTGCCGGCGCCGGCCTACGCCTTCTCGTTCGCGCCGAACCCGCGCTGGCGCCAGCGCTTCGCCAATGCGCCGGAGATCCACGCCTACCAGCAGGCCCTGGCCGCGAAGCACGGCCTGTCCGCCCGGCTGCGGCTGGGGACGCGCCTGGCGCAGGCGCGCTTCGATGAGGCCGAGGGCCTGTGGCACTTCCGCACCGCCGCCGGCGATACGCTGCGCGCGCGCTTCTTCGTCTGCAGCACCGGTCCGCTGAGCCAGCCGCGCTGGCCGGACATCCCCGGGCTGGAGGACTTCACCGGGCTGAAGCTGCACTCGGCGCGCTGGGATGCGCAGGCGCCGCTGGCCGGCCGGCGCATCGCGGTCATCGGCACCGGTTCGACCGCGGTGCAGCTGATCCCGCCCCTTGCCGCGAAGGCGTCGCAGCTGCACGTGTTCCAGCGCACCGCGAACTGGGTGCTGCCGCGGCTCGAGCGCCGCTACGCCTGGTTCGACGGGCTGCTGGCGCGGTTCCCGCCCTACGCCATTGTCGTGCGCGCGGCCTGGGTGCAGTTCCTCGAGCTGGGGCGCCGCGGCTTCGAGGACGGCACGCGGATGCGGCGCTTCATGCTGTGGTGGGCCGCGCGCCACCGCCGCGTGCAGCTGGCCGACCCCGCGCTGCGCAGCGCGCTCACGCCCGACTACCCGCTGGGCTGCAAGCGCATCATCTACTCGAGTGATTACTACCCCACGCTGTCGCAGCCGCACGTGTCGCTGGTCACCGCCGGCATCGAACGCATCACCGCCACCGGCGTGCGCACCGTCGATGGCGTCGAGCACGCCGCGGACGCGCTGGTCTGCGCCACCGGCTTCGACACCGTGCACCTGCTGCAGTCGCTGGACATCGTCGGCCGCGGCGGCCAGACCCTGGCCCACGCCTGGCGCGACGGCCCGGAGGCCCTGCACGGCATCCACGTCGCCGGCTTTCCCAACCTGTTCCTGATGCTGGGGCCGAACACCGCCACCGGCCACACGTCCACGCTGCTCTACATCGAGCCCGCGGTGAAGCACGCCATCGCCTGCATGCAGGCGGTCGACGCGGGTGGCTACCGCGCCATCGAGGTCGGCGCCGACCGGCAGCAGGCGCACAACGCCACGCTGCAGCAGCGCCTGTCGGGCTCGGTCTGGGCGCAATGCCGCAGCTGGTACCGCATGGACAACGGCAAGGTGGTGGCGATCTTCCCGGGCTACACCCGCGAGTACGTGGACACGCTGCGCGATCTGCATCCGGCGCAGCTGCAGCTCTCGTCCCCGGCGCCGCTTGCCCGGGGCCCGGCGGCGGGTTAGGTTCAGCCACCATCGACACCCGGGGAATCGTGATGCGCAAGCTGCTGGTGGCCTTCCTGCTGTCCGCGACACTGCCGGCGTCCGCACTGGCCTGCAGCCTCCCGGCCGGGCATATCGTCGACGCGGCGCTTTACTACGAACTGGGGTCGTCCAAGTTGACGATGTCAGGCCAGCAGACGGTGGACCTGGTCGCCGAGCAAGTCGTGGGCTGCCCCGTGATGGCCATCGCCGCCGGCCACGTCGACGCCAGCGAGCTCGAGACCAGCCCCCGGCTGGGCCAGGCACGCGCCGAGGATGTCCGCGACCGGCTGGTCGCCGCAGGCCTCCAGGCCCAGGACGTCCTCCTGCGCGACCAGGCCTTCAAGCGCCCGGCCGAACCGACCCGCTCCGGCATCAGCAGCCCGCGCAATCGCCGCGTGCAGCTGGTGGTCGTCGTCCTGTAGCGCGCCGGACCGGCCCTGCCCGCGGGGTGTTGGCTCAGTCCAGCGCCTCCGCCTTCAGCGGCGGGCATAGCGACAGGTCGGAGGCGTCGCCACCGCCATCCACCTGCCGGGCCAGGGCGCGCAGCGCGGTCCTCAGGCCTTCCTCGATGACGGGGTGGTAGAACGGCATCCGCAGCAGGTCGAACACGGTGAGCTCGCGGTCGATGGCCAGGGCCAGCAGGTGCGCGAGGTGGTCGCCGGAGGGCGCGCACAGTTCGGCGCCCAGCAGACGGCCGTCGGCCCTGGCGGCGTAGACGCGCAGCAGGCCCTGGTTGCGCTGGCCGGTGCGCGCGCGGCCTTGGCGGGTGAAGTCGATTTCGCCGATGACCGTGCCCGCCGGCAGCGCCTCGAAGCGCGTGCCCACGAACGCGGTGCCGGGGTCGGAGAACACGATGCCGAGCGGCGTGCGTCGGCGGAAGCGGTCGGGCGTGTCCTGCAGCGCGTTGCGGCCGGCGATGTAACCCTCGTCGGCGGCCTCGTGCAGGATCGGGGCGTGGGCGTTGGCGTCACCGGCCAGGTAGACGGGCAGGTCGGCGATCTGCAGCGTGCACGGGTCGAAGGGCGGCAGCCCGCGCGCGTCGAGCTTGACGCCCAGCGCCTCGAGGCCGATATCGTCGAGGTTGGGCCGACGGCCGATCGCGACCAGCACGGCGTCCACGTCGGCCACGGTGTCGCCCGCCTGAAGCCGCAGGCCGCTGCCGTGGGCCGACAGTGCGACGTCGGCGCCGGTGTGCAGCGCGAACTCGGACGCGAGCAGCTTGCGCAGCGTGGCGTTGACCTCAGGATCGGAAAGGCCTGCGAGCCGTTCGCCGCGGCCGAAGGCGGTGACCTCGCAGCCCAGCCTCGCCAGCGCCTGGGCCATCTCGATGCCGATGGCGCCCAAGCCGACCACGCCGATCCGGCGCGGCAGGTCGGTCTGCTCGAACAGGGCGTCGGTCGTCAGCACGCGGCCGCCGAGTGCGCGCCAGGCCGGTGGCAGCACCGGTCGCGCCCCGGTGGCGAGGATGATCCGGCTGGCCTTGAGCACCCGGTCGCCGACCTGCACGGTGTGCGCATCGAGCAGGCGCGCCCGCCCGGGCAGGTTGCGGTCGCCCAGGTCGGCGGTGGCCTCCAGCACCCCGGCCACGAAGAAGTCGCGCAGGGTGCGCACCCGCTGCAGCACCGCCGGCAGGTCGACCGCCAGGCCCTCGCCGCCGCGGATGCCGAAGGCCGCGAACTTGCCGCGGGCGTGGAACGCATTGGCCGCCTCCACCAGCACCTTCGAGGGCATGCAGCCGACCCGGGCACAGGTGGTGCCGTAGGGTCCGTCGTTGACCAGCACGAAGTCGTCGGTGCGCTTGCGCACTTCGCGCAGTGCCGACAGGCCGGCGGTGCCGGCGCCGATGATGATGACGTCGAGGGGGCGCGCCATGGATGCGCTCCGGATAGGGGGAAGACCATCGTGGACTGATTGGGACGGCCAGGCCAGTCGCCTTGCTCCCCTCTCCCCAACCCCTCTCCCGCAGGGGGAGAGGGGCTTGTTTGTGCACTTCGCATAGACCTGGGGAGAGCCATACTGTGTGCGGCTTCCAAGGTATTCCCATGCGCCTCAACGCTGACTTCACCCAACGCGTCGTCATCCGGCCAGGCGACAGCCCGTGGCAGGCCTCGCCTTCGCCGGGTGTCACGCGCCGTCTGCTCGATCGCGTGGGCGGGGAAGAGGCGCGCGCCACCAGCCTCGTGCGCTACGCGCCGGGCTCGGTGTTCCCGACCCACGAACACCCGGACGGCGAGGAAATCCTGGTGCTCGACGGCACCTTCAGCGACGACACCGGCGACTACGGCCCCGGCACCTACCTGCGCAATCCCGACGGCAGCCGGCACGCGCCGCGCAGTGCCGAAGGCTGCACGCTGTTCGTGAAGCTGCGCCAGTTCCAGGCCGGCGACACCGAGCGCGTGCGCATCGACACGAACGCCGAAGCCTGGCGCCCGGGCCTGGTGCCGGGCCTGCACGTGATGCCCCTGCATTCCTTCGGCACCCAGCACACCGCGCTGGTGGACTGGGCGCCGGGCACGGTGTTCCAGCCGCACACGCACTGGGGCGGCGAGGAGATCCTGGTGCTGTCGGGCGTGTTCGAGGACGAGCACGGCACGTACCCGGCCGGCAGCTGGCTGCGCAGCCCGCATCTTTCGAAGCACGCGCCGCGGGCGCCGCAGGGCGCGCGCATCCTGGTCAAGACCGGGCACCTGGACGCGGATTTCCTGGCGCGGTGGGCGGCGTGAAAAAGGCCATCGGCGCCGCGATCTTCTACGCCCGCTTCGCGCGGCCGTTCTCGCGCCTCGGTTTCAAGCGCCGGGTCGGCGAGGCGCCGCTGGACGCCGACTTCCGCGGCCAGCGC
>NZ_DASTNG010000045.1:0-3057 GCF_035721105.1 Arenimonas sp. | reverse complement strand
CGCCGAGCAGCGGCAGTTTCAAGCCTTCCGGCAACTCGGCGGGGAAGCTCAGCACGTTGGTGGCGTAGTCCTTGCCGCGGTAGTGGCGGTTGAGGGCGCGGCCTTCCTTGGCGTCGACCAGCCGGATGGCCAGGTCGGCGCGCTTGATCCGGCCCTGCGCCGCGGCGGCGGCCCAGCGCCGGAAGCTGTTGGCGGCGGGCAGGCCGGCGCGCGGCAGGCCATAGGTGACGCTGACGTCCAACTGCACGGGACCCTTGGTCATTCCTGCGACTCCTTGCCGTCGCGGGCATCGTAGGCCCGGACGATGCGCGCCACCAGCGGATGCCGCACCACGTCGTGGGCGGTGAAGAAGGTGAAACTGATGCCCTCGACCCCGCGCAGCACGTCGATGGCGTCGCGCAGGCCGGACTTCTGGTGCTTGGGCAGGTCGATCTGGCTCAGGTCGCCGGTGATCACCGCGGTGCTGCCGAAGCCGATGCGGGTCAGGAACATCTTCATCTGTTCGATCGAGGTGTTCTGTGCCTCGTCCAGGATCACGTAGGCGTCGTTGAGCGTGCGGCCGCGCATGTAGGCCAGCGGCGCGATCTCGATGACGTTGCGCTCGAGCAGCTTGGCCACCTTCTCGACGCCCAGCATTTCGTACAGTGCGTCGTAGAGCGGGCGCAGGTAGGGATCGACCTTCTGGCTCAGGTCGCCGGGCAGGAAGCCGAGCTTCTCGCCGGCTTCCACGGCCGGCCGCACCAGCAGCAGGCGCTGCACGCGGCTCTCGTTCAGCGCCTCGACCGCGCTGGCCACGGCCAGGAAGGTCTTGCCGGTGCCGGCCGGACCGATGCCGAAGTTGATGTCGTGGGTGCTGATCGCATGCAGGTACTTGGCCTGGTTGGCGCCGCGCCCGCGCACGGTGCCGCGCTTGACCTTGATCGCGACCTCCTGCGGCTCGAACCCGTCGTCGCCGGTCAGCCGCTCCAGGTGCGCGCTGCCCAGGTGGGTGTGGATCCGGTGCGGATCGAGCACCTCGGTGGCGGCGTCCTCGTAAAGCTTGCGCAGCAGCTTCTCGGCCGCCGCGGCCGCCTTGGCCTCGCCGCTCACCCGGAAGACATGCCCGCGGTTGGCGATCTCCACCCCCAGCCGCAGCTCCATCTGCCGCAGGTGCTCGTCGAACGGCCCGGCCAGGTTGGCCAGCCGCTCGTTGTCCTCCGGCTCCAGCACGAAATCACGATGTATGGCGGGTTTGGTCATTTCAATTTCTTGCCACGGATGAACACGGATGGACACGGATAAGAACAGTTTTCTTCAGGTTCCCATCCACGCGTGATTGAGAGGGGCTATCAATAAAAGCACCGGTTTCTATGAAACTAATTTCTTTGGCTATATCCGTGCCCATCCGTGTTCATCCGTGGCAAAAAAGCCTTCCCGGTTAGTCGTCCGAAACAAGGATCTCGCCACGCAGCGAGTTGGCGCGGGCCTCGGTGATGCGGACATCGACGAACTGGCCGACCAGGCGCGGATGGCCGGGGAAGTTCACGTTGCGCATGTTCTCGGTCTTGCCGGTGAGTTCGCCGGGGTCGCGGGCGCTCGGCCCCTCGACCAGGACGCGCTCGACGCCGCCGACCATGGCCTCGGCGATGCGCTGGGCGTTGGCGTTGATGGCGGCCTGCAGGCGGTGCAGCCGGGCCTTGGCGACGTCGGCCGGGACCTCGTCGTGCAGGTTCGCGGCCGGCGTGCCCGGACGGCGGGAATAGGCGAAGCAGTAGCTCTGGTCGAAGCCGATCTCCTCGACCAGCTTCAGCGTGGCCTCGAAATCGCGCTCGGTCTCGCCCGGGAAGCCGACGATGAAGTCCGAGGCGATCACGATGCCCGGCTTGGCCTCGCGCAGCCGGCGGATGCGCGCCTTGTACTCGAGCACCGTGTGGCCGCGCTTCATCGCCGCCAGGATCCGGTCCGAGCCCGACTGCACCGGCAGGTGCAGGTAGCTGGCCAGCTGCGGCACGTCGCGGTGGGCCTCGACCAGCGCATCCGAGAACTCGACCGGGTGCGAGGTGGTGTAGCGGATGCGGCCGACGCCCTCGAGCGTGGCGATCGCGCGCACCAGGGTGGCCAGGTCGGCGGTGTCGCCGTCGTCGCCGATGGCGCCGCGGTAGGCGTTGACGTTCTGGCCCAGCAGGTGGATCTCGCGCACGCCCTGCGCGGCCAGCTGGGCGCACTCGAGCAGCACGTCGTCGAACGGGCGCGACACTTCCTCGCCGCGCGTGTAGGGCACCACGCAGAACGAACAGTACTTGCTGCAGCCCTCGATCACCGACACATAGGCGCTGGCGCCCTCGGCGCGCGGCGCCGGCAGCCGGTCGAACTTCTCGATCTCGGGGAAGCTGATGTCGACCTGCGGCCGGCCGGACGCGCGCCGGGCCTCGATCATGGCCGGCAGCCGGTGCAGCGTCTGCGGGCCGAACACCAGGTCGACGTGGGGCGCGCGCCGCAGGATGGCCTCGCCCTCCTGGCTGGCGACGCAGCCGCCGACGCCGATGATCACCGGCTTGGCCTTCTTCAGGTGCTTCCACTTGCCGATCAGCGAGAACATCTTGTCCTCGGCCCGCTCGCGGATCGAGCAGGTGTTGACCAGGATGACGTCGGCCTCGGCCTCGTCGTCGGTCAGTTCCAGGCCGTGCTCGGCCGCGAGGACGTCGGCCATCTTGGCCGAGTCGTACTCGTTCATCTGGCAGCCGTGGGTCTTGATGTGGAGCTTGCCCCGGGCGGGCGAGTTCACGGGCATGGCGGCGGTTAATCCGATCCGTGGGGGCGGGCATTGTAACCCCCCGGTGCAGGAGCGCCTTCGGGCGCGAAGCTTCTGGCCGGGAGCTTCGCGCCTGAAGGCGCTCCTACAATGGGGGTGGTACTTGGCTTTGGGGCCGGGTTGGAGTACACACGCGCCATGAACCTGCTGCGCCCGCTGACGCTGGCTTGCCTGCTCCTGGCCCCTCCGGCCTGGGCCGGCACGCTGTACAAGTGCACCGGCGCCGACGGCAGTCCCAACTACACGGGCAAGAAGGTCGCGGGCGC
>NZ_DASTNG010000044.1:0-20469 GCF_035721105.1 Arenimonas sp. | reverse complement strand
GGTGGCGCGGGCCCCGGGCCGGGCGCCGGCGCGGTCCCGCCGGGCGCGGCGCCGCGACGTGGCCAGGCCCCGCCCCGGGTCGCGCATCGGGCACGCGGCCTTCACGGCGTTGTAAAATTTCCGCCACATCCACGGACCGGGACGCCCCCGGCCAGCCAGACGGGGCCCGCCTGCATGTTTTCCCTCCAGACCATCTTCGGCAAAGGCGACAAGTTCTACGGCCTGCTGGAGGCCAGCGCCGCCGCCGCCCGCGAAAGCGCCCGCGCCCTGGGCGAACTGCTGGCCACGCCGCCGGCCCAGCGCTCGCTGGAGAAGTTCAAGCTGGCGCGCCAGCGCGAGAAGGACCTGTCGGCGCAGATCAGCCGCGAGCTGGTGAACACCTTCGTCACCGCGCTCGAGCGCGAGGACATCGAGTCGCTCAGCAACGTCCTGTACAAGATCCCGAAGGTGGTCGAGAAGTTCGCCGAGCGCTACATGCTGGCGGCCGAGCGCATCGGCGACGTCGACTTCGTGTCCCGCGCCGCCATGCTCGAGCGCGCCTGCGGGGTGCTGGTGGACATGGTGGGCCTGCTGCGCAAGGGCATGGACCTGGAGACCACCAAGGGCCTGAACGACAAGATGCAGGCCATCGAGGCCGAGGCCGACCGGCTGATCCTGGAGCTCTACCGCGACACCTACGCCCACGAAACCGACCCGATGCGCTACCTGATCCTCAAGGACCTGTTCGAGATCCTGGAGAAGGCCATCGACCGCTGCCGCGACGCCGGCAACGTCATCTACGGCATCGTGCTCAAGAACGCCTGAGCCATGGCCACCGCGCTCATCCTGGTGCTGGCCGTCATCCTGACGGCCCTGGTGTTCGAGTACATCAACGGTTTCCACGACACCGCCAACTCGATCGCGACCGTGGTCGCCACCAAGGTGCTCAACCCGACCCAGGCCGTGGCCCTGGCCGCGGGCATGAACCTGATCGGCGCCCTGGCCGGCACCGCCGTCGCCAAGACCATTTCCTCGGGCCTGATCGACGACCAGGTGGTGGTGGTCACGTCGCAGCTGATCATCTGCGCGCTGGCGGGCGGCATCGTCTGGAACCTGATCACCTGGTGGTTCGGCCTGCCGTCCTCGTCCAGCCACGCCCTGATCGGCGGCCTGTGCGGCGCCGCGCTGGCGGCCGCGGACGGCAACCTGGACGCACTGATCTGGGCCCGCGAGGCCGAGCACTGGACCAGGAACCAGGGCATCTTCTGGAAGGTGATCGTGCCCATGATCAGCTCGCCGGTCGCGGGCTTCACCCTGGGCCTGCTGATGATGGGCGCGCTGATGGCGATCATCAGCGCCATGAACGGCGCCGGCGGCTGGCTCGCGCGCATCTCGCGGCCGCGCTGGGTGAATGCGCTGTTCGGCAAGGCGCAGATCGTCTCGGCCGCCTACATGGGCTTCGCGCACGGCACCAACGACGCGCAGAAGACCATGGGCATCATCGCCCTGGCGCTGATCGGCGCCGAGGCCGCCGGCACCCTGGACAACCTGCCGGGCTGGCTGGCCTTCATGCACCCGGGCGACGGCGAGGGCATCGAGACCTGGATCATCGTCACCTGCGCCATCGTGATGGCGGCCGGCACCGCGGCCGGCGGCTGGCGAATCATCAAGACCCTGGGCCACAAGATGGTGAAGCTGCATCCCATCCACGGCTTCGCGGCGGAAACGAGTTCGGCGACCATCCTGACCCTGGCGGCCCATTTCGGCATGCCGGTGTCCACGACCCACAGCATCTCCACCGCCATCATGGGCGTGGGCGTGGCCAAGAACCCGCGCGCCCTGCAGTGGAGCGTCATCCAGAAGATCGTCTGGGCCTGGATCCTCACCATCCCCGCCTCGGGCGGCCTGGCCTGGCTGCTTCTCAAGGCGGTCCGGGCGCTGGGCTGGGGCTGATTTCAGGCAAGGCCCAGCAAGGGCGTTTTTTGCCACGGATGAACACAGATAAGCACGGATAAGACAAACGAAGAATAGGTTTTCGACGTCCGTGGAATTCCGCCACGATCAACCATCTTTTGCCTTATCCGTGTTTATCTGTGTTCATCCGTGGCCAAAACAGCTTTAAAGAAGGTCGCCACCGGCGGAGAGCATGCGTTCCATCTGGTCGCCCAGGCCGCCGATTTCCAGCACGAGGCGGTCGATCTCGGCGGCGGTGAGGGTGTCGTAGGGGCGGTTTTCGCACAGCTGCAGGTAGGGCACGGAGTCGAGTTCGCCGATGGCGAGGTAGCCCACGCGGGTCTGCCAGTTGAACTGCAGCATGCGGCGGGCATCGATGCCGGTCATCGGCGCGATCACGGTGCTGACCCGCAGGTAGGGACGCTCGTCCTCGCCGACCATTTCCGACAGGAAGATGCTCTGGTGGCGCTTGCCCTTGTCGAGCGAGAGCTGCACGCAGGCCAGGTAGGGCTCGCTGGCGGTGAGCTTGTACTTGCCCTGGAGCTGGCTGCGGATCTGTTCGAAATTCTGCATGGCGGTCTGGAAATCTGCGGGAGGGGTATCCTAAACCCGCATGCCCCCAAAGCCCAACGCCCCTGCCGCGGCCGACGCCGCCCGCCAGCGCATCCTGGCGGCGGTGCGGGCCATTCCCGCCGGCGAGGTGGCCGGCTACGGCGAGGTCGCGCGGCGCGCCGGCCTGCCGGGGCGAGCGCGGCTGGTGGCGCGCATTCTTTCGGCGGGCGACGAACCGGGGCTGCCCTGGCACCGCGTGCTGCGGTCGGACGGGCGCATCGCCTTTCCCGCGGACTCGGACGGCTTCGACGAACAGGTGCAGCGGCTGCGCGCCGAAGGCGTGCGCGTCGAGGCCGGCCGGGTGCGCGGCCAGCGCGCGGCGCCGACGCTGGACGAGATGCTGTGGGCGCCGCCCCCGGCGCGCGGAAAACGCTGAGGTCCGTGCCGCGCGCCGCGACCGGACGCGGGCAGTTGCCGGCTCAGCGGCGCGGGCGCTGCCGGAACCAGGCCGCGACGCTGTAGCGCGGATGCGTCGCCGGCAGCACTTCGTGCTCCACCTCGGCGCTGAGGAAGAGTGCGACCGTGCCCAGGCGCGGCGCGATGTCCACCGGCCCGTCCGGCAGGTGCAGGCGCAGCTCGCCGCCGGCGCCGTCGGGCCAGTCGGCATTGAGGTACACCACCAGCGACAGCACCCGCGCGTCGTCGCTGCGGAAGCGGTCGCGGTGCCGCGCATAGCCGGCGCCGGGCGGGTAGTGCGCGAAGTGCGCCTCCACCTCCTCCAGGCCCAGCAGCAGGCGCCGGTTCACCTCGATCCGCAGCGCCTCCAGTGCCGCCAGCAGGTCCCGCGCCGCGGGCCCGCAGGCCGGATCGTCCAGCCAAAGCGTGGCATCCCCGCGCAGCCCGGCGAACTGGCGACCGTCGGCGCGGCCGGTGGCCGCGGGCAGCAGGCGTCCGGCGCTGGCATGCGCGCGCGCCTCCGCGGCGGCGGCCTGCAGCCGGGCGTCGGCGGGGTCGAGCGCGAGCGTGGCCCAGTCCCGCCCGCGCAGGACGTCCGCCAGCGCGTCGAGCGCCAGCCCATCGGGGATCAACGGAAGGGTCGCGGCCATGCCGCTATGATACGGGCTGGCTTCCCACCGGCATCCCCCCGCATGCGACTGCCCCCGGCGACAAAAGGCCTGCTCCTGGCCCTCGGTATCGGCTTCCTGCTGCAGCAGTTCCTGTTCGAACCGCTGCTGATTTACTTCGCGCTCTGGCCGCTGGGCGAATTCCCCGCCGGTTCCGCCGCCGACGGCTCGCCCATCACCGTCGGCTTCCTGCCCTGGCAGGTCATCACCTACGGCTTCCTGCATCGCGACTTTCCGCACCTGCTTTTCAACGGGCTGGCGCTGTACATGTTCGGCACCTCGCTGGAGCAGACCTGGGGCACGCGGCGCTACCTCGCCTACTTCTTCATCTGCGTCGCAGGCGCCGGCCTGATCCAGCTGCTGGTGGTCACCTCGGGCATCACGGGGCAGGGGCCGTATCCCACGATCGGCGCGTCCGGTGGCGTGTTCGGCCTGCTGCTGGCCTACGGCATGCTGTTCCCGAACCGGCAGGTGATGCTGCTGATCCCGCCCATCCCGATGAAGGCGCGCACCTTCGTGATCGTCTTCGGCGCGATCGAGCTGGGCATGGGCGTGTTCGCCAGCAACTCCGGCATCGCCCATTTCGCGCATCTCGGCGGCATGCTGTTCGGCTGGCTGGTGATCCGCTACTGGCGCGGCCAGCCGCCGTTCAAACCCCGTGGCCCGCGAAGGGTCCGATGACCGTGGAGAAGGACATGCCCGTGAAGTGTTTCGTGGCGGCCATGGTCTTTTGCCTGGCCACGTCGCCCGCGCTGGCGCAGGCGCCGTCCGGTGTCGACGGTGCCGCGCAGGCGCCGCGCTGCTACGACATCGCGCGCGTGGTCGACCCCACCGTGCCCGCGGCGCTTGTGGCCGAGGACATCGCCACCCTTCGCGCGGTCGCCGAAAGCGGCAGCCGCCCGGCGGCCTACCTGCTGGGGACGCTGTACCGCCTGGGCCCCAGCCACCCCGCGAAGCGACTGCCCCAGGACCCGGAGCAGGCCGACCGCTGGCTGCGCCAGGCCGCCGTGGCGGGCGACCTCAATGCCATGGCCGGCCTGGCCGAGAACGCGCTGGCGCAAGGCCGCGCGCGGGAGGGCCTGGTGCTGGCCCTGGCGCGGGCCCACTACGCGATGAACCATCCGGATCCGCAACACCGCAAGGTGCTGGCCTACGGCGCGGACCTGGTGCGTCGTGGCTTCGAGGCCCTGGGTGAGCCGCGGACCGAGGCGTTGGAAGCCGAGGTGCTGGCGGACGTGCAGGCCTTCGTGTCCGAGTGGGGCGATGGCATCGTGGCGGGCATCCTGGCCTCGCGGGAAACCAAGCGGGTGTCGGGCTGCCCGGGCGACATCGACGACGCGCGCTGGCCGCTGGAGATCCGCGGCGTGAGCAGTGTCCTGCTCCGGTCCGACCGGGCGCCGGACGCCGCGCCGCACTTCGCCATGTTCCATCTCGTGGTCAGGCCCGATGGCCGCGTGGCGCGGGCCCTGGCGGTGGACTTCTCGCCGGGCCCCGAGGTCATCCGCCCGCTGAAGCGGTCCGCGGAGGGCATGATCTTCAACAAGCTCGAAGGCGCCCCGCCGCGCCGCGCCTTGTTGCCCCTGACGATGCAGTAAAGCGGCGGCGCCTCAGCGGCGCAGCTGCAGGAAATCGGTGCTGGCGACCAGGCGCAGGCTGTCCAGGCGCGGGCGGGCGGTGGGCAGGATGGCGAGCAGCTGCTCGCGCTCCTGCTCCAGTGCGTTGATTTCCTCCGTCCGCACCGCCGGGTTCACTTTCGCCAGCGCGCGCAGGCGGGCGATCTCGCCGCCGAGCAGCGCGTCGGCCTTCGCCATGGCCTCGGCCACGCGCTCCTGCGAACGCAGCAGGGCTTCCTCGCGGGCGCGCTCGAGCATCGGCGGCACCAGCGCGGCCAGCACCTTGCGCTGGGGCGAGAGGTCGAACACGCGGTCGCCGGCGCGCAGCCGCGCGCGCTCGCCAGGGGCGAAGTCGGCGCGCACCTGCAGGCGGGTGTCGACCGCCACGCTCAGCGGCGCCGGCGGCAGGTAGCGCTCGACGTCCAGGCCGCGCGGGGCCACGCACTCGATCACGTTCACGGCTTCCATCACCACCGTGCGCGGCGGCAGGCTGTCGTCGACCAGGAAGGCGGCGTTGCCGGTTTCGCCCGACACCAGCAGTTCGTTGGCCGACAGCAACAGCGGGTGGTCGTCGCGCAGGTAGAGCAGGTCGTCGCGGCCCAGCGCGGTGGCGCGGTCGAAGGTGGCGGTGCGCGGGCCCTGCTTGAACTCTTCGAAGCCGTCGACGGTGAGGTGTTCGGGATCGAGCAGCCACTGGTTCGGGCCCAGCGGCTCGTTGTGCACGCCGAAGGCTTCGAGCAGGCGCAGGGCGTGGTCGTCCATCGCGGCGTGCTGGTCGTCCTGGTGCAGGGCGGCCAGCAGTTCGCCGCCCTCGGTGCCGCGGCTGCCCAGCTCAAGCAGGCGGTCGCGTCCCTCGGCGATGATGCGCGCCAACTCGGCGTGCCGCTCGCGGCTGCGGGCGATCAGTTCGGTGAGCGCCGGCTCGCGCGCGTCGGCGTCCTGGTCGGCCAGCTGCAGCAGCTCGGCGCCGAAGCTGCGCAGCAGCTCGCGGCCGTCGGCCAGCACGCCGCGGAAAGCGTCCAGGCCTTCGTGCACCCAGCGCAGCAGCACATCCTGGGCGCTGCCGGCGACGGCGGCGGCGTGGATGTTCACGTCGCCCTTCTGGCCGATGCGGTCCAGGCGGCCGATGCGCTGCTCCAGCATGTCGGGGTGCAGCGGCAGGTCCCACATCACCAAGTGCTGGGCGAACTGGAAGTTGCGGCCCTCGGCGCCGATCTCGCTGGCGATCAGCAGGCGCGCCCCCTCCGGGTCGGCGAAGAAGGCGGCATTGCGGTCGCGCTGCAGGAGGTTCATGTCCTCGTGGAAGCGCGCGACCTGCAGGCCGGTGCGCAGGCGCAGCGCTTCCTCCAGCGCCTGCACCTTGGCGCGCGAGCGGCAGAGCAGCAGCACCTTCGCCGGCGCCACGCGCTCGAGGATGCCCAGCAGCCAGTCGGTGCGCGGGTCCTTCGCGTAGTCGTGCTCCGGCTCGTCGTCGCTGTCGCCGACGTCGTGGGCGAATTCGGCGTGCAGGCGGCCGAGCACGGTGGGGTCCCCGGGGGCGTCGAGCAGGTCCACGTGCGGCAGGCGCGCGGGGAAGCCGCCCACCGCGGCGCGGCGGTTGCGCACCATCGCGCGGCCGGTGCCGTGGCGGTCGACCAGGTCGGCCAGCAGCGCGTCGCGCTCGGCGGTGTCGCCGGCGGCGATCCGGCCCAGGCGCGCGACCAGTGCGTCTTCCTCGCCGGGGAACAGGCCGGAGAGCGTGGCCATGTCGGCGGTGGTCAGGGCCTGGTCCTCGAGCAGGCGCTCGGCCAGCGCGGACAGTCCGAGGTAGCGGCGCGACTCGGCGCGGAAGGCGTCGAGGTCGGTGTAGCGCGCGGGATCGAGCAGGCGCAGGCGCGCGAAGTGGCCGCCCAGGCCCAGCTGCTCGGGCGTGGCGGTGAGCAGCAGCAGGCCGGGCGTGCGCGCCGACAGCGCTTCCACCAGCGCATAGCCCGGGCTGGAGAATTCCGGCGTCCACACCAGGTGGTGCGCCTCGTCCACCAGCAGCAGGTCCCAGCCGGCGGCCAGCGCCTGGCGCGCGCGCTTTTCATGGCTGGCCAGCCAGTCGACCGAGGCGATGATGCACTGCTCGTCCTCGAACGGATTGGCCTTGGGCTCGGTCATCTCCAGCGATTCGCAGCGCTCCTCGTCGTAGATGGCGAAGGGCAGGTTGAAGCGGCGCAGCAGCTCGACGAACCACTGGTTCACCAGGCTTTCCGGCACCAGCACCAGCACGCGCCGGACGCGGCCGCTGGCCAGCAGCTGGGCGGTGACCAGGCAGGCCTCGATGGTCTTGCCCAGGCCCACTTCGTCGGCCAGCAGCAGGCGCGGCGGCCGGCGGCGCGCGGCCATCTCGGCCACCCGCAGCTGGTGCGGGACCAGGTCGATGCGCGCGCCGAGCACGCCCCAGCCGGGGTGTGCGCGGGCATCGGCGCGGCGCTGCAGGCATTCGCGCCGGAATTCGAACTGGTCGTTGCGGTCGACCCGGCCCGAAAGCAGGCGCGAATCGGCCTGCGACACCGGCTGTTCGGCATCCAGCTCGCCCTCGGCGTGCACCTGGCCGGCGCAGGTGTAGTGGATCAGCGACTCGCGCAGCTCGGCGCGCTCGACCGTCTTGTCCTCGCCGCCGATGCGCACGCGCTCGCCCGGCCGGAACACGGCGCGCAGCAGCGGCGCCGAGCCCAGGGCGTACATGCGCACCACGCCGGTGCCGGTGAAGACGATCTGCACCTGCCGGCCGGCGAGGCGGAGCACGGTGCCGAGCCCGAGTTCGGGCTCGGCGCTGGAAAACCAGCGTTGTCCGGGAGCGAAGCTGTTCATCAGCGCCAGAGGGCAACCTGCTCCTTGGCCGGTCGCTGCATCGCGACGCGGCCCTTGCAGCCGAAGGCCTCGCCGAAGGCCGGCAGGTTCGCCAGCGGACCGTTCACCCGCCACTTGGCCGGGGCGTGGACGGCATTGGCCTGCGCCGCGGCCAGCGCGGTGGCGACGTCCTGGCGCGGCCACAGGCTGGCCCAGCCGGTGAAGAAGGCCTTGGCCGAAGCGGCGTCGGGCTTGCCCTGGGCGTTGAGCGCGGCCCAGGCGATCTCCAGGCCGGCGAGGTCGGCGGCGTTCTGGACGAGGCTGCCCGTGGCGTTGACCCGGGTGGCGCCGCCGGTCGCGGAGTAGGCGGCGTACTGCGGCACCAGCGGCGCGATGCGCTTGTCCCAGGCCGCCTTGTCGGCGCCTTCGAAGGCCAGCGCCAGGCTCATCTGCTGCGCGACCAGCGCGCCCAGCCCGCCGAAGTCGCCGGCGCTGCCGCCGTCGTCGATCACCGGCGGCTGCAGGGTGGCGGCGGTCACCAGCAGGCGGTTTTCCTTGGGCAGGTAGACCACCAGCGGCTGCCACTGCTCGGCCGGCCAGGCGAAGCGGGCGCGCACCAGCGCGTACTTCATCAGCCAGCGGCGCAGGGCGATGACGTTGCCGGCCAGGTTGTCGCGCTCGAAGCGCAGGTCGTCGAAGACGTTGTCGGGCACCTCGGTGCCCAGCTGCACGACCATCGCCTCGAGCCGCGCGCGGGCGCTGGCCTTGCCGGCGTCGCTGAGCCAGGCGGCCTGGTCGACCCGGGCCAGGGCGCTGGCGCGGACCGCGGCGGCGATGGCCTTGGCGCGCTCCTGGCGCGGCACCGGCAGGAAGCGCTGGGTGTAGGCGGCGTCGATCAGCTCGGGCACGCGCGCCTCGAGCACCCAACGGGCGCGCAGGGCGCGCGGCGTCGGCGCGTCCTGGCCGCGCAGGGTGACGTCGTAGAGCTGGCCCCAGGGCTCGTTGAAGGCCTTGCCCAGGGTCGGCGCCATGTCGCGGGCGATGTGCGCGCGCAGGTAGACCTTCCACTGTTCGGGCTTGGTCTTTTCGAGCAGGGGGTTGAGCGCGGCGAAGAATTCCGGCCCGGTCATCGCGACCTGGGTCGCCTTCAGGCCGTGCGC
Source organism: Arenimonas sp. (assembly GCF_035721105.1). Taxonomy (GTDB): domain Bacteria; phylum Pseudomonadota; class Gammaproteobacteria; order Xanthomonadales; family Xanthomonadaceae; genus Arenimonas. The sequence continues at coordinate 11,271 of NZ_DASTNG010000044.1, read as the reverse complement.
CGCCAGCAGGTCCTTGAGGCCGAGGCGGCCGGCCAGCTTCTCGGCCTCACCGATCGGCATCACCGTGAACGAGACGCCGGGCAGGGTGGCCTTGGCCAGCTGGCGCTCCATCTGCAGCACCGCGGCGGCCTCGGCGGCGGCCTTGGCCGGCGAGGAGCCGGTGAGCTTGAGCCACTCGGCCACGGCGGCCTGGTAGCGGGTCTCGACCGGCTGCACCAGCGGGTCGCTGTTGCCGTAGAAGCCGGGGTCGGGCAGGCCCATGCCGCCCGGGCCGACCTGGGCGTAGGGATTGCCGCTGGCGTCGCGCAGCACCTGCAGGTCGACGATCACCGGCATGCCGGCGGCGTGCAGCGCGGCGATGGCGGGGGCGACGTCGCGGGTGCGGCGGATCTTGTCGACGATGGCCAGCAGCGGCTGGATCGGGCGGATGCCCTGGGCCTCGATGGCGGCCTCGTCCCCGGCGCTGGCGAACAGGTCGGCCAGGCGCACCGAGACCGTGGCGCCGGCGGGGGCGGTGGTGGCGGCCAGGACCTGGTCGCGCTGCTGGACGCCGAGGGCGTTGAGCTGGTCCCAGCGGCTGAACGAGGTGGCGCCGGCCGGCAGCGGGTTCTGGGCCAGCCAGGCGGCATTGGCGTGTCCGTAGAAATCGGCGCAGGCGAGCGGCGCGCGCTGGGCGGCGGCGGGACCGGCCAGGGCGACCAGCGCCAGGGCCAGCAGGGACGGGAACAGGGGGCGCATGCGGATGGGCATCGCTGACTCCGGCTAGGGGGACGGCGATTCTACCGCCTGTGCCGCTCCGCCTGTAGGAGGGCCGGCAGGAGCGCCTGTAGGAGCGCCTTCAGGCGCGAAGCTTCTGGCGGGAAGCTTCGCGCCTGAAGGCGCTCCCACAGGGGGAGGGTGCGGAAAGGAAAAGCCCGGCGCGAGGCCGGGCTTTTCCGTGTCACGCGGTGGCGCGGGGGATCACCAGATGGCGACCTTGGCGTCGCCGGTGCGCACCATCGGGTCACCTTCGGTGCAGCCGAACGCGGCGGCGAAGGCCGGCAGGTTCGACGGCGCACCCATGGCGCGGAAGCGCGCCGGGGCGTGCGGGTCGGTCTGCAGGCGGACCTTGAGCTCCTCCGGCTTGAAGTTCACGCGCCACACCGTGGCCCAGTTCATGAAGAAGCGCTGGTCGGGCGTGTAGCCGTCGATCTCGGCCACGCGCTTGTTCTCCAGCGCCTTCTGCAGCGCGTCGTGGGCCACGGCCAGGCCGCCCAGGTCGGCGATGTTCTCGCCCAGGGTCAGGTTGCCGTTGACCTTCATGTCGTCGCCGTAGCCGTACTCGTTGAACTGCGAGACCAGGCGGCCGGTACGCTCCTGGAAGCCGGCCATGTCGGCCTCGGTCCACCAGTTCTTGAAGTTGCCGTTGGCGTCGAAGCGGCTGCCCTGGTCGTCGTAGCCATGGATCATCTCGTGGCCGATCACGGCGCCGATGCCGCCGTAGTTCACGGCGTCGTCGGCGTTCGGATCGAAGAACGGCGGCTGCAGGATCGCGGCCGGGAACACGATCTCGTTCGCCAGCGGGTTGTAGTAGGCGTTGACCGTCTGCGGGCTCATCTGCCACTCGGTCTTGTCGACCGGCTGGCCGATCTTGGCGAGGTTGAACTTGTGGTTGAACTCACCGGCCGCCATCAGGTTGGCCACGAAGCTGTCGCGGCTGGTCTGCAGGCCGCTCCAGTCGCGCCACTTGTCCGGGTAGCCGATCTTGGGCGTGAACGAGGCCCACTTCACCAGCGCCTGTTCCTTGGTCTCCGGGCTCATCCACTCCAGGTTCTCGATGCGGGCCTTGAGCGCGGTGCTGAGGTTGGACACCAGCTCCTGCATGCGCGCCTTGGACTCGGGCGAGAACGCCACGTCGACGTATTCCTTGCCCAGGGCTTCGCCCATCTGGCCGTTGATGGTGTTGAGCACGCGCTTCCAGCGCGGCTGCATCTCGGCCTGGCCGCGCAGGGTCTTGCCGTAGAAGTTGAAGTTTTCCTCGGCGAACGCGTCCGACAGGAACGGCGACAGGCCGTCGACCGCCTGGAAGCGCAGGTAGGCCTGCCAGGTCGCGGCCGGCACGTCGGCCAGCATCACGCTCACTTCCTTGTGGAAGTCGGGCTGGGCCAGCGAGAACATCGCCGGCGCGTCCAGGCCCTGCGAGGCGAAGAAGGTGGACCACTTGAAGTTCGGGGTCATCGCATCCGCGTCGGCGACGCTGACCGGGTTGTAGTACAGCGACACGTCGCGCGACAGCTGCTCGCTCGAGGCCGACACCTTGGCCAGGCGGGTCTCGAACGCCATCACGTCCGCGGCCTGCGCCGCGGCGGTGGCTTCGTCGGCGCCGGCCAGCTGCAGCACCTTGGCGATGTGGGCGACGTAGGCTTCGCGCACCGCGGCGTGCTTGTCCTCGAAGTAGTAGTCACGGTCCGGCAGGCCCAGGCCGGCCTGGCTGGCGTAGGCGATGTTGACGCTGGAGTCCTTGAAGTCCGGGCTCGGGCCGAAGCCGAACACGAAGCCCTGGCCCTTGGCGTAGCTGGCGGCGAGGAAGGAGGCGATCGACTCCGGGCTCTCGAGCGCGGCGATCTCGTCGAGCATCGGCTGGATCGGGGCGATGCCGGCGGCGTTCACCGCGGCCTCGTCCATGCCGGTGGCCCAGACGTCGCCGATGAGCTTGGCGGTGCCGGTGGCGCCTTCCTGCGCCGCGAGGTTCTCGACCAGCTTCTGCTGGATCTCGAGCGAGCGCTCGGCCAGGACCACGAACGGGCCCCAGGTGGTGCGGTCGGACGGCACCGGGTTGGCGGCCAGCCACTTCGAGTTCACGAAGGCGTCGAAGTCCTGGCAGGCGGCGATGCTGGTGTCCACGTCGCTGGCAAGCAGCGAGATGGCGGGGGTCTTGAGGGTGGCCAGGTCGACCACGGGCGCGGCGGCGACCGGCGCGGCGGTCTCTTCAGCCGGGGCGTCGGCCTTCTGGCAGGCGGCGAGGGCGACGGCGACGGCAAGCGCCAGGCCGAGGGGTTTGAGGTTGCGAGGATTCACAGCGTTCTCCAGGCCCGATCGGGCCAGATGAGGGAAAAGGGGCTGCCGCAGGTCGCAGGCAGGCCGCCCGATTCTGGACCTCCGGTTAGGTCGCGGCATAGGCCACAGGTCATGGTGTCCGAGGGATCCGGAGGCGTTTGACGCGGATTTACGCGGATAAACGCGGATAGAGCAGAGGCGGGCGATGGGCTTGTCGTGCCGGCAACGTCCGGCGATTACCGCGGAGGCGAGTAGTGCCATGGGTTCGCGCGGGACCCCAGATGGCCGGCATCCAAATTGATGGACGATTTTCTCTCTTTGCCCGGCTCTATCCGCGTTTATCCGCGCAAATCCGCGTCAAAAAGCCCCAAAGGAAAAGCCCGGCGCGGGGCCGGGCTTTTCGGGTCATGCGATGACGCTTGGCCTTACCAGATGACGACGCGGTCGTCGCCCGAGCGGACCATCTTGTCGCCTTCCTTGCAGCCGAAGGCCTCGGCGAAGGCCGGCAGGTTGGACGGCGCACCGACCGCGCGGAACATGCCCGGGGAGTGCGGGCCGACCGTCAGCTGCTGCTTGAGCTGCGCTTCGGTGAAGGCAATGCGCCACACCGTGGCCCAGTTCATGAAGAAGCGCTGGTCCTGGCTGAAGCCGTCGACCATCGGGTCGGCGAAGCCCTCGCCCTGGGCGCGCTTGAGCGCGTCGTAGGCCACGGTGACGCCGCCGAGGTCGGCGATGTTCTCGCCCAGGCCCAGGCGACCGTTCACGTTCATGCCCGGCAGGGCCTCGTAGCCGCTGTACTGCTCGGCCAGCTTGTCCGTGCGCGCGTTGAAGTTCTCGCGGTCCGCGTCGGTCCACCAGTTGGCCATGTTGCCGGCTGCGTCGAACTTGCTGCCCTGGTCGTCGAAGCCGTGCAGCATCTCGTGGCCGATCACCGCGCCGATGCCGCCGTAGTTGAGCGCATCGTCCGCGTTCACGTCGAAGAACGGCGGCTGCAGGATCGCGGCCGGGAACACGATCTCGTTGGCGGTGGAGCGGTAGTACGCATTCACCGTCTGCGGGCTCATGCCCCACTCGCTGCGGTCGACCGGCTTGCCGATCTTGTCGAGGTTGAAGCGGTAGTTGAACGCCGAGGCCGCCATCAGGTTGCCCGCGTAGTCGTTGCCGGCGACCTGCAGGCCGCTCCAGTCACGCCACTTGTCCGGGTAGCCGACCTTCGGGGTGAAGGTGGACCACTTCTCCAGCGCCTTGACCTTGGTCTCGTCGCTCATCCACTCCAGGTTCTCCAGGCGGACCTTGAGCGTGGCCATCAGATTGCCGACCAGCGCCTCCATCTTGGCCTTGGACTCCGGCGGGAAGGCCTGGGCCACGTACAGCTGGCCGAAGCCTTCGCCCATGCTGCCGTTGAGCGCGCCGAGCACGCGCTTCCAGCGCGGCGCCATCTCGGCCTGGCCGGCGAGCGTCTTGCGGTAGAACTCGAAGTTGGCCTGCTCGAAGGCGCTGCTCAGGTAGGGCGCGGCGCCGTCGATGGCGCGGAAGCGCAGCCAGGTCTTCCACTGCTCGACCGGCACGTCGGCCAGCATCGCGTCGAATTCCTTGAAGAAGGCCGGCATCGCCAGCGAGAAGCTGGCCGGCGCCTCGACGTCGAGCGCGGCGAAGAACGCGGTCCAGTCGAAGTTCGGCGTGCTGGCGTTGGCGTCGGCCAGGCTGACCGGGTTGTAGCGGGTCGCCGGGTCGCGCAGCTCGACGCGGCCAAGCGAGGCCTTGGCGATGCGGGTCTCGAAGTCGAGCACCTGCTGGGCCTGTGCCTTGGCGGTCTCGGCGTCGGCGCCGGCCAGGGTCATCAGCTTCTCGACGTGGGCCAGGAAGGCGGTGCGGATCTTCTGGTAGTCCTCGCGGTCCTCCAGGTAGTAGGCCTTCTCGGGCAGCGACAGGCCGCCCTGGGTGGCGTAGGCGATGTTGGTGTTGGAGTCGTTGTAGTCGGCCATCGCGTAGAAGCCGAACAGCATGCCCTCGCCCTCGGCGTAGGCCTTGCCCAGGTAGGCCGGGATCTCGGCGTTGGCCGCGATCGCGTCGATGCGGTCCAGGTGCGGCTGCAGCGGCGACAGGCCGGCGGCCTCGATCGCCGCCTCGTCCATGCCGGCCTTGAAGAAGTCGCCGACCTTGCGCTCCATGCTGCCTTCCGGGAAATCACCGGCGGCCGCGGCCTTGGCGATCTCGTGCTGGACCTGCAGCGAGCGCTCGCCCAGGGCCGGGAAGGCGCCCCAGGTGGTCTTGTCGGCGGGCACCGGGTTGGCGGCGAGCCACTTGGCGTTCACGTGGCCGTTGAAGTCCTGGCAGGCCTGGATCTCGGGGCTGACGTCGTCGGCGCGCAGCGCGATCGGCTGCTGCGCGACCTGGGACAGGTCGACCTGGAGCTTGGGGGCTTCGGCGACCGGCTCGGCCGGCGCCTCGGTCTTCTGGCAGGCGGCGAGGGCGACGGTGACGGCGAAAGCGAGGGCAAGCGGCTTGAGCGGGCGCAGGTTCATGGATTCCCCGGGGTTGGCGAGTGGACGCCGAAGCCTAGGGCATCGGTGGTGAGCATGGTGTAGGCCAGAGGTCATGGGCCGCGGCCGCGGCGCGCGGTGGTTTGCCTCGCCCGCCGGGATTTCGTACGGTGGCCGGCCTTTCCCCGCCCCGGATGCCCCTGCCGATGAAGGTCCTGCTTGCCCGCCACGGGGAAACGCCCTGGAACGCCGAAGGCCGCTACCAGGGCCAGCGCGACATCGCGCTCTCGCCCGTGGGCGAGGAGCAGGCGCGCAAGCTGGGGCAGCGCCTGGCCGAGGTGCCGATTACCCGGGCGGTGGCCTCGCCGCTCTCCCGCGCGCGCCGCACCGCCGAACTGGCGCTGGGCCAGGCGCGTGCCGCGGCGCTCACGCTGGACCCGGACCTGCAGGAAATCGGCCACGGCGACTGGGAGGGGCTGCTGGCCGCCGAAATCCGCGCCAAGGACCCGGTGCGGCTGACGGCCTGGCGGGATGCGCCGGAGACCGTGCAGATGCCGGGCCCGGGCGGGGAGTCAATCATCCAGGTGCTGGACCGCTGCTGGCCGGCCTTCCAGCGCGCCTGCGACGGCCTCGGGGCCGACGACACGCTGCTGCTGGTCGCCCACGACGCGGTGAACCGCGTGATCCTGTGCCGCATCCTGGGGCTGCCGCTGTCGCGGATGTGGAGCTTCCGGCAGGCGCCGACGACGCTGAACCTGCTGGAAGGCGCGTCGGCGATGTCGCTCGACGTCGTGCGGCTCAACGACTGCAACCACCACACCGGGCTGTTCGGCGAAGCGGTGCACCGGGCGCTCTGAGCGCCCGGCCGGGGACTCAGTCGTTCGCGGGCGGGTGGCCTTCGGCGGCGTCCGCGTCGTCGGACTCGGGCGCCTCGGGCTGGCCGGCGCGCTTGCGGGCGGCCTTCTCGGCTTCCTTCTCGGCCTTTTTCTTGGCCTTGGCGAGCTCGCGCTGGCGCTTTTCGAACGAATAATTGGGCTTTGCCATGGGCGGGCTCGATACGGGAAGGCGTCCAGTCTAACCGCTGGGATGCGCCGGCGCCCCGCGCCCGACGGATAATGGCGCCATGAAGCGAACCCTCGAGCAGTGGCTGGCCTACCAGCAGCAGGTCCATCCCCGTGACATCGCCATGGGCCTGGAGCGGGTCGGCGAGGTCTTCCGGCGGCTGGCCCCGGGCCGGCCCGGGCGCCGCGTGGCCGTGGTCGGCGGCACCAATGGCAAGGGCTCGACGGTGGCCTTCCTCGAAGCGATGGCGCGCGCGGCCGGGCTGAAGGTCGGCGCGTTCACTTCGCCGCACCTGCTCCGCTATAACGAGCGGATCCGCATCGATGGCGTCGATGCGGCCGATGACGCCCTGGTCGCCGCCTTCGAGGCCATCGAGGCCGCCCGCGGCGAGATCCCCCTGACCTATTTCGAATTCGGCACGCTGGCCGCGCTGCTGCTGTTCGCCGACGCCGGGCTGGACCTGGCCATCCTCGAGGTCGGCCTCGGCGGCCGCCTGGACGCGGTGAACCTCATCGATGCCGACGTGGCCGTGATCACCACCGTCGACCTGGACCACCAGGACTACCTGGGCCCCGACCGCGAGAGCATCGGCGCCGAGAAGGCCGGCATCCTGCGCGCCGGCAAGCCCTGCGTGCTGGCCGAGAAGGACCCGCCGTCGTCGGTGCTGCGCCGGGCCTACGCGATCGGCGCGTTCGCCATCCGCGGGCATTCGGACTACCTGGTCGACGACCTGGGCGAAGACGGCTGGCGCTGGCGCGAGCCGGGCTACGCGGTCGACCTGCCCAACCCCGCGATGGAGGCGCCGGCCCAGCGCGGCAACGCCGCCGCCGCGATCGCCGCGCTGCGCGCGCTCGACCTGCCGGTGCCGGACGCGGCCCTGCGCGAGGGCGTCCGCGCCGCGCGCGTGCCCGGCCGCCTGCAGCGGCTGCCGGGCCGCCCCGAGCGGGTGCTGGACGTGGCCCACAACCCGCAGGGCGCACGCCAGCTGGGCGAGTGGCTGGCGGCCCACCCGCGGCCGACCGTCGCCGTGTTCAGCGCGCTGGCCGACAAGGACATCGCCGGCATCGTCGCGCCGGTGGCACCTTACGTGCAGGGCTGGCACCTGGGGCCGATCACCGACGCCGGGCCGCGCGGCCTGGCGGTCGACGCGCTGGCCGGGCGCGTGCGCGCGGCGCTGCCCGGGGCGGCGCTGGCGTCGCACCCGCGGCTGGACGCGGCGCTGGCCGCGGCGGCGCAGGCCGTCGGCCCCGACGGACGCGTGCTGGTGTTCGGCTCTTTCCACACCGTGGCTGAAGCGCTGGCCGCGCGCTGAGCCGGAGCCGGTGGCAACCCGGCTATAATTCGCGCCACTCCCCGGCCGGACCGCGCCCCGATGGATTCAGCCCTGAAACAGCGCCTGATTGGCGCCGCCGTGCTGGTGGCGCTGGCGATGATCTTCCTGCCCATGCTGCTCAAGGGCCCCGACGTATCCGGGCCCGACGCGGCCGAGGTCCCGCTGGACATGCCCGCGGCCCCCGACCAGGCCTTCGAGACCCGCGAGGTCCCGCTGACCCTGCCGGCCCCGGAAGCGCCCGACGGCGGCGTGCTCGGCCTGTCGCCGCGCCCCGTCGCCAGCGACGATCCCAACGCCGTGGCCACGGTCGACCAGACCGCGCTGCCGCCGGCCCGCACCGAAGTCGCGCCCGAGCCCGAAGACGGCCCGCTGGCCGCCGTGGACGCCGCCACCGGCCTGCCGGCGCCGGCCGCGCCCAGCGCCCCCGATCCCACGCCGGCCCCGACGCCCGCGCCGACGCCGACGCCGGAGCCGGTGGTGACGGCCCCGCCGCCGGCGCCTGCCGCCGCGCCGGCGCCCGCGCTGCCGGCCGCCACGGCCGGCGGTCGCTACATGGTCAACGTCGGCAGCTTCTCGAACCTGGCCAATGCCCGGTCCCTGGCCGACAAGCTGCGTTCGCGCGGCCTGCCGCTGACCAGCGAGTCGGTGGACGTGGCCGGCAAGCCGGCGATGCGCCTGCGGGTCGGACCCTACGGCGACCGCACCGCGGCCGAGGCCGCGCGCCTGCGGGTGGAGTCGGTGACCGGTGGCTCCGCCGCGGTGGTCACGCTCGACGCGGCCGTCGCCGGCGCGCCGGCCCCGGCGCGCGCCAGCACGGCGCCGACGGTGGGCTTCGCGGTGCAGCTGGGTGCGTTCAGCACCGAGGCCGACGCCAACGCCCTGCGCGACCGCGCCCGGGCCGCTGGCTTCGTCGCCTTCCACCAGCGCATGAACACCGACCGCGGCGCGGTCTGGCGCGTGCGGGTCGGCCCCGAGGCCGATCGCGCCAGCGCCGATCGCCTGCTCGAAGCGGTGCGCAGCCGGCTGTCGATGCCCGAAGCCATCGTCGTGCCGCATCCGTGACCCGCGCGGCGCCGCAGCGATGAACGGGGCCGACTACGCACTGCTGGCGGTGCTGCTGGTGTCGATGGGCGTCGGCCTGTGGCGCGGCTTCGTGGTCGAGGTGCTGTCGCTGACGGTCTGGATCGCGGCCTTCTGGCTGGCGGTCGGCTTCGGTGCCGACGCCGCGGCGCGGCTCACCGGCGTCGAGCAGCCTTCGGCGCGCCTGTTCCTGGGCTACGCCGGCGTGTTCGTCGGCGTGCTGCTGGTGGGCGGGCTGGTGACCTGGGCGCTGGGCAAGTTCATCGCCAACACCGGCCTGTCGTCCACCGACCGCGTGCTTGGCCTGGGCTTCGGCCTGATGCGCGGCCTGGTGCTGGCCTGCGTGGCGGTGCTGCTGATGGGCTTCACGGCGCTGCCGGCCGAACCCTGGTGGCGCGAGTCGACGCTGATGCCCGGCGTGCAGCGCGGCGCCGAATGGATGCAGGGCTTCCTGCCCGCCAGCGCCGCCAACGAACTGAGCTTCGCCGCGCCGCCGGCGATGCCCCCGATGCTCGATCCGGTCGTGCCGCACGAGGCGGCCGACCCCCCTGTTCCGGAGAACTGAACCATGTGCGGCATCATTGGAATCGCCGGCGCCAGCGACGTCGCGGCGGCCCTGTACGACGGCCTGACGGTGCTGCAGCACCGCGGCCAGGACGCGGCCGGCATCGCCACCATGGACGGCAACCGGGTGCACCTGCACAAGGGCAACGGGCTGGTGAAGGAAGTCTTCGACGAGCGCGCGATGACGCTGCTGACCGGCCGCGTCGGCATCGGCCACTGCCGCTATCCCACGGCGGGCTCCGAGGGATCGGACGAGGCCCAGCCCTTCTACGTGAACTCGCCCTACGGCATCGCGTTGGCCCACAACGGCAACCTGATCAATACCGACGCGCTGCGGCGGCTGGTGTTCGAGGAAGACAAGCGCAACGTCAACACCGAGTCCGACTCCGAAGTGCTGCTCAACGTGTTCGCGCACGAACTGGCGCAGCAGGGCGCGCTGACCCCGCAGGCGGCGGTGGCCGCGGTGGCCGGCGTGCACCGCCGCTGCACCGGCGGCTACGCGGTGGTGAGCATGGTGCTGGGCCTGGGCCTGGTGGCCTTCCGCGATCCGCACGGCATCCGGCCGCTGGTGCTGGGCAAGCGCGTCGGTTCGAACGGCACCGAATACGCGGTGGCGTCGGAGTCGGTGGCGCTCGACATCCTGGGCTTCGTGCGCGAGCGCGACATCCAGCCGGGCGAGGCGGTGGTGGTCAACTTCCGCGGCGAGCTGCATGCCGAGGTCTGCGCCGCGCCGCGGCCGCATGCGCCCTGCATCTTCGAGTACGTGTACTTCGCGCGCCCGGACTCGATGATCGAGAACATCTCGGTGCACAAGGCGCGCATGCGCATGGGCGTCACCCTGGGCCAGAAGATCCTGCGCCTGCGCCCCGACCACGACATCGACACCGTGATCCCGATCCCCGACACCTCGCGCGACGCCGCGCTGGAGATCGCCAACGTGCTGGGCGTGAAGTACCGCGAGGGCTTCATCAAGAACCGCTACGTCGGCCGCACCTTCATCATGCCGGGGCAGGGCGAACGCGCGAAGTCGGTGAAGCGCAAGCTCAACCCGATCCCGCTGGAATTCCGCAACCGCGTGGTGCTGCTGGTCGACGATTCCATCGTGCGCGGCACCACTTCGCGCCAGATCGTGCAGATGGCGCGCGACGCCGGCGCGAAGAAGGTCTACCTCGCCTCGGCCGCGCCGCCGGTGCGCCATCCGAACATCTACGGCATCGACATGCCCACGCCCGAGGAACTGATCGCGCACGGGCGTACCGAAAGCGAGATCGAACGCATGATCGGCTGCGACTGGCTGGTCTACCAGGACCTCGCCGACCTCGAGGCCGCGGTCGCCGGGCCGAAGTTCCCGGGACGCAAGTTCGACAGTTCCTGCTTCAGCGGCGAATACGTGACCGGCGTCGATCCGGGCTATTTCGAGCGCATCCGGCAATTGCGTTCGGACGACGCCAAGCACCAGCGCCGCCTGGCGTTGTGATGCTTTTCTCCTCCCCCTTCGTTTGAAGGGGAGGTTGGGAGGGGGTTGTGAAATCGCAAACTACAACCCCACCCCAGCCCTCCCCTTCAGCGAAGGGGAGGGGGTCGAGGCGCTCGCTGTTCGACGCCGCGCGCGCCTGCCTCGATGCGGCATCGCCCGAGGCCAAGCTCGAAAGCACCTTCGAAGCCGCTCAAGCCTTTGAACGCGGCGAACTCGCGATCCCGATCGATGCGCCC
>NZ_DASTNG010000043.1:0-58970 GCF_035721105.1 Arenimonas sp. | reverse complement strand
TTCCAGTTCGACACCGGCCTTGAGCTGTTCGAGGACTTCCTCGGGCACTTCGCCGTGCACGCGGCACAGGTATTCGCGCTCGATGCCGGTCTTGGGGTGCATCAGCGCGTTGGCGAGGTCGCCATCGGTGGTCAGCAGCAGGCCGGTGGTGTTGATGTCCAGGCGGCCCACCGCGATCCAGCGCGCGCCCTTCAGCGAGGGCAGGGCGTCGAAGATGGTCGGGCGGCCTTCGGGGTCCTCGCGCGTGGTGACCTCGCCCTCGGGCTTGTTGTACATCAGCACGCGCGAGGGGTCGGTCAGCGCGCTGGCCACGAAGGTGCGGCCGTCGATCTCGATCTTGTCGCCGCCGGTGATGCTCATGCCGGTCTGCGCGACCTCGCCGTTGACCTTGACCAGACCGTCGGCGATGCGGGCTTCCAGCGCGCGGCGCGAGCCGAGGCCGGCCTGCGCCAGCACCTTGTGCAGGCGTTCGCTGATCTGCGGGGCGGCGGCGGTTTCGGTGGCGGCGCGCTTCAGGCTCAGCGGGCGGCGGGTTGTTTCCTTATTGCTCATCTTTCTGCTCCGACGATGCGGCGTCCGCCTCGTCTCCATGGGGTTCTTCGTTGGGTTGGGGTTCGCTCGCGTCTTCGCTTGCGAAAGCGGGGTCTGCGGAAGCGGAGTCGACTTCTGTATCCGACTGCGCCGGTACCTCGGGTTCCTGGGATATGGGGTCGGAGAGCATTCCGTCCGGGCTTGCACCGATGGACGGGGTCTCCGGCGCTGCTTCTTCCGCGCCGGCGGACATCCCGGCCGGAATGGCCGGAGCGAATGGCAGCTGTGGTTCCAGCTCGCCGATCTCCTTCAGCTCCGACAGCGGCGGCAGTTCATCCAGTCGCTTCAATCCGAAGTAATCGAGGAAGGTCTTGGTGGTGGCCAGCAGCTCGGGCTTGCCGGGCACGTCGCGATGGCCGACCACGCGGATCCACTCGCGCTCTTCCAGCGCCTTGATGATGCTGCTGTTCACGGTGACGCCGCGGATCTGCTCGATCTCGCCGCGGGTGATCGGCTGGCGGTAGGCGATCAGCGCCAGCGTTTCCAGCGTGGCGCGGGTGTACTTGGTCTGGCGCTCGGTCCACAGGCGCGCGACCCAGGCGTGGACGTCGGCCTTGACCTGGAAGCGGAAGCCCGAGGCCACCTCGACCAGCTCGACGCCGCGGTCGGCGCAGGCCTCGCGCAGTTCCTCCAGGGCGAGCTCGAGGCTGCCCTTGGCGGGCTGCTCGTCATCGGGGAAGAGCCCGGCCAGCTGGGCCAGGGTCAGCGGTTGCGGGGCGGCCAGCAGGGCGGCTTCGACGATGCGTCGGATCAGGGTCGGGTCCATGGTCTCGTGGTCGCGGTCTTCAGGCGTAGTCATCGTCGACGCCGTCCGAGGTCGGGGTGGGGAGTTCGGTGGCTTCGCCGCCGTCGCCGGCGGCCAGCGACTTGATGTAGATCGGCGCCAGCAGCGGGCGCGGCGACTGCAGGTCGGCGTGCGCGGGCGGGGCTTCCTGGACGATCTCGAGCAGCTGTTCCTTGGCCAGCTCGAGGATGGACAGGAAGGTCACCACCACGCCCAGCCGGCCTTCCTCGGCGTTGAACAGGCTTTCGAAGGCGTGGAACTGGCCGTCCGCCAGCCGGCCCAGGACCTCGCCCATGCGCTGGCGGACGCTGAGCGCCTCGCGCCGGATCGCGTGGTGGGTGAACAGGTCGGCGCGCTTGAGCACGTCGCGCAGCGCCAGCAGCATCTCGCGCAGGTCCACCGGCGGCGGCACCTTGGCCACGGCGCGCTCGGGCACGTGGGCGTGCACGACCACGGTGTCGCGGTCCTGGCGGGGCAGGGTGTCGATGTCCTCGGCGGCCTTCTTGAAGCGCTCGTATTCCTGCAGGCGGCGCACCAGCTCGGCGCGCGGATCGGCCTCCAGGCCCTCCTCGGACGGCGGTCGGGGCAGCAGCATGCGCGACTTGATCTCGGCCAGGATGGCGGCCATGACCAGGTACTCGGCGGCCAGCTCGAAGCGCATGTCCTCCATCACGCCGATGTAGTCCACGTACTGCCGGGTGATCTCGGCGACGGGGATGTCCAGGATGTCCAGGTTCTGGCGGCGGATCAGGTAGAGCAGCAGGTCCAGCGGCCCCTCGAACGCCTCCAGGATCACTTCCAGGGCGTCCGGCGGGATGTACAGGTCCTGCGGCATCTGCAGCACGGGCTGGCCCTTGAACACCGCCAGCGGCATTTCCTGCTGCTGCGGGGGGACCGGGAATGCCGGTTGCTCCGCTGGGATCGCGGTGGGATCGCTCATCAAGTGCTCATGCAATGGGGGTGGGCTCGCCTGGAGCTGGCCCGCGCGGGCCGGGGTGGATCGATGCTTCGGTACTGCAGGTTCGCGACGTCATGGCCACGCCAGGTCGCTTCACAGTGACACGGGATGGAACCCCTGGCGGACCACCTCGGGGGCGTCCCCGGTGCAGTCCACCACGCTGGTGGGACCGGGCTCGCAGTCCTCGGCGTCCAGCATCACGTCGGCCCAGCGCAGCCAGCGCTCGGCCACTACTTCCGCCTCGTGGCTGGCCGGGTCGGTTTCGTCCGGCAGCAACAGGCTGGTCGACAGCAGCGGTTCGCCCATGGCTTCCAGCAGCGCCCGGGTGACCACGTGGTCGGGGAGGCGTATGCCGATGTCGCGGCGCTTGCTTCGGCCGCTGTTCTTGATGCGCTTGGGCAGGTCCGCGGAGGCCGGAAGGATGAAGGTGCAGGGTCCGGGGGTCAGCGATCGCATCAGCCGGAAGGCCGGATCGTCGAGCCGGGCCAGGCGGCCGGCCTCACTCAATTGGCGACAGAGTAAGGTGAAAGGGTGCTTGCTGTCCAGTTCACGCAGGCGCTGGACCCGTTCCTCGGCGTCCTTGGCGTCCAGGCCCCAGACCATGGAATAGCCGGCATCGGTGGGAACCAGGGCCAGGCCACCGGCCTTGAGCACGGCCGCCGCCTTGTCGATCAGGCGGGACTGGGGATTGACGGGGTGGACGTGGAGACGCTCTGCCATGCCGCTATCATGCAGTCCCCTGACGGATTGGCACAGCCCCATGTGGTACCTCATCCACGGCATCGACCTGCCGAACTCGCTGGAAGGCCGCAAGGCCCACCGTCCCGCCCACCTCGCGCGGCTCGAGGCGCTGCGTGACGAGGGCCGCCTGAAACTGGCCGGCCCGCTGCCCGCCATCGACGCCGAGGACCCGGGTCCGGCGGGCTTCACCGGCAGCGTGATCGTGGCCGAATTCGGCTCGCTGGCCGAGGCGAAGGCCTGGGCCGCCGACGATCCCTACCTGGCCGGCGGCGTGTACGCGCGGGTCGACGTCAGCCCGTTCCGCCCGGTGCTGCCGTGAGCCTGCCGCGCGAACAGCGCCCGGCCGCCATCCGCGCCGCGCTCGAGGCCGCGCTGGCCCCGGTGGCGCTGGAGGTCGTGGACGAGAGCCACAAGCACGCCGGCCACGCCGGTGCCCGGGACGGCCGCGGCCATTTCGCGGTCACCGTGGTCAGCGAGGCCTTCGCCGGGCTGGCGCCGCTGGCCCGGCACCGCCGGGTCTACGCGGCCCTGGGCGGCCTGATGGAAACCGACATCCACGCCCTGTCGATCCAGGCCCGGACCCCGTCCGAAGCCTGAGCCCGGCCGGGCTGCAGGCGGGGGTGAAGCCGCTGTTATACTGCCCCTCGGCCGCGTGCCGGGGACTGCGCTCTGCCAGTGGAATCAACGACTTGGCCGAGCCGCGGACCCGCCCGCGAGCCTCCCATCGACCCTGCGGCGGGGCGCTTCGCGCGTCCCGTGGCCGGTCAACATCGGCCGGCTGCTTGAGAACCCCCACGAATGCGCCTTTCCACGATCAAGCTCTCCGGCTTCAAATCCTTCGTCGACCCCACGGTGCTGCACCTGCCGACCAACATGACCGGCGTGGTCGGTCCCAACGGTTGCGGCAAGTCCAACATCATCGACGCGGTGCGCTGGGTGATGGGCGAAAGTTCGGCCAGCCGACTGCGCGGTGATTCGCTCACCGACGTCATCTTCTCCGGCTCGTCCACCCGCAAGCCGGTCAGCCAGGCCCAGGTCGAACTGATCTTCGACAATTCCGAGGGCAGCATCGGCGGCGAGTACGCGCGCTACGCGGAAATCTCGGTCAAGCGCTCGGTCAGCCGCGACGGCCAGAGCAACTACTACCTCAACGGCGCCCGCTGCCGCCGCCGCGACATCACCGACCTGTTCCTGGGCACCGGCCTGGGCGCGCGCAGCTACTCGATCATCGAGCAGGGCATGATCAGCCAGATCATCGAGGCCAAGCCCGAGGACCTGCGCGTGTACCTGGAGGAAGCCGCCGGCATCTCCAAGTACAAGGAGCGCCGCAAGGAAACCGAGTCGCGCATCAAGAGCACGCGCGAGAACCTCGACCGCCTCAACGACCTGCGCGAGGAAGTGGACAAGCAGCTCGAGCACCTCAAGCGCCAGGCCCGCGCCGCCGAGCAGTACCAGGCCCTGCAGGCCGAGCGCCTGAACAAGGACGCGCAGCTCAAGGCGCTCGAGTTCCGCCGCTACGACGCCGAGCTCAAGGCGCTGCACGAAACCCTGACCCAGGACGAGATCAAGCTGCAGTCGCTGATGGCCGACCAGCGCCAGGCCGAGGCCCAGATCGAGGCCTGCCGCAGCCAGCACGGCGAAGCCAGCGAGGCCCTGGGCAAGGCCCAGGCCGAGGTCTACCGCGTCGGCGGCGAACTGGCCCGCATCGAACAGCAGATCCAGCACCAGCGCGAACTGCGCCAGCGCCTGGAGACCGCCCGCGCCGAGGCCGACGCGGCCTTCGCCCAGGTCGGTGAACACATCAGCGGCGACGAACGCCAGCTCGGCGAACTACACAACGCCATCGCCGCCTCCGAGCCGCGCCTGGAAGCCCTGCGCGCCGAGGACACCGGCCGCCAGGAGGCGCTGCGCGCCGCCGAGGCCGCGCTGCAGGACTGGCAGCAGCGCTGGGACACCTACGCCAAGGCCCAGGCCGAGGCCGCGCGCTGGGCCGAGGTCGAGCGCACCAAGATCGAATACCTCGAGAAGCAGGCGATGGACGCCGGCCGCCGGCGCGAGGCCCTGGCCGGCGAGCGCAGCGGCCTGGACACCAGCGCCGTGACCGAGGCGCTGTCGCGCCTGGTCAGCGACCACGACCAGCAGAAGGCCGGCCTGGACGGCCTCGGCGAGACGCTGGAGCAGCGCAAGTCGGCGCTGGCCGCGCTGCAGGAGCAGCAGCGCCAGCAGCAGTCCGAGCTGGCCGACGTGCGCAAGCAGGGCCAGGCCGCCCGCGGCCGCCTGTCCTCGCTCGAGGCGCTGCAGCACGCCGCGTTGGGCCAGGAGAAGAACGTCGCGCTGGACTGGCTCAAGGCCCAGGGCATCGACGGCAACGTCCGCCTGGGCGAGACGCTGTCGGTCGAGGCCGGCTGGGAAACCGCGGTCGAGACCGTGCTCGGCAGCCTGCTCGAGGCCGTCACCGTCGACGCGCCGAACGACTGGCTCGACGCGCTGGCCAGCCTCGGCCAGGGCCGCGTCGCCCTGGTCAGCGGCGCCACCGAGGCCGTGCCGGTGCCCGCCGGTTCGCTGGCCGCCAAGGTGCAGGGCCCGGCCGCGGTGCGCCGCCTGCTGGCGTCCATCCACGCGGTGGAAACCGCCGCCGAGGCGCGCGCGCTCAGCCCGGGGCAGGGCGAGGCCGTGATCACCCGCGGCGGCGAATGGCTCGGTGCCGGCTGGCTGCGCGTGCTGCGAAGCGGCGAGGCCCAGCAGGGCGCGCTGGCCCGCGAGCGCGAGATCCAGTCGCTGCGCGCCGAGATCGAAGCGCTGGGCAAGAAGGAACAGCAGCTCAACGAAGGCCTGACGGCGATGCGCGATCGCCTGCTCGAGGCCGAGCAGCACCGCGAGGACGCCCAGCGCGCGCTGTACCTCGCGCACCGCAGCGTGTCCGAGCTCGCCGGCCAGCTGCAGGGCCAGAAGAGCCGCCTGGAGTCCGCCCAGGCCCGCGTCACCCGCATCGACGCCGAACTGGCGACCCTGGCCACCACGCTCGACGAGTCGCAGGCCAACGCCCGCGAGGCGCGCGCCCGCCTGGAGCAGGCGGTGGCGAAGATGGGCGACCTCGAGGCCGAGCGCCAGCGCCTGGACGCCGAGCGCCGCAGCTTCGGCGAACAGCGCGACGCCGCCCGCAACAGCGCCCGCGAGGCCCGCGACGCCGCCCACCAGCTGGCGCTGTCGCTGGAGTCGCAGCGCGCCCGCGTGATCGCGCTCAGCCAGTCGCTGGCGCGCATGGGCAGCCAGAAGGCCCAGCTCGAAGTGCGCCTGAACGAACTCGTCGCCCAGCTCGCCGACGGCGACGCGCCGGTGGTGGCGCTGCAGGCCGAGCGCCAGGCCGCGCTCGACCAGCGCGTGATCGTCGAGAAGGACCTGGCCGCCGCCCGCTCCACCCTCGACGGCATCGAGGCCGAGATGCGCGGCTACGAACAGACCCGCCAGCAGCGCGACCAGCAGTCGCTGGCCCAGCGCGAGTCGATCGCTTCCAAGCGCATGCAGGAACAGGCCCTGGCGCTGCGCGCCGGCCAGCTGTCCGAGGCCATCGTCGGCGCCGGCCTGGTGCTGGACGAGGTGCTGCAGGCGCTGCCGGTGCAGGCCGACTTCGACGGCTGGCAGAAGTCGCTGGCCGATATCGACGCCAAGATGCGCCGGCTCGAGCCGGTCAACCTGGCGGCGATCCAGGAATACGGCGAGCAGAGCGAGCGCAAGACCTACCTCGACGCCCAGAACAACGACCTGTCGTCGGCGCTCGAGACCCTGGAAGGCGCGATCCGCAAGATCGACAAGGAAACCCGCGGCCGCTTCAAGGAAACCTTCGACCGCGTCAACGCCGGCGTGCAGGAGCTCTATCCGCGCCTGTTCGGCGGTGGCCACGCCTACCTCGAGCTCACCGGCGAAGACCTGCTCGACACCGGCGTCTCGATCATGGCGCGCCCGCCGGGCAAGCGCGTGTCCAACATCTCGCTGCTCTCGGGCGGCGAGAAGGCGCTGACCGCGGTGGCCCTGGTGTTCGCGATCTTCCGCCTCAACCCGGCCCCGTTCTGCCTGCTCGACGAGGTGGACGCGCCGCTGGACGAGGCCAACGTCGGCCGCTTCTCGTCCATGGTCACCGAGATGAGCGAGAAGGTGCAGTTCCTGTTCGTCACCCACAACAAGGCGACGATGGAGGCGGCCAAGCAGCTTTCGGGCGTCACCATGCGCGAACCGGGCTGCAGCCGCCTGGTCTCGGTGGACCTGGCCGAGGCCACCCGCCTGGTCGGCGCGGCCTGACCGCGCACCCGGTTTAGGGCATCATTCCACCGCGGGCCGCGGATCCGGCCCGACGCCAGACAGGGAGAGGCACCATGCTCGACGGACTCAGCGATACCACGCTGCTGCGCATCGCCATCGGTGTCGCCGCGCTGGTGCTGTTCGCGGTCATCCTGTTCACCAGCCGCAAGGCGCCCGGCCAGCAGGGCAAGCGCCACGCCGCCAGCCGCCCCGAGGCGGCCGGCGGGTCGCGCCAGGAGCCCACGCTGCGTGAGCTGCTCGAGGCCGACGCCGGCACCGGCGACGAGGCCGCCGCGATCGAGCAGTCCGAGCTCGACCTGCTGGAAAAGACCCTCGCCGGCGAAGACGTGCCCGACCGCCGCCCGGCCCCCGCGCCGCTGCCCGGCGCCCGTCCGGACGAGAACTTCGACAAGGTCGTCAGCGTCTTCCTGGCCGCCCGCGCCGGCCAGGCGCTGCATGGCCCCGACCTGGTCGTCGCCGCCGAGAAGGCCGGCCTGGTCTATGGCCACATGAACATCTTCCACCGGCTGGTCGACAACCACCCGGAGCAGGGCCCGATCTTCTCGGTCGCCAACCTGGTCAAGCCGGGCTCGTTCGACATGGCCAACATCCAGGAACTGCGCACGCCGGGCATCAGCTTCTTCATGGCGCTGCCGGGCCCGCTGTCGGCGCTCGACGCCTGGGACGCGATGCTGCCCACCGCCCAGCGCATGGCCGAACTGCTCGACGGCGTGCTGCTGGACGAAGAGCGCAATGCACTCGGCCGCCAGCGCATCGCGCACATCCGCGAGGACCTGCGCAACTACGATCGCAAGCAGCAGAAGTGGGATCTTCGGACCACCCGCTGAGGCCCGGCGATGACCACGCCCGCTGACCGCGCCGCCCACCTGCGCGCGCAGATCGAAGACGCCAACCACCGCTACCACGTGCTCGACGACCCGGCGATCCCGGACGCCGATTACGACGCGCTGGTGCGCGAGCTCGAGGCCCTCGAACGCGAACATCCCGACCTGCGCACGCCGGATTCCCCCACCCAGCGGGTCGGCGGCCTGCCGCTGGACGGCTTCGAACAGGTCACGCACGCGCAGCCGATGCTGTCGCTCAACAACGCCTTCACCGACGCCGAGGTCGAGGAGTTCGTGCAGCGCATCGTCCGCGAGCTGGGCGATCCCGCGCCGGCGTTCTCGGTCGAACCCAAGCTCGACGGCCTGGCGATCAGCCTGCGCTACGAGCACGGCGTGTTCGTGCGCGGCGCCACCCGCGGCGACGGCGCCACCGGCGAGGACGTCACCGCCAACCTGCGCACGGTCAGGGCCATCCCGCTGAAGCTGCGCGGCGACGCGCCGGCGGTGCTCGAGGTCCGCGGCGAGGTCTACATGCCGCGCGCCGGCTTCGAGGCCTACAACGCCCGCATGCGCGAGACCGGCGGCAAGGTGCTGGCCAATCCGCGCAACGGCGCCGCGGGCTCGCTGCGCCAGCTCGACCCGCGGATCGCGGCGTCGCGGCCGCTGGCCTTCTACGCCTACGGCCTCGGCGTCACCGAAGGCTGGGCCATGCCCCAGAAGCATTCGCAGGTGCTGCAGGCGCTGCGCCGCTTCGGTTTCCCGGTGTCGCCCGAGGTGGCGGTGGCGCACGGCACGCCGGGGCTGCTCGCCTACTACGCCGCGATTGGCGCACGCCGCGACGCGCTGCCCTACGACATCGACGGCGTCGTCTACAAGCTCGACGACCATGGCCAGCAGGCGGCGATGGGCTTCGTCTCGCGCGCGCCGCGCTGGGCCATCGCGCACAAGTTCCCGGCCCAGGAGCAGCTGACCACGGTCGAGGCGATCGAGGTGCAGGTCGGCCGCACCGGTGCGCTGACGCCGGTGGCGCGGCTGGCGCCGGTGCAGGTCGCGGGCGTGGTGGTCACCAACGCCACCCTGCACAACGCCGACCAGATCGCGCGCCTGGACGTCCGCGCCGGCGACACCGTGATCGTGCGCCGCGCCGGCGACGTGATCCCGGAAGTGGTGCGCGTGCTGCCCGAGAAGCGCCCGCTGGACGGGCAGGGCCAGCCCCTGCATCCGCCCTACGTGTTCCCGACCGTTTGTCCCGCCTGCGGTTCGCACACCGAAGCCGTGCGCAAGGTGCTCAAGCAGACCAAGGCCGGCGGCATCGAATACGCCGAGGGCGCGGCCATCGTCTGCACCGGCGGGCTGTTCTGCCCGGCGCAGCGCAAGCAGGCGCTGGTGCATTTCGCCTCGCGCCGGGCGATGGACATCGAGGGGCTGGGCGAGCGCTTCATCGAGGCGCTGGTGGATTTCGGCTACGTCGCCACGGTCGCCGACCTCTACGCGATGACGGTCGAGCGCTTCCTGGAAATGAAGCAGCGCGCCGACGAGCGCGACGGCACCGTGCCCGAGACGGTCAAGGCCGGCAAGGTCGCCAGCAAGTGGGCCGGGAACCTGGTCGCCGCGATCACCGCCAGCAAGGACACCACGCTCGAACGCCTGCTGTTCGCGCTCGGCATCCGCGATGTCGGCGAGTCGACCGCCCGCACCCTGGCGCGCTACTTCGGCGCGCTCGATCCGATCCTCGCGGCCGACGAAGCGACCCTGGTCGAAATTCCCGACGTGGGCCCGGTGGTCGCCGCCCGCATCGCCGGGTTCTTCGCCGAAGCGCACAACCGCGAGGTGGTGCAGGCCCTGCGCGCCGCCGGCGTGCGCTGGCCCGAAGGCCCGCCGCAGCGCTCGGCCGAAGGCCCGCTGGCCGGCCAGACCGTGGTGCTGACCGGCGCGCTGTCGGCCATGGGCCGCGACGCCGCCGGCGACCGCCTGCAGGCCCTGGGCGCCAAGGTCGCCGGCAGCGTGTCGAAGAAGACCAGTTTCGTGGTCGCCGGCGAAGCCGCGGGTTCCAAGCTCGACAAGGCCCGCGAGCTGGGCATCGAGGTCTGGGACGAGGCCCGGCTGCTGGAATTCCTGAACGCCAACCCGGTCGCGTGAGCCCCGGGTGCGTCCGGGCGTCGCCGCCCGGGCGTAAAGTAGTGGCATGAAGGACTGGAAGCCCACCGCCAACCTCAAGGCCCTGCGCCTGCGCGCCGAGCTCTACGCGCACATCCGCGAGTTCTTCGCCACGCGCGGCGTGCTCGAGGTCGAGACGCCGGTGATGTCCTCGGCCGGCAACACCGACCCGAACATCGAAAGCTTCGCCCTGGACTTCGACGGCCCGAAGGCGGCCGGCGCCGGGACGCGCTGGCTGCGGACCTCGCCCGAGTTCCCGCTCAAGCGCCTGCTCGCCGCCGGCGTCGGTGACTGCTACGAGCTGGGTCGCGTGTTCCGCAACGGCGAGGCGGGCAAGCGCCACAACCCCGAATTCACGATGCTCGAGTGGTACCGCGTCGGCTGGGACCACCACCGGCTGATGGACGAGACCGCCGAGCTGCTCAAGTCGGCGATGGCGCTCGCCGGACGCCGCGCCACCGTGCGCGACACCAGCTTCCGCCAGCTCTACCTCGACAAGTTCGGCTTCGATCCGATGACCGCGCCGGAGGAGGCGCTGCGCTCGCCGCTGCTGGTGTTCGGCATCGACCCCGCGGGCCTGACCCGCGACGACTGGCTGGACCTGCTGATGACCCACCTGATCCAGCCCAGCATCCCCGCCAGCCGCATCCTGCTGGTCTACGACTATCCCGCCAGCCAGTGCGCGCTGGCCCGGCTGCGGCCGGGCGATCCGCCGGTGGCGGAGCGCTTCGAGGCCTTCCTGGGTCCGCTGGAGGTCGCCAACGGCTACCACGAGCTCAACGATGCCGACGAGCAGCGCGGACGCTTCGAGGCGGACGTGGCGCGCCGCCGCGCCCGCAACGCCGGCAGCCCGGCGATCGACGAGCGTCTGCTCGCCGGCCTTCCCAAGCTGCCGGCCTGCGCCGGCGTGGCGCTGGGCGTCGACCGCCTGATGATGGCGCTGATGGGCACCGACAAGATCGCCGACGTGGTGGCGTTCCCGTTCGAGCGGGCATGAATCGCGGGTGAGCGTCGACCGCCGCCGGGCCGCGGGTTGGCGATCGATTCATGCGCCGACCCCTAGATTGCGGGGCGAGCGGCCAGGTCGGCCGTGGACACGGAGCTTCGCCATGAACCGCATCGTATTCGCCCTGGTTGCCTTCGCCACCGCGGCCCTGCCGCTGCTTGCGCAGGCCTCGGACCGCCATGACGCCCGCAACGGTTACGACCGGGGCCGTGCGCCGGTGATCGTGAGCTGCAATTCCGACCGCTACCGCGAACGCTTCTGCCCGGTCGACACCCGCGGCGGCGTGCGCCTGGTGCGCCAGGTCTCCGACTCGCGCGGGCCCTGCATCGAAGGCCGCAGCTGGGGCTATGACCGCCGCGGCATCTGGGTGACCAACGGCTGCCGCGCGCAGTTCGAAGTGGGCACCGGCTATGCCGCGGGCCCCGGCCGTCCCGGCTACGGTCGCCCCGATCCGGGCCCGCGCATCGTCCGCTGCGAATCGGTGCGCAACCGCGAGACCTACTGCGCGGTGCCGGGTGGCCGCATCGAGTCGGTCGACATCCACCGTCGCCTGAGCAAGGCCGACTGCACCTACCGCGAGGGCTGGGGCTTCAACCGCCGCGGCATCTGGGTCGACCGCGGCTGCCGCGCCGACTTCATCGTCTACTGAGCCAGCGGCTCAGGGCGTCCGCTTGCGGACGCGACTTCCGGCCGGTGCCTGCTTGGCGGGCGCCGGCTTTTTCGTGGCCGGCTTGCGCGCCGCGGCGGCGCGCGGCGCGGGCTTGCGGGCAGCCGGCGACACCGCGCTGCTGAGCTGGCGGCCAAGGGCGCTGGCCAATTTCAGCGGCGGCATCGCCAGCGCCAGTGCCTCCGCGCTCCAGGCCTTGAGCGTCGACGGTGCCAGGTTCAGCGCGCCCGCCAGCGGGGCCGGCAGCCAGTCGGCGCCGGCCTTGCGCAGCCGGCAGACGCTGTCGGCGTAGCGGCCGGCGGCCCAGGTCGAGGCCACGGCGCGGACGGTCGCGGTGACCAGCGGCTCCAGCGGCGTGTAGCGCATCAGCGGGGCGCTGACGGCGGCCGGCAGCCAGCCGCGCAGCAGCGAGCGCAGGCCCTCGCGGGTGGCGAGCGGACTCAGCACGGCCTGGGTCTGGGCCACGGCCAGCACGCCTTCGACCTCCCAGCCGGCGGGCTTGAGCTTGTAGCGCCGGTAGATCGATTCGACCAGCTTGCGCTGGATGTCCTCGGCCGATTCGGTGCTGCCGGCGCGGCGGATCCCGGCGGGCAGGAAGGGCTTGAGCAAGGGCAGGCGATCGAGGCCCACCTGCAGTGCGGCGCCGGCGCCGGCGCGTACGCAGGCGGCGTGCAGCATCGGCTCGATGCCGGCGTCCAGCGGCGGCGGCTTGCGGGTGCGGGGTCGGGCAGGGCGGGTGCTCATGGGCCGAGCATAGCGCGGCGGCCGTGTTGGTAAACTCACGGCCCCACGGCAAGGACCCGCGCATGGACTTCGAACGCTACGACCGCATCCGGCCCATTCGCTGGGAAGGCGACCACCTGTCGCTGCTCGACCAGCGCCGGCTGCCCTTCGTGGTCGAACACGTCGCTTGCCTGGACAGCGACGCCGTCGGCCGCGCGATCCACGACCTGGTGGTCCGCGGCGCGCCCGCGATCGGCATCGCCGCCGCCTGGGGCGCCGTGCTGGCGGCCCGCGAGGTGCAGGCCGCCGACGGCGCCGGCGCGCTCGTGGCGCTCGCGCCCGCCCTGGACCGCCTGCAGGCCGCGCGCCCGACCGCGGTCAACCTGATGTGGGCCCTGGCCCGGCTGCGCCGCGTGCTGGCCGGTGCCGGCGCCGACTGGCGCGACGTGCTGGCCGCCGAGGCCCGCGCCATCGAAACCGAGGACCTGGCCGCCAACCGCCGCATGGGCGCCCTGGGCGCGGCGCTGATAGCGCCGGGCAGCGGCGTGCTGACCCACTGCAACACCGGGTCGCTGGCCACCGCCGGCTTCGGCACCGCGCTGGGCGTGATCCGCGCCGGCGTCGCCGAGGGCCGCATCGGCAAGGTCTACGCCAGCGAGACCCGGCCCTGGCTGCAGGGCGCCCGCCTGACCGTCTGGGAGCTGCTGCAGGACGGCATCCCGGCCACGCTGATCGCCGACGGGGCCGCCGCGCACCTGATGAAGACCGGCGCGGTGCAGTGGGTGATCGTCGGCGCCGACCGCATCTGCGCCAACGGCGACACCGCCAACAAGATCGGCACCTATTCGCACGCCATCGCCGCCCGCCACCACGGCGCGAAGGTGATGGTGGTGGCCCCGTCCTCGACCGTGGACATGGCCACGGCGCAGGGCGACGACATCGAGATCGAGATGCGCGACCCCGCCGAACTGCTGTCCGTGGCCGGCACGCGCACGGTCGCCGAGGGCGTGGCGGCGTGGAATCCGGTGTTCGATGTCACCCCCGCCGGGCTCATCGATGCCATCGTCACCGAGCGCGGCGTGGTGATGGCCCCGGACCGGGCCGGGATGGCGGCGCTTTTCGGGTCGGAATGATCGCCTAAGTGCTTGTTTTCCGGCTTCAAAACGGCCCCTTCGCGGGGCCGTTTCTGTTATGATTTCACGTCCCTGAAAGCCCCTGCACGCGGCCCTGGCCGCGGCACCCGCCCGAACGTCGAATACGGAAGCACGAATGGCAGATCTCGCGAAGGAAATCATCCCGGTCAACCTCGAAGACGAGATGCGCAAGAGCTACCTCGATTACGCCATGAGCGTCATCGTCGGCCGCGCCCTCCCGGATGTCCGCGACGGCCTCAAGCCCGTGCACCGCCGCGTCCTGTTCGCCATGAACGAGCTGGGCGCGCACAGCAACAAGCCCTACTACAAGTCGGCGCGAATCGTCGGTGACGTGATCGGTAAGTACCATCCGCACGGCGACCAGTCGGTGTACGACACCCTGGTGCGCATGGCGCAGCCGTTCTCGCTGCGCTACCTGCTGGTCGACGGCCAGGGCAACTTCGGCTCGGTCGACGGCGACTCCGCCGCCGCCATGCGATACACCGAGGCGCGCATGTCGCGCCTGGCGCACGAGCTGATGGCCGACATCGACAAGGACACCGTCGACTTCCAGCCCAACTACGACGAGAAGGAACAGGAGCCGACGGTGATGCCGTCGCGCTTCCCGAACCTGCTGGTGAACGGCTCGGCCGGCATCGCGGTCGGCATGGCCACCAACATCCCGCCGCACAACCTGGGCGAGGTCATCGACGCCACCATCGCCCTGATCGACGACCCGGAAACCAGCATCGGCGACCTGATGCAGTACGTGCCGGGCCCCGACTTCCCGACCGCCGGCATCATCAACGGCTCGGCCGGCATCCACGCCGCCTACCACACCGGCCGCGGCCGGGTGCGCATGCGCGCCAAGGCCGAGGTCGAGGTCAACGAGGACACCGGCCGCGAAGCCATCATCGTCACCGAGCTGCCCTACCAGGTGAACAAGGCCCGGCTGATCGAGAAGATTGCCGAGCTGGTGAAGGAAAAGAAGCTAGAGGGCATCAGCGAGCTGCGCGACGAGTCCGACAAGGACGGCATGCGCATCTTCATCGAGGTCAAGCGCGGCGACTCGGCCGAGGTCGTGCTCAACAACCTCTATCTGCAGACGCCGATGGAGTCGGTGTTCGGCATCAACATGGTGGCCCTGGTCGACGGCCGCCCGCAGATCCTCAACCTCAAGCAGATGCTCGAGGCCTTCATCCGCCACCGCCGCGAGGTGGTGACCCGCCGCACCATCTTCGACCTGCGCAAGGCCCGCGCCCGCGCCCACATCCTCGAGGGCCTGACGGTCGCGCTCGCCAACATCGACGAGATGATCGAGCTGATCAAGACCTCCGAGAACCCGGTGGTGGCCAAGGAACGCATGCTGGCCCGCACCTGGCAGCCCGGCCTGGTCGGCGCGCTGCTGGCCGCGGCCGGCGCCGAGGCCTCGCGCCCGGAGGACCTGCCGGCCGGCGTCGGCCTGGTCACCGGTGGCTACCAGCTGACCGAGACGCAGGCCCAGCAGATCCTTGAGATGCGCCTGCACCGCCTCACCGGCCTGGAGCAGGAAAAGCTCACCGACGAGTACAAGCAGCTGCTCGAGGTCATCCGCGGCCTGATCGAGATCCTGGAAAACCCGGACGTGCTGCTCGAGGTCATCCGCACCGAGCTGCGCAACCTGCGCGAGGAATACGCCGACGCCCGCCGCACCGAGATCCGCCCGGGCGAGGAAGACCTCGACATCCTGGACCTGATCGAGTCCGAGGACGTGGTGGTGACGCTGTCGCACTCCGGCTATGCCAAGCGCCAGCCGCTGACCACCTACCGCGCCCAGAAGCGCGGCGGCAAGGGCCGCTCGGCCACCGCGGTGAAGGAAGAAGACTTCATCGACCGCCTGTGGGTGGTGAACACGCACGACACGCTGCTCACCTTCACCAGCACCGGCCGCGTGTTCTGGCTCAAGGTCTACCAGCTGCCCGACGCCGGCCCGAACTCGCGCGGCCGCCCGATCATCAACTGGATCCCGCTGCAGGAAGGCGAGAAGGTGCAGGCGGTGCTGCCGGTGCGTGAGTTCGATGCCGAGCACTACGTCTTCTTCGCCACCCGCGACGGCACGGTCAAGAAGACCCCGCTGAGCGACTACTCGCGTCCGCGCTCGACCGGTATCTGGGCCATCAACCTCGACGAGGGCGACGGCCTGGTCGACGTGCAGCTGACCAACGGCGAGCGCAACGTGATGCTGTTCGCCAGCAACGGCAAGGCCGTGCGCTTCGACGAGTCCGAGGTGCGCCCGATGGGCCGCACCGCCACCGGCGTGCGCGGCATGCGCCTGAAGGAGGACGAGGAAGGGCAGGGTGCCAAGGTCGTCTCCATGATCGTGGTGGACGGCGACGGCGACATCCTGACCGCCAGCGAAAATGGCTTTGGCAAGCGCACCGCCGTGTCCGAGTTCCCTCGCAAGGGCCGCGGCACCCAGGGCGTCATCGCCATGCAGACCAGCGACCGCAACGGCGAGCTGGTCGGCGCCATCCAGCTGACCGAACAGCACGAGATCCTGCTGATCTCCGACCAGGGCACCCTGGTGCGCACCCGCGCCGCCGAGGTCAGCCAGGTCGGCCGCAACACCCAGGGCGTCACCCTGATGCGGGTGGCCGAGGACGAGAAGCTGATCGCGGTCGAGCGCGTGGACGTGCTCGAGGTCGACGACGAAGCGGAGGCCGACGGCGCCGCCGCCCCCGTCACGGAGCCGTCGCAGCCGCAGCCCGAGGCTTGATCCCGGCAGGCCGCGCGGAACTTGCCGCGCGGCCTGTAACCTAAGGGACGGGATTCCACGGGAGAGTCGAATGCGTTCGTATCCATGCGCCGCGGCCTGGCTGGCCGCGCTCTGGCTGGCCGCCACGCCGCCCTTGGCCGCCCAGGGACCGGCGCCGGACGCCGCGCGCATCCGCGCCAGCGACGCCGACCGCATCGGCGCCGCCCGCGACCGGGTGCTGCCGGTGGTGGTGAGCATCCTGACCGTACGCGAGGACCACCAGCAGGGCGAGCCCGTGCTCAGCGTCTCGAGCGGCAGCGGTACCGTGGTGACGCCGGAAGGCCACATCGCCACCAACGCCCACGTCACCCAGAACGGCAAGAGTTTCCGGGTGGTGTTCGCCGACGGCCGCGAGCTGCCGGCGCGCCTGGTCGGCACCGACACGCTGTCCGACCTGGCCGTGCTGCAGGCCCAGCCCAAGCAGCCCGAGACCTTCGCCTACGCCGAATTCGCCGACACCCTGGACCTGCAGCCCGGCGACACGGTGCTGGCGATGGGCGCACCCTGGGGCCTGTCTAACTCGATGAGCGCCGGCGTCGTCAACAACCCGCGGCGCCTGCTGGTGTCGCTGTTCGACGACGAGGCCGACTACGAGGACCGGCTGGGCGAGGGCGAGCCCACCGGCCGCTACTACGCCTGGATCCAGCACGACGCCGCGATCGCGCCCGGCAACTCCGGCGGTCCGCTGGTGGACCTGTCCGGCCGCATCGTCGGCGTGAACACCCGCGGCATGATCTTCGGCGGCGACCTGGCCTTCGCCATCCCCGGTCCCGACGCCCGCGACGTGGTGCGGGCGCTGGTGGCCGATGGCCGCATCGCCCGCACCCAGCTGGGCTTCCGCCTGCGCTCGCTCAAGGGCACCGGGCTGGCCTCGGGCGTGCTGGTGAACGCCGTCGAGCGCGGCTCGGTGGCCGAGAAGGCCGGCCTGCGCGCCGGTGATCGCATCCTGACCCTGCAGGGCGAGCCGGTGGATGCCCCGCAGCCGGTCGACGTGCCGGCCCTGCAGCGCCGCATCGCCGAGCTGCCGGTCGGCAGCCCGGTGCGCCTGGGCATCGAGCGCGACGGGCGCCGCAGCGCGCTGCGCCTGGTGGCCGAGGCCCAGCCCGCCGACGCCGGCGACGAAGCCGCGTTCGCGCCGTTTGGCGTCTCGGTGAGGCCGCTGACGCCGGCGATGGGCCGGCTGCGCAACCTCGACGACACCCGGGGCCTGCTGGTCACCGGCGTGCGCCCCGGCGGCCCCGCGGCGATCGCCCGGCCCGGGCTGGCCGCAGGCGACGTGATCCGCAGCGTCGACGGCCGGCCGGTGCAGAGCGTGGCCGAACTCGAGGCGGTCGCCGGCGCTCCGCAGTCGCCGGAGCGGCCGCGCGTGGTGGCCTTCCAGCGCGAGGCCGAACAGCGGCTGGCCGTGCTGGTGCCGATCCACGGCGACCGCCTGCGCACGCCGCTGCCGCAGCTGGCCAAGGCCTGGTCCGGCGTCGAGGTGCAGCCGATCACCGCATCGCTGGCCCGCGACCTGGGCCTGGGCGCCTCGGGCTACCGCATCATCCGTGTCTACCCGGGCAGTCCGCTGGCGGCCGCCGGCGCGCGCGTCGGCGACCTGCTCACCGCCATCAACGACACGCCGCTGCGCGCCGCCAACGAGGAATCCGCCGACGGCTACCACCAGCGCGTGCGCGACCTGCCGATCGGCAGCGCGGCGCGCTTCCAGGCCCAGCGCGACGGCGCGCCGCGCAGCTTCGACGTCACCCTGGGCGAATCGCCGGTCAACACCTCCGGCCTGCGCACGCTGGCCCTGGGCCAGCTGCGCGCGCAGCTGCGCGAGCTGGGTTTCTACGATCGCGCCGCGCGCCGCATGCCGGCCTCGCAGCAGGGCGTGGTGGTCGACGGCGTCGAGCCCGGCGGACCGGCCGGCCTGGCCCACCTGCAGGGCGGCGACATCATCATCAGCCTGGCCGGCCAGGCGGTGCGCGATCCGCCGGCGCTGGCCGCGGCGCTCGACGCGGCGCTGGCGAAAGGTAACGGCAGCGTGATCCCGCTGCAGGTGATCCGCGGCGGTGAAACCCGCATCCTCTATCTCGAACGCTACTGGCTCACGGAGACGCCATGACCCTGTTCCGCCCGATCCTCGCCGCCTGCTTGCTGGCCTTCGCCGGCACCGCGCCGGCAGCCGTGCCCGAGGCGGCGTTCGACGACTACCGCGCCATCTACCGCGACCTGGTCGCGCGCCACGCCGACGCGGTGGTGACGGTGAAGTTCGTGATGTCGCTCACCACCTCGGGCAACGAGCAGCGCGTTGAGGACCGTACCCAGGCGATCGTGGTCAGCGCCGACGGCCTGCTGCTGGTGCCCGAACGCGCGGTCAGCGTCGACCTGGGACAGCTCGGCAACGCGACGCCGGGGCAGGCCGCACCGGTGGCCACCTCCAGCGACTTCCGCGTGCGCCTGGCCGACAGCGAGGACTGGCTGCCCGCCGACCTGGTCACCCGCGACGGCGAACTGGGCCTGGCCTGGCTGCGGCTGCGCGATCCCCCGCGCCGGCTGGGTTTCGTCGACCTGGGCCAGGGTGTCGGGCCGGAGCCGGGGATGGTGTTCTTCTCGCTGCTGCGCACCTCGGACGAGTGGGGCGCGGTGCCGGTCTTCCGTCCCGGCCTGGTGCTGGGCGAAACCCGCAACCCGACCTTCCGCCTGCTGGTCGACGGCGTGCCGGGCCTGGCGTTCTCGCACGACGGCCGGCCGATGGGCTACGTCGACATCGACCTGGGCGCGGTGACGCGCCAGCGCGGCACCGGCCTGGGCCTGGACTTCGCCGACCTGGCGCTGCGCATGACGCCGATCGACAAGGTCGCAGCCGCCACCGCCCAGGCCGCCAAGCTCCCGGTCGCCGGACGATGACCGCTTCGGGCGGGTGAATCCGTGGCGCGGTCGCGCCGCGGTCCCCGACCTATACTGGCGGCCACTCCCGGGAGCTGGCCCATGACCTTGCTGTCTGCCTTCCGCCGCGCGATCGCGCTGCCGATCCTCGTCGCCATCCTGCTCGCGATCGCCGGCTGCGGCGGCGACGACAACAAAGTGCCCGAATTGCAGGGGGGCGAGGCGGTGGATGCGCGGCCGGTCGTCGAAGGCTTCGGCCTGCTGGGCGCCGGGCGCGGCGAGCACCAGGGCCAGCTGGCGATCGAGCTGGCGTTCTCGCAGCCGCTGGCCGCGGCCCAGGATTTCGATGCGCTGCTGGTGGTCACCGATCCCGATGGCGCGGTCGTCAAGGGC
This sequence comes from Arenimonas sp., assembly GCF_035721105.1. Taxonomy (GTDB): domain Bacteria; phylum Pseudomonadota; class Gammaproteobacteria; order Xanthomonadales; family Xanthomonadaceae; genus Arenimonas. The sequence continues at coordinate 39,011 of NZ_DASTNG010000043.1, read as the reverse complement.
AGCTGGGTGCTCGATCGCGAGGCGACCCGCCTGCGCTTCCCCTACGTCGAGGCCAGCAAGGAGTACGCCGTGCTGCTGCGCGCCGGCCTGCTGGCCGCCGACGGCACCGCGCTGGGTCGCGAGGAGCGGCGCCAGGTCAACGCCGGGCCGGTGGCGCCCGCGGTCGGCTTCGCCTCGCAGGGCAGCGTCCTGCCGGCGCGCGATACCCGCGGCTTGCCGGTGGTGTCGGTGAACGTGCCCGAGGTCGACGTCGAGTTCCTGCGCGTGCGCGACAGCGAAGTGGCCAATTTCTTCGTCGGCTACCAGCGCGGCGGCCGCCGCGGCGGCTGGGAGCTGGGCGACAGCGAGTGGCAGGACCGCGTGGCGATCACGCGCGTGGCGGATTCCGTCTACCTCAATCGCTTCGTGCTGGGCGGCGAGGCCAACGAACGGCGCCTGACCTACCTGCCGGTGCAGAACATCCCCGAACTGCAGGAGCCGGGCCTGTACTTCGCGTTGATGCGCAAGGTCGGCGCCTACGACGAGGACTACGAGACCGCGACCTTCTTCGTGTCCGACATCGGCCTGCACCTGCGCGCCTACGGCGATTCGGTGCTGGTGCACGCCGCCTCGCTCAAGTCCGGCGAGCCGGCCGGCAGCATCGCCCTGAGCGTGCTCGACCGGAAGGGCGAAGTGGTGGCCAAGGCCGGGACCGACGGCAGCGGCAACGCGCTGATGGCCTACAAGCTCGACGCCAGCCACGTCCTGGTGGCGCGCAGCGGCACCGACGTTTCCCTGATGCCGTTCAACCAGCCGGCGCTGGATCTGTCCGAGTTCTCCGTGGCGGGACGCAAGCAGGCCTGGTTCGACGTGTTCGCCTGGTCTGGCCGCGACCTCTACCGTCCGGGCGAGACGCTGAGGCTGTCGGCGCTGATGCGCGACCACGACGGCCGTGCGGTGAAGGCGCAGCCCTTGTTCCTGAGCCTGAGGCAGCCCGACGGCAAGGTATTGCTTGAAACGCAGCTGGCGGTGGGCGAGGGCGGCCTCTATCGCTGGACGCACACGCTGCCCGCGGACGTGCCGACCGGCCGCTGGCAGGTGGAGTTCCGGACCGCGCCGGGTGCCGCCGAAGTGGTGCAGGGCATGTCGCTGCGCATCGAGGAGTTCCTGCCCGAGCGCATGAAGCTCGCGCTGGAAAGCGAGAAGCCCACCCTGGCGCCCGGCGAGCCGTTCCCGCTGGTCGTCGAGGCCGCCTACCTCTACGGGGCCCCCGCCGCGGGCAACCGCTTCACGGCGCGCCTGTCGGTGAGCCCGGACCCGCATCCGCTGGAGGCCTTCCCCGACCACTATTTCGGCGACCCCACCCTCACCCTGCCCGGGGACGCGAAGGATGCGCTCGACCAGGCGCTCGACGCCCAGGGCAAGCTCAGCGTGGCCTTGCCCCTGCCCGAGGAGGCCGCTTCGCCCGCCGCGCCGGTGGCCGTCGTGGTCAGCGGCAGCGTCTATGAAAGCGGCGGCCGCACCGTCACCCGAAGCCTCAAGCGCACGCTCTGGCCCGCGCCGGCGCTGGTTGGCGTGCGGCCGCTGTTCGACATGAAGGAAGGCGCCCCCGCCAACGGCGTCGCTGGCTTCGAACTGATGCGGGCCGACGAGGCCGGCAAGCGCCTGTCGGCGGCGGCGCTCAAGGTGAGCCTGGTGCGGGAGTGGCGTGACTACCACTGGCGTCAGGACGAGGGCGGCGGCTGGGGCTACGACTACAGTGCGCGCCATGAAACCGTGGAGACGCGCGAGGTCGCGACGCGCGCCGACGGCGACACCCGGGTGGACTTCCCGGTGGAGTGGGGCGAATACCGCCTCGAGGTGCTGGACCCGGACACCGGGCTGCTGACGCGCCTGCCCTTCGTGGCGGGCTGGAGCTGGAACAACGAGAACCGCGGCCTGGATGCGCGCCCGGACAAGGTGAAGCTGGCGCTGGACAAGACCGGCTACCGTGCCGGCGACACGCTGCGCATCACGGTCACGCCGCCCCAGCCCGGCCAGGGCATCCTGGTGGTCGAGTCGGACAAACTCCTGCACGTGCAGCCTCTGCTGGCCAAGCCCGGCGAGACCTACGAGCTCGAGGTCACCGAGGACTGGGAGCGGCACGATGTCTACATCACCGCACTGGTGCTGCGCGGCGGTTCGGCGCTGGAGAAGGTGACGCCCGCGCGCGCCGTCGGCGTGGTGCACGTGCCGATGGACCGCACGTCGCGCACGGTGGCGGTGACGGTGGACGTGCCGGCACAAACGCGTCCGGAGCAGCCGCTGCCGGTGACCCTGCGGGCGCCCGCGCTGGCGGGCGAGGTGGCCTGGGCCACGGTGTCGGCCGTGGACGTGGGCATCCTCAACATCACCCGCTTCCCGGTGCCGGATGCCGCGGCGCACTTCTTCGCCCAGCGGCGCCTGGGCGTCGATGCCTACGACATCTACGGCCGCGTGATCGAAAGCTTCGACGGCGAGGCGGCCACCCTGCGCTTCGGCGGCGACATGGCGCTGCTGGCGCTGCCCCAGGCGCGCCGGCCGACCGCGCGCGTGCAGACCGTGGACCTGTTCTCCGGGCCCGTGAAGCTGGATGCCAACGGACAGGCCTCGCTGGAGCTGATGGTGCCGGACTTCAACGGCACCCTGCGCGTGTCGGCCCTGGTCTACAGCGACGAGGTCTACGGCCAGGGGCACAGCGAAAGCGTGCTGCGTGCGCCGATCCTGGCCGAGGTCAGCGCGCCCCGTGCGCTGGCGCCGGGCGACCGCAGTACCGTCACGCTCGACCTGCAGAACTTCACCGGCAAGGCCGGCGAGTTCAGCGTGGGCCTCGAGACCACGGGTCCGATCGCGGTGGCGGGCGAGCGCCGCAAGGTGTCCCTCGAGGCCGATGCCAAGACCACGCTCACCTACGTGCTGACCGGCACCGAGGGCTTTGGCGTGGGCACCTTGAAGCTGCGCGTGGAGGGCGGCGGCTTCGCCGTGAATCGCGAGTTCGACGTGCCCGTTCGCGCGGCCTGGGGTGGCGTGGCGCGCTCTCGTGCCCAGACGCTGGCGCCCGGCGCGACGCTGTCGCTTGGCGGGGACCTGGCGGCGGGCCTGATGCCCGGCACCGTGTCGGCACGCCTGACCGTGACCACGCAGCCGCCCATCCCGTTCGCGCGGGCGCTGCAGGACCTGCTCGACTATCCCTATGGCTGCGTCGAGCAGACCACCACCCGCGGTTACGCGGCGCTGCTGCTGGACGCCGACAGCGCCCGGCGCATGGGCTTCCCCGGCCTGGACGAGGAAACGCGGCGCAAGCGGATGGAGGGTGCCTTCAGCCGGCTGGCGGCACTGCAGGCGGGCAACGGCCACTTCTCGATGTGGGGCGGCAGCGATTCGGCGGCCATCCTGACGCCGTACATCGCCGAGTTCCTGCTCAATGCACGCGACGCCGGGTTCGCGGTGCCCGAGGCGATGCTGCAGAAGTCGCTCGAGCGCCTGAGCGAGGACCTGCTGACCGGTGGCGTGCCGTTCTACGCCTATGACGATTCGGACCACCTGCGCTTCGCCTACCAGGCCCAGGCAGGCTACGTGCTGGCGAAGGTGAATCGCGCGCCGCTGGGCACGCTGCGCGCGCTCTACGACAACGAGCGCGGCAAGTCGCTCACCGGCCTGCCCCTGGTGCACCTGGGCCTGGCGCTGTCCCTGCAGGGCGACGAGGCGCGCGCCAACAAGGCGATCGCCGAAGGCCTGGCCAAGCAGGACAGGCGCCCGCGCTGGCTGGGCGACTACGGTTCCGACCTGCGCGACCAGGGCCTGATGCTGGCCCTGCTGCGCGAGAACAAGCGCAGCGGCGGCAACCAGGACCAGCGCCTGCTGCGCCTTTCGCGCGACCTGCAGGCCCGTGCGTCCGCCAGCCATTACTGGCTCAGCACGCAGGAACAGATCGCCCTGGCGCGGCTGGGCAAGGCCCTGTCCCTGGACGCCGACGCCACCTTCTCCGGCCAGCTCCGGGTCGGCGGCGAGGCGCTCGCGCTCGACGCCGACCGGATGCTCAGCCGCGACTTCGCCTTCGGCGACCTTGCCGCCGGCGTGCGCTTCGAACCCGAGGCGGACCGGCCGCTCTACGCCAGCATCGACGTGGCTGGCGTGCCGCGCAGTGCCCCGGAGGTGGACGACGCGGACATCATGGTCAAGCGCCGCTGGTACAACCCGGACGGCACCGCCTGGAAGCCGGGGCCGCTGAAGGAGGGCCAGGTACTGGTCGCTGCCTTGAGCGTGGAAGTGCGCGAAGCCATGCCCGATGCGCTCCTGGTCGACCTGCTGCCGGCCGGGCTCGAGATCGAGAACCTCAACCTCACGCCGCCCGAGCAGTGGGCTGACGTGAGCATCGAGGGCGTCACCCTCACCGATCGCGGCAATGCCTCCGAGATCCTGCACGAGGAGTACCGCGACGACCGCTACGTGGCGGCGCTCAAGCTCTATGCCGGGCAGCGGGCGCAGTTGTTCTACCTGGTGCGTGCGGTCACGCCCGGTACCTACGTCGTGCCGACGCCGCAGGTGGAAGACATGTACCGTCCCGAGCTGCGCGGGGTCGGGCGTGCCAGTCCGGCGACGGTGACCGTCGTCCAGCCGTAGCGTGCGCCGCGCGCGCGTCACGGCCGCCGCCGCGGCGGGCCTGTCCAGGCCTGCCGCGCACAAGCGCCGGTGGGGCCCGTGGCTGCGCCGCCTGGGCGTGGCCGGCCTGCTGGGTCTGCTGCTGCTGTTCGCGCTCGATCGCCTGTTCCCGCCGCCGGTGCCACGGGGCGGCGACGGGGGCGCGGTGGTGCTGGCTGCCGACGGGACGCCGCTGCGTGCTTTCGCCAACCGCGAAGGCGTCTGGCGCTACCCGGTCACGCTCGACCAGGTGTCGCCGCACTACGTGCAGGCCCTGGTGACCTACGAGGACCGGTGGTTCCGCCGCCATCCCGGCATCAATCCACTGGCCATGGCGCGCGCCGCCTGGCAATGGCTGGCCAATGGCCGGGTGGTGTCGGGGGGATCCACGCTGACGATGCAGGTGGCGCGCATCCTCGAGCCGCACCCGCGCACACCGCTGGGCAAGCTGCGCCAGGCGCTGCGCGCGCTGCAGCTGGAGTGGCGCTATTCGAAGGACGAGATCCTGCTGCTCTACCTCAACCACGCGCCGTTTGGCGGCACCATCGTGGGCGTGGAAGCGGCGAGCTGGGCCTACCTGGGCAAGCCGGCGTCGAACCTGTCGCAGGCCGAGGCGGCGCTGTTGGCGGTGCTGCCACAGGCCCCCAGCCGCCTGCGCCCCGATCGCCACCCCGAAGCCGCGCGGGCGGCACGCGACAAGGTGCTGGCACGCCTGGCCACGCTCGGCGCGTGGACGCCGGCGCAGGTGGCTGACGCCCGCCTGGAGCCGGTGGTGGCGCGCCGGCTGCAGCCGCCGATGTCGGCGCCGCTGCTCGCACAGCGGCTGCGCGCGGCCAACCCGGGCCGCCTGCGCATCCGGAGCACGATCGACGCCTCGCTGCAGCGCCTCCTGGAGCAGCGAGTGGCCGCGTATTTCTCGCAGCTGCCCGAGCGGACCTCCGCGGCGCTGCTGGTGGTGGACAACGCCACGCTCGAGGCGCGCGCCTACGTCGGTTCGGTGCAGTTCGCCGACGCCACGCGCCTGGGCCACGTCGACATGGTGCGCGCCACGCGATCGCCGGGCTCCACGCTCAAGCCCTTCCTCTACGGCCTGGCGCTGGACGACGGCCTGGTGCACTCGGAAAGCCTGCTGGTGGACGCGCCGCAGAGTTTCGGAAGCTACCGGCCCGCCAACTTCGACCCGGCCTTCAACGGTCCCGTGTCGGTGGCGGAAGCGCTGCGGCTCTCGCTGAACGTACCGGCCGTGGACCTGCTCGACCGCCTGGGCCCCGAGCGCTTCACCGCGCGCCTGGCGCACGCCGGCGTGGTGCTGCGGCTGCCGCGCGGCGCCAAGCCGAACCTGTCGATCATCCTGGGCGGCACCGGTACGCGGCTGGAGGAACTGGTCGGCGCCTATCGCGCCCTCAACGCCGACGGCCTCGCGGGCCGCGTGCGCTATGCGGCCGGTTCACCCCGGCAGGAGCGACGCCTGCTGTCGCCCGGGGCCGCCTGGATCATCCGCGAAATCCTGGAGCAACACGGTCGCCCCGGCCAACGCCAGGACGCCTTCGACACGACGGGCCGTGCCCGGGTGGCCTGGAAGACCGGCACCAGCTACGGCTTCCGCGACGCGTGGGCCTTGGGCGGCACCGCCCGCTACACCGTGGGCGTCTGGGTGGGTCGCCCGGACGGCACGCCGCTGCCTGGCCAGTACGGCGCGATCACGGCGCTGCCGCTGCTGTTCGAAGTGGTGGACAGCCTGCCGCGCGATGGCGCCGACGGCCTCCGACGGGGGATGCCCGAGGGGGTTCGCAAGCTCGACGTCTGCTGGCCGCTGGGCTTGCCGCCGGATCCCGCCGCGACCTCGCTGTGCCACGAAACCCGCGAGGCCTACTCCCTGGCCGGCACGCTGCCGCCGACCTTGCCCGAGCGCGAGGCCCGCCTCTGGGGCGCGGGGCGCGTGCCCCTGGAGGTGGACGCCCGCACCGGCCGTCGCCTTTCGGCGAGCTGCCGCGCGCCCCACGCCCGCCGGCGCATCGAAGTGGCGCGCTGGCCCGCGCTGGCCTATCCGTGGCTGCCCGCGTCGATCCGGCGCGCCAGCGCGATCCCGCCGCTGGCGCCGGATTGCGCGCCGGACGCCCTCGAGGCGATGGAGTCGCTGCGCATCGAGGGGCCGGGGGAGGGGGCGCGGCTGGCGCGGGCGCCCGGCAGCGCGAAGCCGGCCGTGCTTCGACTGCGCGCCTTCGGGACGCAGTCGCGCGTGCGCTGGCTGGTCAACGGCCGACTGGCCGGCGAAACCCTGGGCCCGCGCCCCTGGACCCACGCGTTCGACACGCCCGGCACGCAGCGCATCACCGCGCTGGCCGATACCGGCGCCTTCGCCGAACTCACCGTCCATGTCTTGCGCTGACGCGGCGGCAAGGAAAAAAGGCGGCCGAAGCCGCCTTTCCGGGATCGCGCGGGGGCCGTGCGGTCAGGCCAGGTGTTCGAGCACGTATTCGGCCGACGAGACCTTGAACTCGCCCGGGGCCTCGACGTGTAGCTGCTTGACGATGCCGTCCTCGGCATACAGGGCGAAGCGCTTGGCGCGCAGGCCCATGCCGAAGGCGGTGGCGTCGAGCTCCAGGCCCATGGCCCGGGTGAAGGCGCCGTTGCCGTCGGCCAGCATGTGCACGCCGGCGGGGACGTCCTGGCTCTTGGCCCAGGCGTCCATCACGAAGGCATCGTTGACCGACAGGCAGGCGACCTCGATGCCGCGCTGGGCGAAGGCGTCGAAGTGCTCGACGTAGCCCGGCAGGTGCTTGGCCGAGCAGGTCGGGGTGAACGCGCCCGGCACCGCGAACAGCACCACCTTCTTGCCGCCGAACAGCTCGGCGGTATCGACCGCCTGGACGCCGTCCTTGAGCATGTTGAGGGTGGCCTGGGGAATCTTGTCGCCGATCTGGATGGTCATGGCAGCTCCGGGGAGGGTGTGGGAAACGGAACGCGAGTTTAACCATCCGGCGTGACGCCGGGGTGGGGGCTTGAAGCACGGGGGCGGGACCCTATGTTCCGGGCATGGCGGCCGGGCTGGCCGCCGCTGACACGGAGAGACGACCATGAGCCTGACCCGCTACCCGACCACCGCCCCGCGCCACCTGCAGGACGAGATCAAGCAGGTGTTCGACAAGTTCTTCAATGGCGACGACACCGATGCCTCCAGCGTCGTGACCAGCCAGTGGGTGCCGCGCGTGGACATCAAGGAGGAAGCCGAGCGTTTCCTCATCCTGGCCGACCTGCCGGGCGTGGACCCGAACGCGATCGAGGTGCAGATGGACAAGGGCATCCTCTCGATCAAGGGCGAGCGACAGACCGAGTCGGTCACCGAGGGCGACCGCTATTCCCGGGTCGAGCGCGCGCACGGCGTGTTCTACCGCCGCTTCGCGCTGCCCGACAGCGCCAACCCCGAGGGCATCACCGCCAGCGGCAAGCACGGCGTGCTGGCGATCAGCATCCCCAAGCGTCCCGAGACCACCCCGCGCCGCATCCAGGTGATGTGACCCGGCGCCGGCGTGGGCCGGCGCATGGCGCGTAAACTGGGCCCGCGGTCCCGCGCCGCGGGCCCTTCCGTTGCCAGAGGCAGACGATGCAGTTCAAGGATTACTACGACACCCTCGGCGTGGAGGCCACGGCCGGCGAAGCGGAGATCAAGACCGCCTACCGCCGGCTGGCGCGCAAGTACCACCCCGACGTGAGCAAGGAAGCCGGCGCCGAGGAGCGCTTCAAGGCCGTCAACGAGGCCTACGAAGTGCTGCGCGACAAGGACAAGCGCGCCGAGTACGACCAGCTGCGCGCGCAGGGCTACCGGCCGGGCGAAGAGTTCCGTCCGCCGCCGGGCTTTGGCGGCGGCGGCTTCGGCGGCGGCGGGTTCCGCTACGAGCAGGACTTCGGCGGGGGCGGCGGTTTCAGCGACTTCTTCGAGTCGCTGTTCGGCGGCGGCCGCGGGCCGCGGCAGCAGGCGCCGCAGGGCGACGTGCGCGCCCAGCTGGCGATTTCGCTGGAGCAGGCCTACACCGGCGGCAAGCAGCGCATCAGCGTCGACGGCCGCACCCTGGAGGTGAACGTGCCGGCCGGCATCGCGCCGGGCCAGGTGATCCGGCTGGCGGGGCAGGGCCGTCGCGGCGGTCCGCGTCCGTCCGACCTGCTGCTGGAGATCGACTACCGCCCGCACGCCCAGTTCGAGGTCGACGGCCGCAACGTGCTCTACACGCTGCCGCTGGCGCCCTGGCAGGCGGCGCTGGGCGCCACGCTCAGCGTGCCCACCCTCGGCGGCGCGGTCGAACTGCGCATCCCGCCCGATTCCGACACCGGCCGCAAGCTGCGCCTGCGCGGCCGCGGCCTTCCGGGCAAGCCCGCCGCCGGCGACCAGATCGTCGAACTCGAGGTCCGCGCACCGAAGGCCAGCACCGACGCCCAGAAGGCCCTGTACCAGCAGATGGCCGACGCCTTCGACTTCGATCCGCGCAAGGCCTGAGGCATCCGTGATTTAACGCGGATCAGAGCGGCAAAAGGCGGATAAGAGCGGATAAGGCTTGGTATTTGATCCGGGAAAACAAAAAAGGCCTCGCTGGTGCGAGGCCTTTTTCATTGATTTGCTTGATCCGCTTTGATCGGCGTTCATCCGCCTTGATCCGCGTTCAAACACGCCAACCCCCATCAACCGCCGGCGAGCAGGCCGTTGATGACTTCGATCAGCTGGTTTTCGTTGAAGGGCTTGGTGATGTAGGCCTTGGCGCCCTGGCGCATGCCCCAGACCTTGTCGGTCTCCTGGTCCTTGGTGGTGACCAGCACGATAGGGATGTGCGCGGTGGTCGCTTCCTTCGAGATCGCGCGCGTGGCCTGGAAGCCGTTGAGGTTGGGCATGACCACGTCCATCAGGATCAGGTCGGGCTTCTCGGCCTTGGCGGCTTCGACGCCGGCGGCGCCGTCTTCGGCGGTCAGGGCTTCGTGGCCGAGCTTCTCAACGATGCGCTTCATGCCCATGAGCTGGGACGGGGAATCATCAACAATCAGGATGCGTGCCATGAATGGACCTCCAACGGGTAGGTGATTGTATGCCGGGGGGGCGGTCAGGGTGCAACCTCGGTCAAATCCGGACGACCGTTCGTCCGAAGGAGCCGCCGGCCAGCATCGTCGGGAAAACGTCGGGAAGCTGGTCCAGCGCGGCTTCCCGGGTGCAGATGGCGTCCAGGTGGGCTGGCTTCCAGGGCCCGGCCAGGCGCACCCAGACCTGCTCGCGCTGGCCCCGGGCGGTGCCCGCCGAGGCGATCCCGAGCAGGGACACGCCCCGGATGATGAAGGGCATGACGGTCGTGGCCAGCCCGTGGCCGCCGGCCAGGCCGCAGCTGGCGATGTTGCCGTAGGGCTGGATGACCCGGGTCAGGGCCGCCAGCGCCGGGTCGCCGACGTTGTCGATGGCGCCGGCCCAGCGCGCGTTCTCCAGCGGCCGCGTGGCCGAGGCCAGGGTGTCGCGCGGGAACACCTCGGTGGCGCCCAGGCGGCGCAGGAAGCCTTCGTGCTCGGCCTTGCCGGAGATCGCGTGGGCCTCGTAGCCGGCGCGGGTGAGGATGTCGAGGGCCAGGCTGCCGACGCCGCCGGTGGCGCCGGTGACCACCACCGGGCCCATGGACGGCACCTGGCCATTCATTTCCATGCGCAGCAGGGACAGGCCGGCGGTGAAGCCGGCGGTGCCGAGCACCATCGCCTCGCGCAGCGACAGGCCGGCGGGCAGGGGGATGGTCCAGTCGGCTTCGAGCCGCACGAATTCGGAATAGCCGCCGTCGCGGGTTTCCGACAGGCCGCTGCCGGTGCACAGCACGGCGTCGCCTTCCCGGAAACGTGGGTCGGTCGAGGCCACCACGTGGCCGGCGACGTCGATGCCGCCCACCAGCGGGAAGCGGCGCAGGATCTTGCCCGTCCCGGTGCCGGCCAGCGCGTCCTTGTAGTTCACGCTCGAATACGCGGCGCGGACGACCACCTCGCCCGGCGACAGGTCGTCGAGCGAGATCGACTCGATGCCGGCGCGGTGGCCGCCCTCGGAATGGATGCGGAAGGCGCGGAACGAGGCGGGAACGGTCATGCGGGCTCCTTGAACGCAGAGAGGCGCCCGGGGGCGCCTCTCGTCGGGTGGCCAACCGGGATCAGTTGGCCTTGTGGATGGCGCGCTTGTCGACGGCCATGGCGGCGTCGTGGATGGCTTCCGACAGCGTCGGGTGGGCGTGGCAGATGCGCGCCAGGTCCTCGGCCGAGCCGTGGAACTCCATCGCCAGCACGCCTTCGTGCACCAGCTCGGACACGTTCACGCCGACCAGGTGCATGCCCAGGATGCGGTCGGTTTCCTCGTGCGCGATCACCTTGACGAAGCCGGCGGGCTCGCCCATGGCGACGGCGCGACCGACGGCCGCGAACGGGAAGCTGCCGGTCTTGAACGGGATGCCTTCGTCCTTGAGCTGCTTCTCGGTCTTGCCGACCCAGGCGATTTCCGGCTCGGTGTAGATGACCCAGGGCACGGTGTCGAGGTTGACGTGGCCGGGCAGGCCGGCGATGAGTTCGGCGACCGCGATGCCTTCCTCGAAGCCCTTGTGCGCCAGCATCGGGCCGCGCACGCAGTCGCCCACCGCCCAGATGCCCTCGACGCCGGTGAAGCAGTGTTCGTCCACTTCCACCTGGCCGCGCTCGTTGAGCTTCACGCCGGTGCCCTCGGCCAGCAGGCCCTTGGACGCCGACTTGCGGCCCACGGCCACCAGCAGCTTGTCGACCACCAGGGACTGGTCGGCCTGGCCGTCGTTGTAGGTCAGGTGGACTTCGTTCTTCTTGACCTCGGCCTTGCTGACCTTGGCGCCGAGCTTGATGTCCAGGCCCTGCTTCTTGAATTCCTTCAGCGCGACCTTCGCGGCCTCGGCATCGGCCAGGGCCAGGAAGTCGGGCATCGCCTCGAGGATGGTGACCTCGGCGCCCAGGCGCTTCCAGACGCTGCCCAGCTCGAGGCCGATCACGCCGGCGCCGATCACGCCCAGGCGCTTGGGCACCTCGGTGAAGTCGAGCGCGCCGACGTTGTCGACGATGTGCTTGCCGTCGAACTTCGCGAACGGCAGCTCGATCGAATCCGAGCCCGCGGCGATGACCACGTGCTTGCCCTGCAGCTCGACCTCGCTGCCGTCGTGCTGCTTCACCTTGACGATCTTGCCGGGCTGGAGCTGGCCGAAGCCGTAGTAGGCCGTGATCTTGTTGGCCTTGAACAGCTGGGCGATGCCGCCGGTGAACTGCTTGACGATCTTGTCCTTGCGGCCAACCATCGTCGCGACGTCGATCTTCGGGTCCTTCGCGCTGATGCCGTGGTCGGCGAACAGGTGCTGCAGGTTGTGGAACTGGCGCGAGCTGTCGAGCAGCGCCTTGGACGGGATGCAGCCCACGCGCAGGCAGGTGCCGCCCAGCGCCGGCTTGCCGTCCTTGCCCAGGGCCGCGTCGATGCAGGCGACCTTCATGCCCAGCTGGGCGGCGCGGATGGCCGCGTGGTAGCCGGCGGGGCCGGCACCGATGACGACGACGTCGTATTGCTCAGACATTGTGCATTCCTTCCTTACAGGCCAAGCAGCATGCGGTGCGGGTTCTCGAGCTGGTTCTTGATGTCCACCAGGAACAGCACCGCGTCCTTGCCGTCGATGATGCGGTGGTCATAGGACAGCGCGATGTACATCATCGGTGCGATCACGACCTGGCCGTTCTCGGCGATCGGGCGCTCCTTGATGGCGTGCATGCCCAGGATCGCCGACTGCGGCGGGTTCACGATGGGCGTGGACATCAGCGAGCCGAAGGTGCCGCCGTTGGTGATGGTGAAGGTGCCGCCCTGCAGGTCCTCGAGCTTCAGGCCGCCCTCGCGGGCCGCCTTGGCGTAGCCGGCGATCGAGCCCTCGACGTCGGCGAAGGACATGTTCTCGACGTTGCGCAGCACCGGCGTGACCAGGCCCTTGTCGGTGGCGACCGCGATCGAGATGTCGGCGTAGCCGTGGTAGATCACGTCGCTGCCGTCGACCGAGGCGTTGACCACCGGGTACTTCTGCAGCGCGTTGGCGGCGGCCTTGGCGAAGAAGCTCATGAAGCCGAGCTTGATGCCGTGCGACTTCTCGAAGCCTTCGCCCAGCTCCTTGCGCATCGCCATGACCTTGGACAGGTTCACCTCGTTGAACGAGGTGAGCATGGCGATGGAGTTCTTGGACTGCATCATGCGCTCGGCGATGCGCTGGCGGATGCGGGTCATCGGCACGCGCTGCTCGGGGCGGGCGCCGCCGCCGACCTTGATGTGGTTGACCACGTCTTCCTTGGTCACGCGGCCGCCGCGGCCGGTGCCGGCGACGTCGGCCGGGTTCACGTCGTTGCGCGCGGCGTGCGCGGCGGCGCCCGGCGGCAGCTCGGCGGAACCGGACTTGGCGGCGGCGGGAGCGGCGGCCTTGGCGGGCGCGGCCTCGGCCTTGGGCGCATCGGCCTTCTTCTCGGCCTTCGGGGCCTCGGCCACGGCGCCTTCCTCGAGGATGGCAACGACCTGCTGGCTGGTCACCGTGTCGCCTTCCTTGAACTTGATCTCCTTGAGCACGCCGTCGACCGGCGAGGGCACTTCAAGCACCACCTTGTCGGTCTCGAGGTCGAGCAGGTTCTCGTCGCGACGGACGCTGTCGCCGGCCTTCTTGTGCCAGGTGGCGATGACGGCGTCGGACACGGATTCCGGAAGGACCGGGACTTTGACTTCGATGCTCATGGACGAGGCCCTGTGGCTTGAATGGGGTTATTCGGCGGTGTGGGTGTTGGGCGCGTTGACGAGGGCATCCTCGATCAGCTTCGCCTGTTCTTCGTTGTGCGTGTTCAGGTGGCCGGCCGCCGGCGAGGCCGAACGGCTGCGGCCGGCGTAGCTCAGCGACTGGCCCTTGCCGAGGCAGAAGTCGAGGTGGTGGCGGATCTGGTACCACGCGCCCTGGTTCATGGGCTCTTCCTGGCACCACACCACTTCCTTGGCGCCGGCGAAGCGCTTGAGCTCGGCCGCCAGTTCGGGGCGCGGGAACGGGTAGAGCTGCTCGACCCGGACCACGGCGACGTCGGTGATCTTCTTCGCCTCGACGGCCTCGACCAGGTCGTAGTAGACCTTGCCGCCGCAGACGACGACCCGGCGCGCCTTCTTGGCGTCCTTGGCGGTGCTGTCCGGGATCAGGGTCTGGAAGCCGCCCTTGGCCAGCTCGTCCAGCGTCGACACCGACAGCTTGTTGCGCAGCATCGACTTCGGGGTCATGACCACCAGCGGCTTGCGCGTGCCGCGCAGCATCTGGCGGCGCAGCATGTGGAACATCTGCGCCGGCGTGGTCGGGGTGCAGACCTGGATGTTGTCGAGCGCGCACAGCTGCAGGAAGCGCTCGAGGCGCGCCGAGCTGTGCTCCGGGCCCTGGCCTTCGTAGCCGTGCGGCAGGAACAGCACCAGGCCGCAGAGGCGGTCCCACTTCGACTCACCCGAAGTGATGAACTGGTCGATCACCACCTGGGCACCGTTGGCGAAGTCGCCGAACTGGCCTTCCCAGATGTTGAGCGTGCCCGGCTCGGCGGTGGCATAGCCGTATTCGAAGGCCATCACCGCTTCCTCGCTGAGCAGCGAGTCGATCACCATCACGTGCTCGGGGTTGGCCGCCAGCGCGCGCAGCGGCATGTGCGCCTCGCCGGTGGCCTGGTCGTGCAGCACCGCGTGGCGGTGGAAGAAGGTGCCGCGGCCGGCGTCCTGGCCGACCAGGCGCAGCTTGTAGCCCTCGGCCAGCAGGGTGGCGTAGGCCAGGTTCTCGGCGAAGCCCCAGTCCATGGCCAGGTCGCCGGCGGCCATCTTCAGGCGGTCTTCGTAGATCTTGGCGACGCGGGCGTGCAGCTTGAGCTTTTCCGGCAGCACGTTGATGCGCTGCGCCAGGCCGTCGAGCGCCGCGCGCTTGAGGCCGGTGTCGACCTTGTCGGACAGCTTGCCGTCGAGCCACGGCGACCAGTCGACCGCGAACGGGTCGGGGCCGACCTGGGCCAGTTCGGTGGTGACGACGTTGTTGTCGAGCTTGTCGCGGTAGCTGTCGACCAGCGCCTTCGCGCCGGCGGCGTCGATGACGCCCTCGGCGGCCAGCTGGTCGGCGTAGAGCTCGCGGGTGGTCTTGCGGGCGCGGATGTTCTTGTACATCAGCGGCTGGGTGGCCGCCGGCTCGTCGGCCTCGTTGTGGCCGTGGCGGCGGTAGCAGACCAGGTCGATGACGATGTCGCGGCCGAATTCCTTGCGGTAGTCGAAGGCCATCTGCGCGCAGAAGGCCACGGCCTCCGGGTCGTCGCCGTTCACGTGCAGCACCGGCGCGCCGATGATCTTGGCCGGGTCGGTGCAGTAGTAGGTGGAGCGGGCGTCGTCCTGGCGGCTGATGGTGAAGCCGACCTGATTGTTGATGACCACGTGCACCGTGCCGCCGACCGCGAAGCCGCGCGCCTGGGACATCTGGAACAGTTCCATGATCACGCCCTGGCCGGCGAACGCGGCGTCGCCGTGCACCAGCACCGGCAGCACCTGCTGGCGCTTGCCGTCCTCGCGGCGCATCTGGCGCGCGCGCACCGAGCCCGCGACCACCGGGTCGACGATCTCGAGGTGGGACGGGTTGAAGGCCAGCGCCAGGTGGACCGGGCCGCCCGAGGTGGCGACGTTGGACGAGTAGCCCATGTGGTACTTCACGTCGCCCGAGTGGGCCGGGTCGTCGTTGTGCTCGAACTGGCCGCGGAACTCGTCGAACAGCTTGTGCGGCGGCTTGCCCATCGTGTTGACGAGCACGTTCAGGCGGCCGCGGTGGGCCATGCCGATCACCACGTCGCGCACGCCGTCGCCGCCGCCGCGCTGGATCAGGGTGTCCATCAGCGGGATCAGCGCGTCGCCGCCTTCCAGCGAGAAGCGCTTCTGGCCGACGAAGGCGGTGTGCAGGTAGCGCTCGAGGCCCTCGGCGGCGGTGACGCGCTCGAGCAGGCGCTTCTTCTCTTCGGCCTTGAAGCCGTACTTGCCGGCCGCGCCCTCGAGGCGCTGCTGCATCCAGCGGCGCTGGCTGGCGTCGGCGATGTGCATGAACTCGGCGCCGATGCTGCCCGAGTAGGACGCGCGCAGCTTGGCCAGCAGGTCGGCCAGCTTGAACTTCTTCTCGGTGAACCAGGTGTCGGCGGTGAACTCGCTCGACAGGTCGGCGTCGGTGAGGCCGTGGAAGGCGAGCTCGAGGTCCGGCGCGTCCTTCTTGGCCATCATGCCCAGCGGGTCGAGCTTGGCGCCGAGGTGGCCGCGGGAGCGGTAGGCGGTGATGAGCTTGCCCACGGCCGCCTGCTTGCGGGCGGCCTCGTCGTCCATGCCGCCGCCGGCGTGCTTGCCGGCCTTGGCGGCCGCCTGCACGCTGGCCATCACGGCCGAGTGCGGGACGTCGCCGGCTTCCCGGCCCTTGAGGCCGTCGAAGTAGGTTTTCCAGGTGGACGGGATGCCGTCGGGATCGACCAGGTACTGCTCGTACAGGTCTTCGATATAGGCGGCGTTGCCGCCGGCAAGTTGAGAGGTCTGCTTAAACTGCTTGATCAGACTGTCCACGACCCTGGCCTGGCCCGCCGCAATGGCAGGTAAGTGATTGATGGAATGGGATGTCGGGCAGCCGGCGCGGGCGCCGACGAGGTCCGCGATTATAGCTGGCGTGACGGGGGTTTAGAACCCGATCCGGGCCGTGGTCAGCCTGCGTTGGGTCTGGCCCGGTCCGCGGACCGGGCCCGGGGCCGGCTCAGATGCCCAGTGCGCGGAACTCGCTGCAGGGGCGCGAGCGCTCCCAGACACGGCCGAAGTGTTCGAGCAGCTGGCGCGTGCGGGCCGGGTTGGCCGGGCTCCAGTCGCCTTCCCAGCGGCTGCCCAGCGCGCGGAACAGGTAGCCGTCGCGGTCATTGGCCAGGAAGGCCGAGGGGTACTGCAGGTCGACGTCGTCGGTGGGCGTGCGGAACTGGAACACGGAGGTCATGCGCTGGGCCAGGCCCAGCAGCGGGTGCGCCTGGCCCTGCACCGCGGCGGGGTCCAGCACGATCACCTGCACCACGCCGCCGCGGCCGGCGATGGCGAACTGCTTGAAGGCTTCGAGCACGGCCGGCTGGCTGTACAGCACCGGGTCGAGGTCGCGGCTGAACAGGCGCAGCTCGCGCCGGCCGGCCTGGACGATGGCGAGGGTGGCCTCGGTCGCCTCGCCCAGGGCGTCGAACTCCACCGAGGGCACCGAGGGCCCGCGCGGGCGGGCCGGCGAGCGGTCCGGGGTGGCCAGCGGCTCCAGCGCCCGGCGCATGGCCTGGTGCTCGATGCCGGCCTCCATGAAGCGTTCGCCGTAGGGCTGGAAGCCGTGCCGCGCATAGAAGGCCTCGGCGCTGACCTGGGCGTTGAGGCTGACCTCGGTCCAGCCCAGGCCGCGGGCCTGGTTCATCAGCGCCACCATGAGGGCGTCGCCGACGCCCTTGTGGCGCCAGGGCTTGAGCACGGCCATGCGGCCGATCTTGTGTTCGGGCGTGAGCCGGCCGGTGCCGATCGGCTGGCCGTGGGCATCGCGGGCGATGACGTGGTGGCAGCGCGGGTCGAGCTCGTCCCATTCCTCCTCGACCGGTACGTTCTGTTCGAGCACGAACACGGTCTCGCGGACCGAACGCAGGTCCTGGAAGTCGGCCTGGTAGTCGGCGGGGTCGATGCGGAACTCGGTCGGGATCATGGCGTCACCGGCGGCGTTTGGGTTTGACCAGCTGATAGTGGCCCGCCGCCACCAGGCTTTCCACCGCTTCACGGCCGGAGGCATCGAGTGCGGCCAGGTCGGCGGCCTCGAGCGCGTCGGCGCGTGCCAGCCGGCGAGCGGCGGCCACGCCCATCGGCAGCGACAGGCCATTGGCGTGCAGGCAGGCGCGCTTGCCGTTCCGGGCCCAGGCGTGGCGGGCATGCGGGTGGCGCAGCAGGCGGGCGCCCGCCGCGAGTTCGGTTTCGATCGCGTCCAGGCGGGGCGGGCGGGCCGGGCGGCCCAGTTCACCGGCGGCGCGGTATTGGGTGATGAAGCGCCCGAACCAGCGCCGCAGCGCCGCTTCGTCCAGCGTCTGCAGGTCCCGTAGCGCCGCCCGCACGCGCCCGAAGGCGGCTTCGTCGATTTCCCAGGGGTCGGCGGGCAGGGCCAGGTCGGGGTCGGCGTAGCGGGCCTCCTCGGGCAGGGCCGCCGCCAGCTCTTCGGCCAGGTCGACCATCAGCTCGGCCTGCGAGGGCGCGCGCATGCCGACCGAGAAGGTGAGGCATGCGTCCTCGGCGACGCCGTGGTGGGGCACGCCCGGCGGCAGGTAAAGCATGTCGCCCGGCGCCAGCACCCAGTCGTGGTCGGGCGTGAACCGGCTGAGCAGCTTGAGCTCGACGTCCGGCCGGAAATCGCGCGGTGCCCCGGGGCGGGCGTCGATCTGCCAGCGGCGATGGCCCTGGGCCTGCAGCAGGAAGACGTCGTACTGGTCGACGTGGGCGCCGACCGAGCCGCCCGGCGCGGCGAAACTGACCATCACGTCGTCCAGGCGCCAGGCCGGCAGGAACCGGAAGGCGTCGAGCAGGGCGCGGATGTCCATGTCCCACTTGTCGACGTCCTGCACCAGCAGGGTCCAGTCCTGCTTCGGCAGCTTGGGAAAGGATTCCTCGCTGAAGGGCCCGGTGCGCAGCTCCCAGCGATCACGCTTGCGGTCGTGCAGCACCACCCGCGCCAATGCGGCTTCCTCGCAGGCCAGCCCGGCCAGGTCCTCGGGGCTGATCGGCGACACGAAGCCCGGGAACGCCGCACGCACCAGCAGCGGACGCTTCTGCCAGTAGTCCCGCAGGAACACCTCGGGCGCCATGCCCAGCGGCAACTCCGGCGAACCGGTGACTTCGATCGGGTAACTGGGGAGGATTTTTTTAGCCACGGATGAACACTGATAAGAGCAGATCGGTCAGGAGAGCGAAGGCGTCGAGCTTCAGACAAGCACAGACTCAGTCAAAAAATCCGTGTTCATCTGTGTTCATCCGTGGCAAAAAATCAAATGTCCCGGGCAAGCGACGCGGCGTGGCCGGTGTAGCTGGCCGGGGTCATCACGAGCAGTCGGGCCTTGGCGTCGGCGGGGAGGTCGAGGGATTCGATGAAGGCGCGCATGGAGTCGGCGGTGATGCCCTGGCCGCGGGTGAGGGCCTTGAGCTGCTCGTAGGGGTTGGGCAGGCCGTGGCGGCGCATCACGGTCTGCACCGGTTCGGCCAGCACTTCCCATGCGGCGTCGAGGTCGGCGGCCAGGCGCTCGGGGTTGGCGCTGAGCTTGCCCAGGCCGCGCTGCAGCGCGTCGAGCGCGATGATCGAGTGGCCGAAGGCGGTGCCGAGCGCGCGCAGTACGGTCGAATCGGTCAGGTCGCGCTGCCAGCGGCTGATCGGCAGCTTCTCGCTGAAGTGGCCGAGCAGGGCGTTGGCCAGGCCGAAGTTGCCTTCGGCGTTCTCGAAGTCGATCGGGTTGACCTTGTGCGGCATGGTCGAGCTGCCCACTTCGCCGGCCTTCACCGCCTGCTTGAAGTAGCCCAGCGAGATGTAGCCCCAGACGTCGCGGCACAGGTCCACCAGCACCGTGTTGATGCGGCGCTGGGCGTCGCAGAGCTCGGCGATGCCGTCGTGCGGCTCGATCTGGGTGGTGTAGGGGTTGAAGTCCAGGCCCAGCGATTCGACGAAGCGCTGCGCCAGCGCGGGCCAGTCCACTTCCGGGTAGGCCACCACGTGGGCGTTGTAGTTGCCGACCGCGCCGTTGATCTTGCCGGGGAATTCGATACCGTGCATCACCGCGACCTGGCGCTGCAGGCGGGCGACGACGTTGGCGATTTCCTTGCCGACGGTGGTCGGCGACGCGGTCTGGCCGTGGGTGCGCGAGAGCATGGGCAGGGCGGCGTGCTCGTGGGCCATGGCGCGCAGCTTTTCCACCACGTCCCAGGTCTTCGGGGCGACGACGGTGGTGTAGGCCTCGTGCAGCATCAGCGCGTAGCTGAGGTTGTTGATGTCCTCGCTGGTGCAGGCGAAATGCACGAACTCCAGCGCCGGGCCCAGTTCGGCGTCGTCCTTCAGGCGCTCCTTGATGAAGTACTCCACGGCCTTGACGTCGTGGTTGGTGGTGCGCTCGATCTCCTTCACCCGCGCGGCGTCGGCGACCGAGAATCCGGCGGCCAGCGCGCGCAAGCGGCCGGCGGCGGCGTCGCCAAAGGCCGGCAGCTCGACGATGCCGGGCTCGGTGGCCAGCGCCAGCAGCCATTCCACCTCGACCCGCACCCGGGCCTTGACCAGGCCGTACTCCGAGAAGATCGGCCGGAGCGCTTCGGCCTTGGCGGCGTAGCGGCCGTCCAGCGGCGACAGGGCGGTGAGGGCAGGGTCGGACATCGGCGGGCTCGGCGAGGCGGGGAAGGCCGCCATTCTACCCGCTCCCCTGCAGGAGGGCCTTCAGGCCCGAAGCTTTCCGCCGAAAAGCATCGGGCCTGAAGGCCCTCCTACAGGGGCGCGGTATGCTCGGGGCCTGATCGCAAGGAGTCGGCCATGGCCAGCAAGACCCGCACCGAGAAGGACAGCCTGGGCGAACTGCAGGTCCCGGCCGAGGCGCTCTACGGCGCCCAGACCCAGCGCGCCGTGCAGAATTTCGCGATCTCCGGGCTGCGCATGCCGCGCGACTTCATCCGCGCCCTGGGCCTGGTGAAGGCCGCCGCCGCCGAGGCCAACGCCCGCCAGGGCCACCTGCCGAAGGGCGTGGCCGCGGCCATCCGCGACGCCGCCCTGCAGGTGGCCGCCGGTGACCTCGACGGCCAGTTCCCGGTGGACGTGTTCCAGACCGGATCGGGCACCTCCAGCAACATGAATGCCAACGAGGTCATCGCGACGCTCGCCTCGCGCCGGCTGGGCAAGCCGGTGCACGGCAATGACCAGGTCAACATGGGGCAGAGTTCGAACGACGTGGTGCCGACCGCGATCCAGGTCGCCGCCGTGCTGGCCTGCCGCGAACAGCTCCTGCCGGCGCTCAGGCACCTGCGCACCACCCTCGACCGCCGCGCGCGCGGCCTGGGCAAGGTCACCAAGACCGGCCGCACCCACCTGATGGACGCGATGCCGCTGACCCTGGCCCAGGAGCTGGGCACCTGGTCGGCGCAGCTGGCCAGCAACCTCGAGCGGATCGAGGACAGCCTCAAGCGCCTGCGCCGGCTGCCGATCGGCGGCACCGCGGTGGGCACCGGCATCAATGCCGACCCGCGCTTCGGCCGGACGGTCGCGGCGGCGCTGTCGTCGCTGGGCGGCACGCGCTTCGTCCAGGCCGGCAACCTGTTCGAGGGCATCGCCGGCCAGGACGGCGCGGTCGAGCTGTCCGGCCAGCTCAACGTGCTGGCGGTGTCGCTGATGAAGATCGGCAACGACCTGCGCTGGATGAACTCCGGGCCGCTGGCGGGCCTGGGCGAGATCGAACTGCCGACGCTGCAGCCCGGCAGCTCCATCATGCCGGGCAAGGTCAACCCCGTGATCCCGGAGGCGGTGTGCATGGCCTGCGCCCAGGTGATGGGCAACCACGCCACGGTGACCGTCGCCGGGGCCAGCGGCAATTTCCAGCTCAACGTGATGCTGCCGGTGGTCGCGCACAACCTGCTGCAGTCCATCGGGCTGCTGGCGAACGGTGCGCGGCACCTGGCCGACGCCGCCATCGCCGGGTTCACGGTGCGCAAGGCGGCGCTGCGCGAGGCGCTGGACCGCAATCCGATCCTGGTGACGGCGCTCAATCCGGTGATCGGCTACGAGAAGGCCGCGGCGATCGCCAAGCAGGCCTATCGCGAGGGCCGGCCGGTGCTGGACGTGGCCCGTGAGGCGACCGGCCTGCCGGAGAAGGACTTGCGCCGGATGTTGGATCCCGCGCTGTTGGCGCGCGGCGGCATCCACGGCAAGCCGGGGGGTGGGGCCGGCTGAACCGGCCCCGCCGGGGTCAGGGCGCGTCCCGCGCCTCGTCCATGCACTTCTCGAGGTCGTCCTGGTCCATGTTGGCGTAGGGCACGAAGGCCGGCACGGCTTCGGCGAAGCGCTGCTGCTTCGCCATCAGGTCCGGCAGCGTGTCGCAAAGCGCCCGCGCCTCGGTCTCGAGCTTGCTGACCTGGTCCTTGAGCTGGCTTTCCACGGTGTCGGCATTGCCGCTCAGGGCGGCGGCCGCGGTCAGCTTCAGCGCATCGCCGGCCAGGGCGGCACCCTGGAGGCCGACCCGGGCGCCGGTCTCGGCGACCTGGGCCAGGGCGGCCCGGTATTCGAGGGCGACGGCGCGCTGCTCGTCGGTCATGGCGACTTTCTCGCCGCCGATGACCAGGTCGCCCTGCGGGGTGAGCTTGGCGGCCGGTTCGTCGTTGGCGCCGCGGCCCAGGTCGATGTCTTCGGTGGCCATCTCCTCGCGGATCTCGTCGGCGGCCTGCTGGGCCATGCCGGCAAAGCCGCCGGCGCTTTCGGTGTCGCGGTCATCGCCTGCCGAGCAGCCGGTGAAGGCCAGGGCCAGGGCGAAAGCGAGGAGGAGGGAACGGGATCGGGACATGTCGGGCTCCGGTAAGTAGAACGGGCGGGAGGCACTGGCCTCCCGCCCGGGGGGGGGGTGGCATCAACCCTCGTCGCGGCTGCGGCGGAAGTAGATCGCGCCGAAGATCATCGCCACGCCGGCGGCGGCACCGATCCAGAGGTCGGGGGTGGCGAAGCTGCCCCAGAGGTTCTGGGCCGAGAACAGCGCCACGATGTCCTGCGGGCCGTCCGGGTTGAAGTTCTGCATCGCCGGGTCGTTGGCGCCGAGGTAGATCATGTCCATGCCCGGGAAGGTGCCCAGCAGCAGGCGGCCCACCACGTGCTGCCAGAACCAGCTGGCCTTGAGGCCGAACAGCTCCATCACGTCGAACCAGGTCACCAGGATGCCGGCGAACACCGGGACCAGCAGCGCCCAGAGGAAGGGCTTGCTGCGCGCCCAGGCCGAGACCAGCAGCAGCCAGCCGACGGTGGGCAGGGCCCAGGCGGCGTAGACGGGCAGGGCGGCGACCAGGTGCAGGGCGATGGTCAGCGGGCTGGCCGGGCCCCAGATCAGCGACAGCGGGTTGCCGCCGTGGAACAGGACATAGATGCTCAGGATCACCAGGAAGCCCAGCGACGTCACCACCGCGGCCGCCGTGGCGATCACCGGCGCCAGCACCAGGGCACTGGCCACCTTCGACAGGACGGTACGGCCGTCGGAGAGCGGCAGCGACTTCCAGAACAGCACGCTGCGGTCCTTGCGCTCGTCGAACAGCGCGCCGAGGCAGTAGAAGAAGACCACGAAGCCCAGGACGATGAAGGGCCAGGTGCCCGACATCAGCGTGCCCAGGTCGAGGCCGCCGCCCAGTTCGGCGATTTCCTTGGGCGACAGCGTCTCGGTGAGCTGGCGCAGCTCGACGCCGTTCATGGTCAGCTTCTCGCCGCCGTCGTCAGCGGCGCGGCGGACGCTTTCGCCGGCGATGATCGCCATCACGGTCAGCAGCAGGAAGATGGCGCCGGAGACGATCGGGGCCCAGAAGAAGCCGCCCCGGTGCTCCCAGTACTCGCGCTTGAGCAGCCATTTGAAAGTGTTCATGCGTAGGTTCCCTTCATGGTGGCGACGAACAGGTCGGCGATGCCGGGGTTGCGGGTTTCGCCGAATTCGGCGAGCTGGCTGCGCGGGATGCCGTCGAAGAGCATCACGGCCTTGCCGAACACCTGTCGTTCATCGATCGGCTTGAGCGCCCGGGCGGCCTCGGCCTTGTCGGCGTTGACCATGACCTCGGTGAAGCGCTCGCCCACTTCGTCCATCGTCGCCGAGAGCACGATCCGGCCCTCGCGGATGAACATCAGGTCGGTGAGGATGTGTTCGATCTCCTCGACCTGGTGGGTGGTGACCACGATGGTCTTCTGTTCGTCGAAATAGTCCTCGAGCAGGTTCTGGTAGAACTGCTTGCGGTAGAGGATGTCCAGGCCCAGCGTGGGTTCGTCGAGCACCAGCAGCTTGGCGTCGATGGCCATCACCAGCGCCAGGTGCAGCTGCACGATCATGCCCTTGGACATTTCCTTGACCCGCATGTTCGGGCCCAGCTTGGTGTGCGCCAGGTAGGCCTCGGCCTTCTTGCGGTCGAAGCGCGGGTGCACGCCGGCCACGAAGTCGACGGCGTCCTTGACCTTCAGCCAGCGCGGCAGCACCGCGACGTCGGCGATGAAGCACACGTCCTGCATCAGTTCGTCGCGCTGGCCGCGCGGGTCCTTGCCCAGCACCTTCAGTTCGCCCTCGAAGGGCACCAGGCCCAGGGCCGCCTTGAGGGTGGTGGTCTTGCCCGAGCCGTTGGGCCCGATCAGGCCGACGATGCGGCCGGCGGGGATGTCGAAGCTGATCCCGTCGACGGCGGCCTTGCCCTTGTAGCGCTTGCTGAGGTTGCGTGCGGAGATGACGGCGCTCATTACTTGCCCTCCTTGTCGGCCCGTTCCATCAGCTTGCCGAAGTCCAGGCCCAGTCGCTGGATCCGCTCGACCACCAGCGGCCACTCTTCCTTCAGGAAGCGGTCGCGCTCGGAGGCCAGGAGTTTCTCGCGCGCCCCATCAGTCACGTACATGCCAAGTCCCCTTCGTTTTTCCACGAGTTCTTCGTCCGCCAGCTCCTGGTAGGCGCGGGAGACGGTGATCGGATTGAGCTGGTATTCGGCGGCGATCTGGCGGACCGAGGGGAGGGCTTCGCCCGCCTTCAGGTCGCCGTCGAGCATCATCGCCACCACCTTGTCCTTGAGCTGCCGGTAGATCGGCGCGCTGTCATTCCAGGCGATGGTCATCTCAGGACTCCTGGCGCGGCAGCAGGGCCGCGATCGAAACGTAGGGCATGGCCAGCTGGTGCTTGAGGGCGCCGCGGCGGGCCGGGCCGGGGGTGGCCTCGTCGGCCTGGGCCAGGGTGTCCGGGGACACGTCGAGGGACTGGCTGGCCGTGGGCGGCTCGCCGAACCCGTAGCCGACCAGGACGAAGCCCAGGGCCACGGTGAGTCCGATCAGGTTGGTCTTGAACTTGGCGTACATGGCGCCTCCCGTCTTGGTGACGTATTGGATAGGTGTTGTAGGTAACTATAACACTACAAAAAGACCTGTCAACACCTCCTGCACAAGAAAGCGCCCAAACTGATGGCATAGACCCGGCATGGGCCGGTGGAGGGCGTCAAATGAAGATCTGGGCAAGTCTCGCGATGGCCGGCCTGCTGGCCGCCACCCCCGTCCTGGCGGGCGAATCGCTGCTGGACCGGGATTTCCGCCAGCTGGCGGGCAAGGAAACGGTGAACCTGCAGCAGGCCTACGGCGGCCAGGTGCTGCTGGTGGTCAACACCGCCAGCAAGTGCGGCTTCACGCCGCAGTACGAAGGCCTCGAGGCCATGTACGCCAAGTACAAGGACCAGGGCTTCGCGGTGCTGGGCTTCCCGTCGAATGATTTCATGGGACAGGAGCCGGGCAGCGAGGAGGAAATCCAGGAGTTCTGCACGCTGACCTATGGCGTGAAGTTCCCCATGTTCGAGAAGGTGCAGGTGCGCGGCGCCGGTGCAAATCCGCTGTACGTCGAGCTCACGGAAGCGACCGGCGAGGCGCCGGGCTGGAACTTCCACAAGTACCTGATCGATCGCGACGGCAAGGTGGTCGCGAGCTTCGGCAGCCGCACCAAGCCCGATGACCCGAAGCTGGTGGCCGAGATCGAGAAGCTGCTGGCGCAGCCGGCGCCCGCGAAGCCGGCGCCCAAGGCCTGAGGACGGCGGGCGCCGGCTTCAGAGCCGGCGCTTGACCGCGTTGATCAGCGTGCCGATCACCGGGATGTGCTGGAACAGGCCTTCGGCCGCGTTCCAGTAGTCCTGGTGGTAGACCACGCGGCCGTCGGCATCGAAACGCAGGTGGCTCATGCCGACGGTCCAGGTGTCGACGCCGCGCCGGAACTTCTTGAACCGGATCATCATCGTCCAGCGCACCAGGTGCTCGTCGTGGGCGGTACGCGTGGTTTCGAGGATCTCGACCCGGCACGATTCGACCGCTTCGGCGCTGTCGCGCAGGTAGTGGGCGAGGGCGGCGCGGCCTTCCATCGCCTTGAGCGTGTCGTTGAAATACACGTCCTCGGCGTAGGTGTCCGGCAACAGCGTGGCCACCCGGTCAGGCGCGAAGCTCGAGAAGAACCGCGCGAAGCGGGCCAGCGCCTCGGCTTCGGCGGGACTGCCCGCCGGCGGCGGGCTCGGGTGCCGGGCGCGCAGCCGGGCGAGGGTTTCGATGGTTTCCATGGCTTTCATTCCACTCCGCACTTCGTGAGGACCGCATGACCGGGACATCCCAAGACACGCCGCCGATGGCACCGGCCGCCCCGTGGCTGGGCTGGGCCGGCGTCCTGCCTTTCCTGGCGCTGGCCGGCGCCGCCTTCCTGCCCGGGTATCGCGCGCAGGCGCTGGTGGCCTTCCTCGCCTACTCACTGGCCATCCTGTCATTCCTCGGCGGCGTTCGCTGGGGCCGGGCCCTGGCCGCGGGCGCGGGCGCGGGCCAATACGTCCGCGCGGTGGTGCCCAGCCTCTGGGCGTGGGCCGCGTGGTGCCTGCTGCCGCCGGCCCCGGCGCTGGCGGCGCTGGCCGCGGGCTACGTGCTCGCCGGCGCCTGGGACGCGCGCGGCGACGCCTTGCCCGCGCCCACGGCGTTCCGGCGCCTGCGGCTGGGCCTGGGTCTGGCGGTGGTGGCCTGCCATGCGCTGGCGCTGGCCGCGCTGGCGTCCGGCGCTGCCTGAACCGTTTCGCGCCCCCGCATTGCCGTTCGGGCCGCGCACCGCGACAATAGCGCGCGACGCGCCGTTCCGGCCCGCCCCCTCAGGAGTCTTTACGCAATGAATTCCGCCCTGCGTTACGCCGCGCCGCTGGTGCTTGCCAGCCTGGTGCTCTCCCTCAGCGCTTGCAAGAAGCCCGAAGCCGATGAAGCCACCGCCCCGGCCGCCGTCGCCGCCGAAGAGGCGCCGGCCGTCGTCGCGGGCATCGAAGGCCAGGAGACCGAGAAGAAGCAGGTCAGCTACATGATCGGCCTGGACATGGCGAAGTCGCTGTCGCCGATCAAGGACAGCCTGGACATCGAAGTGATGACCGAGGCGATGATCGCCCACTTCAACGGCGCCGAGCCCAAGCTCACCGACGAGCAGATGATCGAGGTGCAGCAGGCCTTCACCACCAAGATGCAGGAGCAGGCCGCCGCCAAGGCCGCCGCCGCCGCGGTCGAGAACCTGGCCAAGGGCGCCGAGTTCCTGGCCGCCAACAAGGACAAGCCGGGCGTGCAGACCACCGAATCCGGCCTGCAGTACGAAGTGGTGCGCGCAGGCAACGGCGACCAGCCGGCCGCCACCGACGTGGTGAAGGTGCACTACAAGGGCACCCTGCTCGACGGCACCGTGTTCGACAGCTCCTACGATCGCGGCGAGCCGGCCGAGTTCGGCCTCAACCAGGTCATCCCGGGCTGGTCCGAGGGCGTGGCGCTGATGAAGGTCGGCAGCAAGTACACCTTCTGGATCCCGGCCGAGCTGGCCTACGGCGAGAGCGGCGGCGGCCCGATCCCGCCGAACTCGATGCTGACCTTCGAGGTCGAGCTGCTGGAAATCGTCAAGTAACGAAGTTGGCGGAAACTCGCGCGGCCGGCCACCGGCCGCGCGACACCCGGTCCCGGCCCCGCCGCGGACCGTAGGGGAAAGGCATGCGAGTCACTGTTTTTGGTACCGGCTACGTCGGCCTGGTCACGGGCACCTGCCTGGCCGAGGTCGGCAACCACGTGGTCTGCGTCGATATCGACGAGGCCAAGGTCGACGGCCTCAACCGCGGCGTCATCCCCATCTACGAGCCGGGCCTGGAGCCCATGGTCCGCGCCAACCACGGCGCCGGCCGCCTGGCCTTCACCACGAATGCCGCCGAGGCCATCGCGCACGGCGACACGCTCTTCATCGCGGTCGGCACTCCTCCCGACGAGGACGGCAGCGCCGACCTGCAGTACGTGCTGGCGGTCGCCCGCACCATCGGCCGGCACCTGGCGCGTCCGTCCGTGGTCGTCAACAAGTCCACCGTGCCGGTCGGCACCGCCGACAAGGTGCGCGCCACCATCGCCGCCGAGCTGGCCGCGCGCGGGGCCGACATCGCCTTCGACGTGGTCTCCAACCCGGAGTTCCTGAAGGAGGGCGCGGCGGTCAACGACTGCATGCGCCCCGACCGCATCATCGTCGGCTCGCGCAGCCCGCGCGCGGTCGAGCAGCTGCGTCGCCTGTACGCGCCGTTCAACCGCAACCACGATCGCGTGGTGGTGATGGACGAGCGCTCGGCCGAGCTGACCAAGTACGCCGCCAACGCCATGCTGGCGACCAAGATCAGCTTCATGAACGAAATGGCGAACATCGCCGAGCGCGTCGGCGCCGACATCGAAATGGTCCGGCACGGCATCGGCTCCGATCCGCGCATCGGTTACCACTTCATCTACCCGGGCCCTGGCTACGGCGGCTCCTGCTTCCCGAAGGACGTGCAGGCGCTCGAGCGCATCGCCCGCCAGCACGACTACCCGGCCCGGATCCTGTCGGCCGTGGAGGCGGTGAACGACGCCCAGAAGGGCAAGCTGTTCGAGCTCATCGCGCGCCACTTCGGCGGCGACCTGGCCGGCAAGACCTTCGCGGTCTGGGGCCTGGCCTTCAAGCCCAACACAGACGACATGCGCGAAGCGCCCAGCCGCACGCTGCTGGCCCAGCTCTGGGCCGCCGGCGCCCGCGTGCGCGCGCACGATCCGGAAGCGATGGACGAAGCGGGCCGCGTTTTCGGCGCGCGCGACGACCTGGTCTTCTGCGACACGCCCGAGGCCGCGCTGGCCGGCGCCGATGCGCTGGTGCTGGTCACCGAATGGAAGGCCTTCAACAGCCCGGATTTCCCGGCGATGGCGGGGCAGCTGCGCGCGCGCGTCGTTTTCGACGGCCGCAACCTGTATTCCCCCGATGCCGTCGAAGACGCCGGCCTGGCCTACTATGGCATCGGCCGCGGCCGCACCCTGCGGCGAGACTGAGGTCCACGACATGTTCAAGGCGTCTTCCGCCGGTCCCAGCCTCGAGGACCGCATCACCGAACTCGAGTCGCGCGTGGCCTTCCAGGAGCTGACGCTGTCCGAGCTCAGCGACGCGCTGGCCGAGGCGCGCATGGAGTCGGCGCGCACCAGCGAGCAGCTGGTCCGGGCCCTGGGCGACCTCAAGCAACTGCGCGGCCTGCTGTACGCCGATCCCGGCGTCGAGCCGCCTCCGCCCCACTACTGAGTACGATCCAGGCATGAGCAATTCGCTGCGCGAGAAACTGATGGGGCTGGGCTTCAAGGCGCCCGAGCCGGAGCCGCGGCAGGAGCGCAAACCGGCGGGTGCCGGTCGCCCGGGCGAGGGCGGCAACGGCCGGCCCGGCGGCAAGCCTGGCGAGCGTCGCGGCGGCCGGCCCGGCGAGTCGCGCGGTCCGCGTCCTGACGGCCGGCCCGGTGAAGCGCGTGGCCCGCGTCCGGACGGCAAGCCCGGCGAACCGCGCGGCCCGCGTCCCGGCGCCAGGCCCGGCGAATCCCGCGGCCCGCGTCCCGGCGCCAAGCCGGGCGAGTCGCGCGGCCCGCGTCCGCCGGGCAAGCCGGGCGAAGGACGCCGCGGCGGCAAGCCGCGCAGCCAGGAAGAGATCGACCTGGCCAAGGCCTACGCCATCCGCGCCCAGAAGGAAAAGGAAGAGCGCATCGAGGCCGAGCGCGTGAAGCAGGAGGAGGCCCGCCTGCGTCGCGAGGCCAAGGCCAGGCTGGCCGAACTCGTGAAGGACCAGGGCCTGAACGACAAGGACGCCGACATCGCCCGCCATTTCCCCTACGGCGGCAAGATCAAGCGCATCCACGTCAACGCCGACCAGCTCCGGCAGCTCAACGCCGGCGAGCTGGGCGTGCTGCAGCTCGACGGTCGCTACCTTCTGGTCACCGCGGCCCTGCTCGACGAGGCCGAGAAGGTATTCGCCCCGGCGGTCGCCCTGCGCGTCGATCCCAATGCGCCGGCGGGCGAAGACCCCTACGCCGACCCCCAGTACCAGGTGCCCGACGACCTCGTCTGGTAACCCAAACCCGCCGCAAAAAAAGGGGTCAGAGTACATATCCGTTTGAAACTGATATGTACTCTGACCCCTTTTTTTATGGACTTTTTGGCGAAGTGGTTCGGGCCTGAAGGCCCTCCTACAGCGGTTATTCGGGGTCGTAGTCCAGGTTGGAGGCGAGCCAGCGTTCGGCCTGGTGCAGCGGCACGCCCTTGCGGCGGGCGTAGTCGGCGACCTGTTCGCGCGAAAGGCGGCCGACGACGAAGTACTGGCTGCCGGGATGCGCGAAGTACAGGCCGCTGACCGCCGCCGCCGGATACATCGCAAAGCTTTCCGTCAGCGACAGGCCAGTGTGGCGCTCGGCGTCGAGCAGCCGGAAGATCGTCGCCTTCTCGCTGTGCTCGGGGCAGGCCGGGTAGCCCGGCGCCGGGCGGATGCCGCGGTACTGCTCGCGGATCAGCGCCTCGTTGTCCAGGGCCTCGTCCGGCGCATACGCCCACAGGTCGGTGCGCACCTTCTGGTGCAGCCGCTCGGCGAAGGCCTCGGCCAGGCGGTCGGCGAGGGCCTTGAGCAGGATGGCGTTGTAGTCGTCGTGGTCGGCCTCGAAGCGGGCCACGTGCGGCTCGATGCCCAGGCCGGCGGTGACGGCGAATGCCCCCACCCAGTCCTGGCGCCCGCTGTCGCGCGGCGCCACGAAGTCGGCCAGGCAGAAGTTGGCCCGGTCGTCGGGCTTCTCCGCCTGCTGGCGCAGGCAGTGCAGCACCGCATCGCCGCCCTCGGCGTGCAGGTGGATGTCGTCGCCCACCGAATTCGCGGGCCACAGGCCGACCACGCCCTTGGCGGTCAGCCAGCGCTCGGCGACGATGCGGTCGAGCATGGCGAGTGCGTCGCGGTGTAGCTCGCGCGCCTGCGCGCCGACCACGGCATCGTCGAGGATGGCCGGGTAGCGGCCCGCCAGCTCCCAGGTCTGGAAGAACGGCGTCCAGTCGATCACCTCGACCAGGTCGGCCAGCGGGTAGTCGTCGAAGACGGTCAGGCCCGGCTGGCGCGGGGCAGGGGGCGTGTAGCCGGCCCAGCCGCCGTCGAATTTCTTGCTCCGCGCGCGCTCGAGCGCCATCAGCGGCTTGGCGTCGCCCTTGTTGGCGTGGCGGGTGCGTACTTCGGCGTAGTCGGCCTCGTTGGCGGCCACGAAGGGCGCGCGCAGGTCCTCGCTCAGCAGCGACTGCATCACGCCGACCGCGCGCGAGGCGTCCTTCACCCACACCACCGGCGATCCGTAGTGCGGGTCGATCTTGAGCGCGGTGTGCGCGCGCGAGGTGGTGGCGCCGCCGATCAGCAGCGGGATGTCGAAACCCTGCCGCTTCATTTCGCGGGCGACGTGGCTCATCTCCTCCAGCGAAGGCGTGATCAGGCCGGACAGGCCGATGATGTCGGCGTTCTCCTCGCGGGCGCGGTCCAGGATCACCTGCGCCGGCACCATCACGCCGAGGTCCACGACGTCGAAGTTGTTGCAGGCCAGCACCACGCCGACGATGTTCTTGCCGATGTCGTGCACGTCGCCCTTCACCGTGGCCATCAGCACCTTGCCCTTGGGCTTGCCGGCGTCGCCGTTGAGCGCCTTCTCGGCCTCGATGTAGGGAATCAGGATGGCCACGGCCTTCTTCATCACCCGCGCCGACTTCACCACCTGGGGCAGGAACATCTTGCCGGCGCCGAACAGGTCGCCGACCACGTTCATGCCGGCCATCAGCGGGCCTTCGATCACGTCCAGCGGGCGCTTGGCGGCCTGGCGGGCCTCCTCGGTGTCGGCCTCGACGAACTTGTCGATGCCGTGCACCAGCGCGTGCTTGATGCGCTCGGCCACCGGCGCCTCGCGCCAGGCCAGGTCCTCGGCCCGCACCTCGCCCTTCTTCGACTTGTGCTTCTCGGACTCGGCCAGCAGCCGCTCGGTGCCGTCGGCGCGGCGGTTGAGCACCACGTCCTCGACCGCCTCGCGCAGCGCCGGGTCGATGTCGTCGTACAGCGCCAGCGCGCCGGCGTTGACGATGCCCATGTCCATGCCGGCGCGGATGGCGTGGTACAGGAACACCGCATGGATGGCTTCGCGCACCGCGTTGTTGCCGCGGAACGAGAACGACACGTTCGACACGCCGCCGGACACGTGGCTCAGCGGGAAGCGCGCCTTGAGCTCGGCCGCCGCCTCGATGAACGCCACGGCATAGCCGTCGTGCTCCTCGATGCCGGTGGCGATGGCGAAGATGTTGGGGTCGAAGATGATGTCCTCGGGCGGGATGCCCGCCTTTTCGACCAGCAGGTGCCAGGCCCGCGAGCAGATCTCGACCTTGCGCTCGAAGGTGTCGGCCTGGCCCTGTTCGTCGAAGGCCATCACCACCACCGCGGCGCCGTGGCGGCGGACCTTGGCGGCGTGCTCGAGGAAGGCGGCCTCGCCTTCCTTCATCGAGATCGAGTTGACGATGGCCTTGCCCTGCACGCACTTCAGGCCGGCCTCGATCACGCTCCACTTCGAGCTGTCGATCATCACCGGCACCCGGGCGATGTCGGGCTCGGCGGCGATCAGGTTCAGGAACCGGGCCATGGCGGCCTCGGCGTCCAGCATGCCCTCGTCCATGTTGACGTCGATGACCTGGGCGCCGTTCTCGACCTGCTGGCGGGCCACGGCCAGGGCTTCGTCGTAGCGGCCCTCCAGGATCAGCTTCTTGAACTGGATCGAGCCGGTGACATTGGTGCGCTCGCCGACGTTGACGAAGTTGGTGTCGGGCGTGATGACGAAGGGCTCGAGCCCGGCCAGGCGGGTGCAGGGCGCGACCGTGGGAATGGCCCGCGGCGGCCGCCCGGCCACGGCCCGGGCGATCGCCGCGATGTGCTCGGGGGTGGTGCCGCAGCAGCCGCCCACCAGGTTCAGCAGCCCGGCCTCGGCGAACTCGCGCAGGACGCCGGCGGTTTCCTCCGGGCCCTCGTCGTATCCGCCGAAGGCGTTGGGCAGGCCGGCGTTCGGGTGGCAGCTGACGTGGGTGTCGGCGACCTGGGACAGCATGTCGATGTGCGCGCGCAGGTCGCGCGCGCCCAGCGCGCAGTTCAGGCCGATCGACAGCGGGCGGGCGTGGCGCAGCGAGTACCAGAAGGCCTCGGCGGTCTGGCCCGACAGCGTGCGGCCGCTGCGGTCGGTGATGGTGCCCGACACCATTACCGGCAGGCGCGCGCCGAGTTCTTCGAACAGCGTCTCGAGCGCGTAAAGCGCCGCCTTGGCGTTGAGCGTGTCGAACACCGTTTCGACCATCAGGATGTCGGCGCCGCCCTCGACCAGGGCGCGACCGGCCTCGATGTAGTTGGCCACCAGCTCGTCGAAGTGGATGTTGCGGTAGCCGGCGTCCTCCACCCGCGGGCTGATCGAGGCCGTGCGGCTGGTCGGGCCCAGCACGCCGGCGACGAAGCGCGGGCGCGAGGGGTCGGCCGCTTCGAACGCATCGCAGCAGGCGCGGGCCAGGCGCGCGCCTTCGCGGTTGAGCTCGGCCGCCAGGTGCTCGAGCTTGTAGTCGGTCTGGGAAACGACGGTGGAATTGAAGGTATTGGTCTCGACCAGGTCGGCGCCGGCGGCCAGGTAGGCCCGGTGCACGCCGGCGATGATGTCCGGCTGCGTCAACGTCAGCAGGTCGTTGTTGCCCTTGAGGTCGGAACCGCACCCGCAGTCGGGACCGTGCTGGTGCCCTTCGGAAAAACGAAGTCCGTCGTATCCTTGCGCGAAGCGCTCGCCGCGATAGGCCGCCTCGTCCAGCGAATGCCGCTGGATCATGGTGCCCATCGCGCCGTCGATCACCAGGATGCGTTCGGCCAGCGCGGCCAGCAGGCGCTCGGTGCGCGCGGGGTTGTGCCAGGGGAGGGTCTTCACGGCTTGCGCGCCAGCAGGGTCAGGACTTCGAAGTGGGGCGGGCGCTTCTCGCGCGTCACCGGCTCGCAGACGGTGACCTCGAGGCCGGCCTTCTCGGCGTGCTTGCGCAGGTCCTTCACGGTGAAGCCGAGGTTGACGTGCCCGTAGGGCGTCACCGCGGCCTGGTGCTCATGCTTGCCCAGGCAGGTGGCCACCAGGCGGCCGCCGCGGCGCAGCACCCGCGCGGCCTCGGCGATGGCCTGGCCGGGCTTGGTGGCGTAGGTGAGCGCATGCATCAGCAGCACCAGGTCGAACTGGCCGGCGGGGAAATCCAGGGCCTGCATGTCGCCTTCCAGCACCTCCACGTGGCGGTACTTGCGCAGCCGCTCGCGGGCGGCGCCGACCACGCGGGCGCTGGAGTCGACGCAGACGTAGCGGCGGGCGTGCGGGGCCAGCAGTTCGGCCAGCACGCCGTCGCCCGAGGCCACGTCGAGCACGTCGCCCGGCTCGAGCAGGGGCAGGGTGGAGCGGGCCAGGGCTTCCCAGGTGCGGCCCGGGGAATAGTGGCGCTCCATGTCGCCGGCCACCGAGTCGGCCCAGTTCTGGTCGCTGGCGCGGGTGGCCAGGACCGCCGGCAGGCGCTCGGCGTCCTGGCGCAGCAGCGGGTCGTCGGTGCTGTCGCGCAGCGCTTCCCACAGCCGGCCCTCGGCGGGGTCCAGCGATTCGGCGTTGAAGCGGTAGTAGGCCGACACGCCGGCGCGGCGGTCGCGCACGAGGTCGGCTTCCTTGAGGCGGGCCAGGTGGGTCGAGACCCGCGGCTGGGCCAGCCGCGTGATGCCGGACAGCTCGGCCACGGTCAGCTCCTCGCGCTCGAGCAGGGCCAGCAGCCGGACCCGGGTCGGATCGGCCAGGACCTTCAAACAGGCCGACCAGGCGTCGAGATCCATGGCTTTATCCTTTCATCCGGATTCAAAGATATGGAAGGTTAGGCCGGCTTCCGGAGGGCGTCAAGGCGCCGCGTGCCGCGCTTCACGCGCCGTGGACCTGTGCGGGGGCGGGCGAGCCGCTACAATCGCGTACTTTCCCGTACTGATACCGAGGACCTGCCGTGGACTTCCGATTCACCGAAGAGCAGCTGATGATCCAGGACGTGGCCCGGCGCATCTCGCAGGAGAAGATCGCCCCGAGCGCGGAGCACCACGACCGCACCGGCGAATTCCCGCTCGAGAACATCCGGACCCTGGGCGAGAACGGCCTGATGGGCATCGAAGTGCCGGCCGAATACGGCGGCGCCGGCATGGACCCGATCAGCTACGTGCTGGCCATGATCGAGATCGCCGAGGCCGACTGCGCCCACTCCACCATCGTCTCGGTCAACAATTCGCTGTTCTGCAACGGCATCCTGAAGTTCGGCACCGAGGCGCAGAAGCAGCTGTACGTGCGCGCCATCGCCGAAGGCCGCGAGATCGGCGCCTTCGCCCTGACCGAGCCGCAGTCCGGCTCCGACGCCACCGCGATGCGCTGCAAGGCCGTCAAGCAGGCCGACGGCAGCTACGTCATCAACGGCAAGAAGAGCTGGATCACCTCGGGCCCGGTGGCCAAGTACATCATCCTGTTCGCGATCACCGATCCGTCCAAGGGCGCCAAGGGCATCACCGCCTTCATGATCGACACCGCCAAGCCGGGCTTCCACCGCGGCAAGACCGAGCCCAAGTTGGGCATCCGCGCCTCGGCCACCTGCGAGATCGAGTTCCAGGACTACGTCGCCAGCGCCGATGAAGTGGTCGGCCAGGACGGCGAGGGCTTCAAGATCGCCATGGGCGTGCTCGACGCCGGCCGCATCGGCATCGCCTCGCAGGCCGTGGGACTGGCCAAGGCCGCCTACAAGGCGTCGGTGGCCTACGTGAAGGAGCGCAAGAGCTTCGGCCAGCCGATCGGCTCGTTCCAGATGATCCAGGCCAAGATCGCCGACATGAAGTGCCGCCTGGACGCGGCCGAGATCCTGACCCTGCGCGCCGCCTGGGCCAAGGCCGAGGCCGACAAGGTCGGCGGCCGCTTCAGCACCGAGGCCTCGGTGGCCAAGCTCACCGCGTCCGAGGCCGCGATGTACATCACCCACCAGGCGCTGCAGATCCACGGCGGCATGGGCTATTCGAAGGAAATGCCGCTGGAGCGCTATTTCCGCGACGCCAAGATCACCGAGATCTACGAGGGCACCAGCGAGATCCAGCGCCTGGTCATCGCCCGCAACGAGACCGGCCTGCGCTGAGCCGCGATCCGTACGCCGGCGTACCCGAAGCCCCGCTGAAGCGGGGCTTCTTTTTGCCTGTTTCTTGGCTGGCCGGAACGGTGGGGCAGGGCTACAATTTCGCACTTTAATCACGCCCTGCGAGAACGCGGTCAATGAACGCCCACGCCCTGGCTTCCGCCGACACCCTCGACGCCGTCATCGCGGCCCTGCCGGCCGGCCTGCCGGCCGCCGAACGGACCCTGCTGGAGCGCTTCACCCGCGGCTTCTTTGCCCGGCTGCCCGAGGATGAACTGGCCAGCCGCCCGGCCCGCGACTGGGCCCTGGTGGCGCAGTCGTTCCTAGGCTTCTGCCGCGACCGCCGCCCCGGCGCGCCCAAGCTGTCGGTGTTCAACCCGGTGCTGGCCAGCGACGGCTTCGACAGCACCCACACCGTGGTGCGCATCGTCAACGACGACATGCCCTTCCTGGTCGACTCGGTGCGCATGGCGCTGTCGCAGTTCGGCACCTCGCTGCACCAGATCGCGCACCCGGTGTTCGCCATCCACCGCGACGCGGCCGGCCAGCTGCTCGACGTCGGCCAGGGCCTGCCCGAGTCGATGATGTACCTCGAGATCGACCGCCAGGCCGACGCCGACGTGATGCAGGCGATCGAGAAGGCCCTGCTGGCGGCGCTGTCGGACGTGCGCGAAGCGGTCGGCGACTGGCAGGCCATGCGCGACAAGATGGTGCGCATCGCCGACGAGCTCGAGACCAGCCCGCTGCCGGTCGACGCCGCCGGCCGCGCCGAGGCGCAGGCCTTCCTGCGCTGGGCCGCCGACAACCACTTCACCTTCCTGGGCTACCGCGAATACCAGGTCACCGACCGCAAGCTCGGCGCGGTGCAGGGCAGCGGCCTGGGCATGCTGCGCGGCAAGGACCACCTGGTGCAGCCGCGCCCGGTCGAAGGCCTGGCCGCCGGCGACCTCGCCCCGGGCCAGCGCCTGGATGCGCTGATCCTGACCAAGACCAATGCCCGCGCCACCGTGCATCGCCCGGGCTACATGGACTACATCGGCGTGCTGGTGTTCGACGAGGCCGGCCGCGCCGTGCGCGAGCACCGCTTCCTCGGCCTGTACACCTCCAGCGCGTACAACCGCCGCCCGTGGGAAATCCCGCTGGTGCGCCAGCGCCACGAGTTCGTGATGGCCTCGTCCGACCTGGCGCCCAACAGCCACAGCGGCAAGGCGCTGCGCCACATCCTCGAGACCCTGCCGCGCGACGAGCTGTTCCAGTCCAGCGCCGAAGAGCTGCAGCGCACCGCGATGGGCATCCTGGGTCTCCAGGAACGTGCCCGCACCCGCCTGTTCCTGCGCCGCGACCGCTACGGCCGCTTCTTCTCGGCGCTGGTGTACATCCCGCGCGACCGCTTCAACACCGGCATCCGCCACCGCATCGAAGCGCTGCTGATGGCCGAGCTGCAGGGCGAGCGCCTGGACCACAGCGTCCAGATCGGCGAGTCGCCGCTGGCCCAGCTGCACCTGGTGATCCGCCCGAAGGCGGGCTGCAAGGTCGCCTTCGACCAGGAAAAGCTCGAGGCCGAGCTGGCCCGCATCGTCCGCGACTGGCACGACGAGCTGCGCGAGACCCTGGTCCGCGACCTCGGCGAAGAGCAGGGCCTGCGCCTGTTCCAGCGCTACGGCCGCAGCCTGCCGGCGGGCTACGTCGAGAAGGTCAGCCCGCAGATCGCCGCCGCCGACGTCGTGCAGGCCGCCGAGCTCACCGGCCCGGACGACCAGCGCGTGTCCTTCTACCGCGCGGGCGACCAGCTCGGCTTCAAGCTCATCCGCCGCAGCAGCGACATCGCGCTGTCGGACGTGCTGCCGGTGATGGAAAACCTGGGCCTGCGCATCCTCACCGAACATCCCTACGTCATCGACGTGGACGGCGAGCGCCTGTCGATCCAGGACTTCGAGGTCCAGCCGCTGAACGGCGAGATCGACGTCGACGCCGCCCGCAAGCCCTTCGAGGAGGCCTTCGCCGAAGTCTGGCGCGGCGCCGCCGAGAACGACGGCTTCAATCGCCTGCTGCCCAGCGCCCGGTTGGAATGGCGCGACATCGCCATGCTGCGCGGCTACACCAAGTACGCGCTGCAGACCGGCGTGCCGTTCTCGCAGCCGTACATGGAAGAGACGCTGCAGCGCTACCCGGTGATCGCGCGCCTGCTGTACGAACTGTTCGCCGCCCGCTTCGAGCCCGGCCGCGAGCAGCCGCTCGACGCCGCCGGCCAGAAGGCGCTGCACGACCAGATCGCCTGGCTGCTGCCCAAGGAGCGCCGCCAGGCGCTCGACACCATCCCGCAGGAAATCGCCGCGGCGCGCGCGCTCGACCGCAACGCCCAGATCGACGCCTGCACCGACGCGCTCGAGATCCTGCTCGACACCGCGGTCTCGAGCATCGACGACGACCGCATCCTGCGCGGCTACATGACCCTGATCAACGCCACGCTGCGCACCAATTTCTACCAGAAGAAGGACGGCGCGCACCGCGACTACATCAGCTTCAAGTTCGACCCGGCCTTGGTCCCCGACCTGCCGAAGCCGCGGCCTTATCGCGAGATCTTCGTGTACTCGCCGTTCGTGGAGGGCGTCCACCTGCGCTTTGGTCCGGTGGCCCGCGGCGGCCTGCGCTGGTCCGACCGCCGCGAGGACTTCCGCACCGAGGTGCTGGGCCTGGTGAAGGCGCAGATGGTGAAGAACACCGTCATCGTGCCCGTGGGCTCGAAGGGCGGCTTCGTGGTCAAGCGCCCGCCGGTGGGCGGCGACCGCGACGCCCAGCTGGCCGAGGGCATCGCCTGCTACAAGCGCTTCATCAACGGCCTGCTCGACATCACCGACAACCTGGTCGACGGCAAGGTCGTGCATCCGGCGAACGTGGTCCGCCACGATGGCGACGACCCGTACCTGGTGGTCGCGGCGGACAAGGGCACGGCGACGTTCTCCGACATCGCCAACGCGATTTCCGCCGAACACGGATTCTGGCTCGGTGACGCGTTCGCCTCGGGCGGCTCTGTA
>NZ_DASTNG010000042.1:0-87765 GCF_035721105.1 Arenimonas sp. | reverse complement strand
CGCCCATGAAGGTGCCGCAGATGCCGAGGATGTGCAGTTTCATGCGTGCGATGCGCGGGCCGCGGCGAACCGCGGCGGCGCTCAGCCGATGTCGGGCGTCGGCGCCAGCACTTCGATGATGCGCTGGAGCACCGCGTCCATCGCGCCCACGCCATCGACGCAGGCCAGGCGGCCCGAATTACGGTAGAAGTCGACCACCGGCGCGGTGGCCTGGTTGTAGACGTTCAGGCGGTTGCGCACGGCTTCCGGGGTATCGTCGGCGCGGCCCTCGGCCTGGGCACGGCCGGCCAGGCGCTCGATCAGCAGCTCGGTGTCCACGTCCAGCTGCACCGCGATGTCGACCGGCTGCTGCAGGCGGGCCAGCAGGGCGTCGAGCGCATTGGCCTGGGCCAGGTTGCGCGGGTAGCCGTCGAGGATGAAGCCGTTGCCGGTGTCGCCGGCGGTCAGGCGCTCTTCGAGCATGCCCAGCACGATCTGGTCGGACACCAGCTCGCCGGCCGCCATCACGGCCTGCGCCTGCAGGCCCAGGGGCGTGCCGGCCTTGACCGCGGCGCGCAGCAGCTCGCCGGTGGAAATGTGCGGCACCTGGAGGTGTTCGCGCAGGCGCGAAGCCTGCGTGCCCTTGCCCGAGCCGGGCGCGCCGAGGAGAACCAGTCGCATGCTTCAAAACCCCTATAAACAAGGACGCACGGCGCCGTCCTCACCCCGTTTGGCTATAGTGGGGCCGCTGACTGGCCGTGCGAATGTGGAAACGCTACTGGCCGGGCCGGTCCAAGTCAATGAAAAGCAGGAAAAAGCCATGAGCAAAGGAACGCTCCTCTACGCCCAGTCCGGCGGGGTCACCGCCGTCATCAATGCCACCGCCAGCGCGGTCATCCAGGCCGCCCGCGGCCGCAAGGTCAAGGTCCTGGCCGCCCGCAACGGCATCCTCGGCGCCCTGCGCGAGGACCTGGTCGATACCTCCCGGGAGTCCCCGGCCGCGATCCGGGCCCTGGCCCATACCCCGGGCGGGGCCTTCGGGTCCTGCCGCTACAAGCTCAAGTCGCTCGAGGAGGACCAGCCCAAGTACCAGCGGCTGCTGGACGTCTTCGACGCCCACGACGTGCGCTGGTTCCTCTACAACGGCGGCAACGACTCGGCCGACACGGCCCTGAAGCTGTCGCGGATGGCGGCCGCCACCGGCTACCCGCTCACCTGCATCGGCGTGCCCAAGACGGTCGACAACGACCTGGTGGTCACCGACTGCTGCCCGGGCTTCGGCTCGGCGGCCAAGTACACCGCGGTCTCGGTGGCCGAGGCGGCGCTGGACGTGGCGGCCATGGCCGACACCTCGACCAAGGTCTTCGTCTACGAAGTGATGGGCCGGCACGCCGGCTGGCTGGCCGCGGCCGCGGGCCTCGCGGCCACCGGCAAGGACGCCG
Source organism: Arenimonas sp. (assembly GCF_035721105.1). GTDB lineage: Bacteria > Pseudomonadota > Gammaproteobacteria > Xanthomonadales > Xanthomonadaceae > Arenimonas. Next base: position 86,344 of record NZ_DASTNG010000042.1, on the reverse strand, counting down.
CGCCCCAGGTCATCCTGTTCCCCGAGGTCGCCTACGACGAGGCGAAGTTCCTGGCCCGGGTCCAGGACGTGGTGAAGAAGGTCGGCTGGTGCGTGGTGGTGGTGTCCGAAGGCATCCGCCACGCCGACGGCCGCTTCGTGGCCGACGCCGGCGCCGGCAAGGACGCCTTCGGGCATTCGCAGCTGGGCGGCGTGGGTCCGCTGGTCGCCGCCACGGTGAAGGACAAGCTGGGCCTGAAGGTGCACTGGACCGTTCCCGACTACCTGCAGCGCTCGGCCCGGCACCTGGCGTCGAAGACCGACCTCGAGCACGCCCTGGCCGTCGGCCAGGCCGCGGTCGACTACGCGCTGGAAGGCCGCAACGGCGTGATGCCGGTGATCGTGCGCACCTCGCACAAGCCCTACCGCTGGAAGGTCGAGGCGGCCCCCGTGGCGCGCATCGCCAATCGCGAAAAGACCATGCCCAAGGGCTTCATCGACCGCAGCGGCTACGGCATCACCGCCGCCTGCCGGCAGTACCTCGAGCCCCTGGTGCGGGGCGAGGCGCCGCCGCCGTACCGGCCGGACGGCTTGCCGGATTACGTTCGTCTCAAGCTGTCGACCGTGGCGAAGAAGCTCCCGCCCTACGGCTGATCCCGAGGCCGTGCCCTCCGGCCGGATGGCACGGTGACCGCCGGCACATCCGGGAACGAAAGGCCGCTGGGAGCATACGCACCCCTTGGCCCACCCCGTTCCCGGAGAGTCCCGTGAAACCGATCCAACCCTTCCTCGTCCTGGCCGCCGCGCTCGGCCTGGCGTCCGCGGGCGCCGCCTGGTCCCAGGCGGGTAGCGGCAACCTCTATCGCGTCACCTCGAAGGTGGAGATGGCGGGCATGCCCTTTTCCATGCCGGCCTCCACGGTCGAGGTCTGCGGGCCGAAGGAGCAGGCCAGCGACAAGATGGTGCCGCACGACGAGAACTGCACCGTCAGCAACTTCCGCGTCGTCGGCAACACGTCCAGCTTCGACATGGCCTGCCGCGGCGACAACGCGATGACCGGGCGCGGCGAGTTCGAACGCCTGGGTCCGGACGCCTACCGCGGCCGCATGCAGATGCAGGGCAAGATGGAAGGCCAGTCGGTCGACATGACGATGCAGTTCGAGGGCAAGAAGATCCGCGACTGCAATTACGCCACCGAATCCCCCCAGGCCCAGGGCCAGGCGATGATGGCCAAGACCTGCGAGGACCTGCTGCGGCAGCCGTCACCGCTGGCCTTCCAGAGCTTCGCCGGCGCCGACGCGGTCTGCGCCAGCTACAAGCCGCGCTACTGCAGCGCCATGCTCGCGCAGTCGGTGAATCCGGCGTTCATCCGCACCAACGACGACATGCTCAGGCAGTCGCCGGGCCTGACCAGTTTCTGGGACGCCTTTGCCGCCTGCGGCACGCCGCGTCCGGCTGCCCTGGCCAAGGCCTGCCCGATGGCGGAAAAGAGCCGCGACTATCCCTTCCTCACCGAGTACTGCCCGAACCTGGTGGCCAAGGCCTGCGCCAGCGCCGATCCGCGCACGGAGGCCGAATTCGTCGTCGCCAGCTGCCCGGCGCAGGCCCAGGCCGCGGCGGCCGCGCACTGCGCGGGTCGCGACTACACCGCGATGCGCGCCTCGCCGTACGCGAACTTCTGCGGCCGCTACGCCGGCGGCCAGCTGCAGCAGCGCAACGCCGGGGCCGCCAGCCCGGTGCCCGCGGCGACCCCGGCGACCCCGGCCGCCGGGGACGCGCCGAAGAAGCCGTCCTGGCGCGATCGCCTGCGCGACGCCAAGGACAAGCTGACCGGCGAGGACTGATCCGGTGCGCTGGCTCGCGCTGGCCCTGCTGTTGGGCCTGGTCGGCGCGGGCGCGCGCGCGGCGCCGCCGGCCAATGCCTTCCCGGACGTCGCGCGCGCCTACTGGGTCGAGGTCAACGGCCAGCCGGTCTGGGCCGGCGCCAGCGACGAGCGCCTGCCGATGGCCAGCCTGGCCAAGCTGATGACCGCGCTGCTGCTGGCCGAGTCGGCGGACCTGGACCAGACCCTCGCCGTGAGCGACGCCGCGGCGCGCGCCACCGGCTCGCGCATCGGCCTGCGGGCGGGCGAACGCATGCGTGCATCCGACCTGTTCGACGCCATGCTGGTGCGCTCGGCCAACGACGCCTGCCGCGCGCTTGCCGACTGGCACGGCGGCGACCTGGCGAGCTTCGTGGCGATGATGAATGCCCGCGCCGCGACGCTGGGCCTGCACGACACCCGCTTCGCCAATGCCTGCGGCCACGACGCGCCCGGCCAGGCCAGCAGCGTCCGCGACCTGGCGCGGCTGGCGCGGGTGGCGATGGCGCAGCCGCGGATCGCCGGCACCGTGGCCAGGACCCACGTCGGCTTCCGCAGCCCGGGCGGCCGCGACTTCGCGATGGACACCACCAACGCCCTGCTGCTGCAGTTCGACGGTGCGCTCGGCATCAAGACCGGCTACACGCCCGGCGCCGGCCGCTGCCTGGTCGCGCTGGCGCGTCGCGGCGACGACGAGGTCCTGGTGGTGATGCTGCATGCCCCGGACCGCTGGTGGGACACGGTGGCGCTGCTGGAGCTGGGCTTCGACCACGCCCGACGGTCACGCCACCCTTCGCCATGAACCTGCGCGGACGCGCCGCCGCGGCCGTGGCCCTGCTGCTGGCCGTCGCCTGGGCCTATGCAGCGGCGCTGTCGGCGCCCTTCCACTTCGACGACTACCACGTGATCGTCGACAACCCCCGCGTGCACGGCCTCGCGGCCTGGTGGGCGTCGATGCCCGGCATCCGCCCGTTGCTCAAGCTCAGCTACGCGCTCGACGCGGAACGCGCGGCGGGCGCGGCGGGATTCCATGCCACCAACCTCTGCCTGCACGGCATCAACGCACTGCTGGCCTGGGCCGTCGCGCGCCAGTGGATCGTCCGGCTCGCCCCGCGGCTGACGCAGCCGACGGTGGCCGCCTGGGGCGTGGCGCTGCTGTTCGCCCTGCATCCGTCCGCCACCGAGGCCGTGACCTACGTGAGTGGGCGCTCGCAGTCGCTGATGGCGATGTTCTACCTAGCGGCGCTCTGGGCCCACGGCCGCGTGCAGCCGGCCGCCGGGGTAGCGGGCGTGCAGCTGCTGTCGCCGCTGCTGTTCGCCGCGGCGCTGGGGGTGCGCGAGACCGCGGTCACGCTGCCTTTCGCGCTGGCGCTGATGGCGTGGTACGCCGGGCAGTCGCCGTTGGCCGCGCTGCGCGGGCTGGGTGGCCATGGCGTGGTGCTGGTGCTGGCGGGCGTGGCGGCGCTGGCCTGGCCGGGCTACGACCGCTTCTTCGCCACCAGCCTGCAGGTGCGCGGGCTGACGGACCAGCTGGCCGGGCAGGCCGTGGCCTACTCCCATCTGGTCGGGCACAGCCTCATCGGCCTGCAGACCAACATCGACCCCGACCTGCGCGTGCCCGCCGGCCCGGACGGGCGCGTGGCGTGGGTCGGCGTCGCCTGGATGGCGACGGTCGCCGTGGCCCTGGCCTCCCGCCGGCGCTGGCCCTGGCTGGGATTTGCGCTGGCGTGGAGCCTGCTGCAGCTGGCGCCGACCCAGTCCCTGGTGCCGCGCCTGGACCTGGCCAACGACCGTCATCTGTACCTGGTGCTGCCCGGGGCGGCGATGGCCGTGGTGGTGGCACTGGCCAGCACCGTGGGGGCGCGGCTGGCCGCGGCGGGCGTGCTGGGGCTGGCGCTGGTGCTGGCGACCGCCACCCGGGCGCGCAACGAGGACTACCGCAGCGAACTCGCCCTTTGGCAGGCCACCGTGGCCGCGTCGCCCGGCAAGGCCCGGGCCTGGAGCAACCTGGGCTGGGCCCGCCAACAGGCCGGCGACCTCGACGGCGCGCGACGCGCTTACGCCTGCGCCCTGGCCCGCGACCCCGGCCATCGGCAGGCCGCCATCAACCTGTCCCTGCTGCCGCCGGGACCCGCCGGGACCGCGCGGGAATGCCCGCCGCCGGGCCGTGTGGCTTCCCCCTCCCCCCTTTGACATACTCGGGCGAGGCGGCCAATCGGCCGCTTATGTTTGTTCCGTGTCTGAACTCTGGGGAGGGTTTACATGTTCGAGCAATACGGTTTGCACCTCGCGCTCGCCTGTGCGGCGATCGCCATCCTTTACGGCATCGTGGTCGCGAAATGGATCGTCGGCCAGCCGGCCGGCAACGACAAGATGCAGTCCATCGCCGCGGCCATCCAGGAAGGCGCCGGCGCCTACCTGCGGCGCCAGTACATGACCATCGCCATCGTCGGCGTGATCCTGTTCCTGGTCATCGGCTTCGTGCCGGTGCTGGGCTGGCCCACGGCGATCGGCTTCGCCATCGGCGCCATCCTGTCCGGCGCGGCCGGCTTCATCGGCATGTTCGTGTCGGTGCGCGCCAACGTGCGCACGGCGCAGGCGGCCACGGTCAGCCTCAACACCGCGCTCAACGTCAGCTTCAAGGGCGGCGCCATCACCGGCATGCTGGTGGTCGGCCTGGGCCTGCTCGGCGTCGCCGGCTACTTCTGGTACATCCTGGGCGGCAGCGGCGTGCAGAGCGCCGAAGCGGTGAACGCCGCGCTGCAGCCGATGATCGGCCTGGCCTTCGGTTCGTCGCTGATCTCGATCTTCGCGCGCCTGGGCGGCGGCATCTTCACCAAGGGCGCCGACGTCGGCGCCGACCTGGTGGGCAAGGTCGAGGCCGGCATCCCCGAGGATGACCCGCGCAACCCGGCCGTGATCGCCGACAACGTGGGCGACAACGTCGGCGACTGCGCCGGCATGGCGGCCGACCTGTTCGAGACCTACGCGGTCACCGTGATCGCGGCGATGCTGATCGCCGGCATCTTCTACACCACCTGGGGCTGGGCCGGCGTGCTCTATCCGATGGTGCTGGGCGCGGTGTCGATCATCGCCTCGATCGTCGGCACCTTCTTCGTGAAGGTGCGCGAGGGCGGCAAGATCATGAACGCGCTCTACCGCGGCCTGGGCGTCTCCGGCGTGCTGGCGGCGGTGGCGTTCTACTTCGTCACCGACAGCATGTTCGCCGATGGCGCCGGCATGCAGCTGTTCTACTGCGCGCTGATCGGCCTGGGCCTGACCGCCGCGATGGTGGTGATCACCGAGTACTACACCGCGACCGAATACGGCCCGGTGCAGCAGGTGGCCAAGGCCTCGGAAACCGGCCACGGCACCAATGTCATCGCCGGCCTGGCGGTGTCCATGAAGTCCACCGCGGCGCCGGTGCTGGCCGTGGTCGCGGCCATCTGGGGCTGCTATGAGCTCGGCGGCCTGTTCGGCATCGCCATCGCCGCCACGTCGATGCTGTCGATGGCGGGCATGGTGGTGGCGCTGGACGCCTACGGCCCGATCACTGACAACGCCGGCGGCATCGCCGAGATGTCGGGCATGGACAAGGAGATCCGCAAGACCACGGACGCCCTGGACGCGGTGGGCAACACCACCAAGGCCGTAACCAAGGGTTACGCCATCGGTTCGGCCGGCCTGGCCGCGCTGGTGCTGTTCGCCGACTACGCCCACAAGCTGCAGGAGTCGGGCCAGGAAGTGAACTTCTCGATCGACAACCCGAACGTGGTGATCGGCCTGCTGATCGGCGGCATGATCCCCTACCTGTTCGGCGCCTTCGCCATGCAGGCGGTGGGCCGGGCGGCGGGCGCGGTGGTCGAGGAAGTGCGGCGCCAGTTCCGCGACATCCCGGGCATCATGGAAGGCACCGGCAAGCCGCAGTACGACAAGGCCGTGGACCTGCTGACCAAGTCGGCGATCCGCGAAATGATCGTCCCGTCGATGCTGCCCCTGTTCATCCCGATCCTGGTCGGCCTTATCCTGGGCGCGGACGCCCTGGGCGGCCTGCTGATGGGCACCATCGTGACCGGCCTGTTCGTGGCCATCTCGATGTGCACCGGCGGCGGTGCCTGGGACAACGCCAAGAAGTACATCGAGGAAGGCCACCACGGCGGCAAGGGCAGCGAGGCCCACAAGGCCGCGGTGACCGGCGACACCGTCGGCGACCCGTACAAGGACACCGCGGGCCCGGCCATCAACCCGCTGATCAAGATCATCAACATCGTGGCCCTGCTGCTGATCCCGATGCTCTGATCCGGGATCGATAGCCAGTAACGACGAAGCCCCGGGAAACCGGGGCTTCGCTTTTGGGCGGTTTGTAGGAGCGCCTTCAGGCGCGAAGCTTTTCGCCGAAGGGCTTCGCGCCTGAAGGCGCTCCTACAAAGGAGGGGTCAGATCTGGGGGACTTCCTGGAGCAGCAGGATCAGGGAGTCGCGGACGGCGCGGCGCAGTTCGTTGAACTTGTCGGCCATGGCCGGGGCTGCAATGTCGGCGTCGTCCAGGCGTTCCAGGCCCTGGCAAACCTCCACCAGCTGGCTGGCGCCCATGGCCAGGGCGGCCGAGCGCAGGTAGTGCGCGGCCTTGCCCAGGGCGTCGGTGTCGCGGGCCACGTGGGCCTGCTCCATCTGGCGCACCAGGTCCGGGGCCTCGTGCACGAACATGCGCACGAACTCGCTGAACGAGCCCGGCCGGTCGCGGTCGAGCATGCGCAGCAGTTCCAGGGCCTTGGGTTCGAGCAGGGACAGGGCTGCCATGGCGGTGATTTCCGACGGACCAGCCCGCATTCTGGCCGCTGGCCCGACCCCTGCCTAGCCCCACCTTCGTCCACCCCCCTTCGTCCACCCCCCCTGTAGGAGCGCCTTCAGGCGCGAATCTTTTCGGAGAAGAGCTTCGCGCCTGAAGGCGCTCCTACAGGGAAGGCCTCGGGGAGGGGGATGCGCAGGGGGGGCTGAGTGCGGGCTCCACCCCTTTCCCGTATCCTTTGCGCCCCCACTTCACCGCCCTTTTCCGGGCAAAGCAGGAGTTTCCCCATGGCCCTTGACCTGGTGCCCACCGGCCGCGACGTGCCGAACGAAATCAATGTCGTCATCGAGATCCCCAAGGATGCCGACCCGGTCAAGTACGAGGTGGACAAGGCCACGGGCGCGATCTTCGTCGACCGCATCCTGTCGACCCCGATGCGCTACCCCTGCAACTACGGCTACGTGCCCCACACCCTGTGCGGCGACGGCGACCCGGTGGACGTGCTGGTCATCCTGCCGCTGCCGCTGATCCCGGGCTCGGTGATCCGCTGCCGCCCGGTCGGCATGCTGAAGATGAAGGACGAGGCCGGCGAAGACACCAAGCTGCTGGCGGTGCCGGTGGACAAGGTGTTCGGCGGCTACTCGCACATCCACGACATCCAGCAGGTCAGCCCGCACTGGCTCGAGCGCATCGGCCACTTCTTCGAGCACTACAAGGACCTGGAGAAAGGCAAGTGGGTCAAGCTCGACGGCTGGGAAGGCGCCGAGGCGGCGCGCCGGGAGATCATGGACTCGGTCGAGCGGTTCGAGGCCAGCCCCGAGAAGCTCAACTTCTGAGCCCGCCCCTGTAGGAGCGCCCTCAGAAAAAGGGGTCAGAGTCATTTATTCGGCCAGCACCCCCGGCGAACCGTCGTAACCTCGCCCGAATAAATGACTCTGACCCCTTTTTTTGGTCCGGATGCAAAAAAAAAGCCGCCCATCGGGCGGCTTATTTGTTGCGCGGGTGCGGGGGCCTCAGCGGGCCGCCGCCCGGTGCGGGTATTCCGCGAAGATCTCGGCGATGGTCGAATCGATCCGCGCCGCGCGCTCGGCCGGCTTCAGGCGGGACATGCGGCCCACGGCCACGCCCTCCCAGACCAGCGCCTTCTCGCGCGCATCGACCAGGTCCACGTTCAGCGTGCCCTCGGTGTAGCGATAGACGTCGGTGCGGTTGGTCCAGTACGGCACCGCCACGTAGGAACGGGCGCGGTAGCTGTAGTACAGCGCGGTTTCCACCTGCGGAGTGCTGTAGACGTCGGTGCGCTCGTCCACGTAGGCGTTGATGTTGACCATCAGGTCGGGCGAGGCCTCGTCGTAGACGTAGCCGCGCGACTCGAGCTCGCGGCGCACCGCGGCCTTCATGCGGCTGCTCGAGGGCGTCGAGTAGTCGTCGGTTTCCACCGCCAGCGGGCTGTAGAACGCGAAGCTGCGGTAGTTGCCGAAGTCGGCCGAGGGGTCGGCATCGGTGCTGATGCGGGGGCCGGTGGCGCAACCGGCCAGCAGGATCATGGACAGCAGGGCCAAGGCCTGCCAAAGGCGTGAGACTGACATGACGCACCTCCCGGTTGGATGGCTCGAAACTAGCATGCGGCCGGTGGTCGGGGCATGAATCAAGGCTGAGCCGAACCCCGGATCGCCGGCCGCCGGCAGGCGGCGGCCGACGAGTGGCGCAACCGGTTCAGTCCCGGCGGTAGAGCTGGGCGCCCTGGGCCCGGAACTCGTCCGCTTTCTCGGCCATGCCCTTCTCCAGCGCCTCGGCCTCGTCGGCCACGCCCTGGCTGGCCGCGTACTCGCGCACGTCCTGGGTGATCTTCATCGAGCAGAAGTGCGGGCCGCACATCGAGCAGAAGTGGGCGACCTTGTGGGCGTCCTTGGGCAGGGTTTCGTCGTGGTACTCGCGGGCGCGCTCCGGGTCCAGGCCCAGGTTGAACTGGTCCTCCCAGCGGAACTCGAAGCGGGCCTTGCTCAGCGCGTTGTCGCGCGCCTGCGCGCCCGGGTGGCCCTTCGCGAGGTCAGCGGCATGGGCGGCGATGCGGTAGGCCATCAGGCCCTCGCGCACGTCGTTCTTGTCCGGTAGGCCCAGGTGCTCCTTCGGGGTCACGTAGCAAAGCATCGCGGTACCGAACCAGCCGATCATGGCCGCGCCGATGGCGCTGGTGATGTGGTCATAGCCCGGCGCGATGTCGGTGGTCAGCGGGCCCAGGGTGTAGAACGGCGCCTCGCCGCAGACGGCGAGCTGCTTGTCCATGTTCTCCTTGATCAGGTGCATGGGCACGTGGCCCGGGCCCTCGATCATGGTCTGCACGTCGTGCTTCCAGGCGATCTTGGTCAGCTCGCCCAGGGTCTCGAGCTCACCGAACTGGGCGGCGTCGTTGGCGTCGGCGATGGACCCCGGGCGCAGGCCGTCGCCCAGCGAGAAGGTCACGTCGTAGGCCTTCATGATTTCGCAGATTTCCTCGAAGTGCGTGTAGAGGAAATTCTCCTTGTGGTGGGCCAGGCACCACTTCGCCAGGATGCTGCCGCCGCGGCTGACGATGCCGGTGACGCGCTTGGCCGTCAGCGGCACGTAGCGCAGCAGTACGCCGGCGTGGATGGTGAAGTAGTCCACGCCCTGCTCGGCCTGCTCGATCAGGGTGTCGCGGAAGATCTCCCAGGTCAGGTCCTCGGCCTTGCCGTCGACCTTCTCCAGCGCCTGGTAGATCGGCACGGTGCCGATCGGGACCGGCGAATTTCGCAGGATCCACTCGCGGGTCTCGTGGATGTTCTTGCCGGTGCTCAGGTCCATCACCGTGTCGGCGCCCCAGCGGATCGACCAGACCAGCTTCTCGACTTCCTCGGCGATGCCCGAGGACACGGCGCTGTTGCCGATGTTCGCGTTTACCTTGGTGAGGAAGTTGCGGCCGATGATCATCGGCTCGAGTTCCGGGTGATTGATGTTGGCCGGGATCACCGCACGGCCGCGGGCGACCTCGTCGCGCACGAACTCGGGCGTGATGAACTTCTGGATGCTGGCGCCGAAGGCCTCGCCCGGGTGCTGGCGCAGCAGGTGGGCTTCCTTGATGGCGTCGATGCGCTGGTTCTCGCGGATGGCGATGAACTCCATCTCCGGCGTGATGATGCCGCGGCGCGCGTAGTGCATCTGGCTGACGTTGGCGCCAGCGGTGGCGCGGCGCGGCGGGCGCAGGGCCGGGAAGCGGACGCTGTCCAGGCGCGCGTCGGCGGCGCGGCCGCGGCCGAACTCCGAGCTCAGGCCGGGGAGCGGCGAGGAGTCGCCGCGCTCGGCGATCCACGGCGCGCGCAGCGGGGCCAGGCCGGCGCCCAGGTCGATGCTGGCGTCCGGATCGCTGTAGGGACCGGACATGTCGTAGACGGTGAAGGGCGCATTCGGCTCCTGGATGCCGTAGATGCGCGGCGTCGGGTCCAGCGCGATCTCGCGCATCGGCACCCGGATGTCCGGGCGCGAGCCCTCGACGTAGATCTTGCGCGAGCCCGGCAGCGGGCGCGTCACGGACTCGGACAGCTGCTGGGCCTGGCGCAGCAGCTCGGTGGGCAGGGCATTCATGCGATTCGTCCTCTAAGGCCCCGGACGGGGCGGAACGAAGCGGCGGCGCCGGGGCGCCGGCACGGGGCCAGCACCACGAAGCTCCCTACGCCGGTGCGAGCCGGATCAGGTTCGAAGGGTAATTCTCAGCCCGCTGACGCCTGGGCACCCCCGCTTCAAGGCGGCATTGTTCCACGAGTCCCACCGCAACGGTAGTGTGCTCCAAGCGTGATGCCAGGAGACAGGTGCTGAACACGCCAGCCCTGCACAACGGAGGCTGATCACCTTTCCAATTCTTCAACCCGTTTCGCCATGCCGAGAATGTACTTGAAGGAAACCTTCGCCAATAGCGAAGAAAAAACCATGCCAAGCACCAACCCGACGCCAAAAGGCACGCCTCGACTGACCCATTTATCGGCGTCGGGCAGAATGACAAGCGCCACTACCAGCACGGATCCAAGACCAAGAAGGAAAATATTTAGAATGGCAGCCGTCCAGAAAGCAAACCTGACTGCCGGTCGGCATTGCTTGATCACCACTTGTCCAACCAGCTGTACAAAATAGCCAGAACAAATGGTGGCTCCGGATGCGTACCCGAGGGAAGTGAACAAAACGACGGGTAGAACCGAAAAACCTGCCACAACCGCTTTCTCCAGGTAACGCGCCGAAATTTCTGAAGAGATTTATCGCTCAGCACGCTACGGCAGCAAGGGCATTCGTGCGATTCGTCTCCCAAGGTCCCGGACGGGGCGGAACGAAGCGGCGGCGCCGGGGCGCGGACAGGGCCAGCACCACGAAGCTCCCTGCGCCGGTGCGAGCCGGATCAGGTTCGAAGGGTAATTCTCAGCCCGCCTTATGCCTGGGCACCCCCGCTTCTGAGACTATTGTTCCACGACCAAGGACGGACAGCCACCACCAGGCCAGCGGCTGACAACGAACGAGGCACGAATGAGCCAAAGTAGCCTTTCGTCTTCGTAGGCCCGATCCGAAACCGGGTGTTCCGGCCAAGCGTAGCTTCAGCGCGCGCGACACCCAAAAGCAGGCATATCGTGGAAACACTAAACCTGTCCCGATTTGCCTCGATGAACGCGCTCACCGAGTCCCGTAGCTTCGCGTGCCAGATGGGACCGCGGGGAATCGCCCTTATATGGCGGGAAGAGGCAATCAATCAGAACCCTGATCTCGTCAGAATGATCCGAACTCGCATGAAGCACGCTGGGAGTTGCCGCGTAGAACGTCTCGCTACACTCGTAACGAGCGGCCTCCACGTACTTCCTGCAATCCTCAGCATTCAACCCCGTCTTGACTTGTACACGGCCTCGCTCGCAACGCCCTCCGACGATACGGACTACCCGCTCAAGCATCATCTCTCTGGAAATGGGATAAATTGTTGACCGCCCCGAACCGGCCGAAGGTGCATCACGGCTAGCCAGGCGGGCATCCGGGCGCCCAGGAGAGATGCCTGGGCTCGCGAGGTACAGTACCTGCGATGATTGTTCGGGCAATAGGCCGTCGGCGCTGCCCTGCAGAGCGAGACCGCCTAGTGACAAGATCGTCGTTAGTATCCCGGCCAGGGTCCAAGCCACCACTCTCACTTCCAACTCTCCACGGTCGCCACTTCTGGTCAGTCTCGGCTTTACGCTCGTGCGGACCAGTGAATGCATACTCCCTAACCCCTTCGTATGCAACGGGTGCTACCTCGGCGTATGCATCTGCTGCGTCAGAAACCACGGGGACCTTAAGCAGTCCAACGGCAGTCAAGGCATCGGTCACGAGACTCATAAGCCCATTCGCGTCCTTGCGCCGGTGCGAGCCGGATCATGCTCGAAGGGAATTCCAAGCCGACTGACGCCTGGGCATCACCGCCTCTCGTGGCGTTGTTCCATGGCCAATGGCCAACCGCCAGCGCAAAACCGCCGGTAGGCACGGCCCACCGCAAGAATCCGGGTCTCGCATTCCTCGGGGCCAAAGCCAGCGCCCGAGATCGCCGCCCAACTGGCTAGCGACCGCCTTGGGAATACCTGGCTCAGGTCGAAACCGAACCGGTCGACCGCTTGCCTGCGGTGGAGTCTGGAAGGTGGTCTGGGTGTCCAATTTTGAATCGCAACGGCCAGTTCGGCACGCGCTTGATGAGGCCGGCTCCCCCTGCCCAGAGCCGGATAGGGCCTGCATCGTCAGTCGGACGCCATAGGCCGAAAATCGCATTACCCGGGCGCGCCGTTCTGGCCGCCGCTCCTACCTGGCCAGATTGATTTCAAGCACTTCGGCGTTGCGCTTGGAAATCCTCACCTCAAGGCCAATCGGCATCTCCAGCGTGATGGAATCCGCATGAAGCTCAGAGACATCGCCGGCCCCCTGGCAATGACAGACCGTCCAGGCATCCCCATCGTCATACGCATCAAGCTCCCTGATCGACAGGAGCCGATTGAATGCCTCCTCGCCTTGATAGGCCTGAAGGATGACGTGAGCCAACCCAATGGCTGTTTCCTTGTCGGGAACCAGCGGACGATCAAAGTCCCTGGCCGACGCATGTCCCGCGCACAGCAGCAACGTGACCGCCAACCCGTGGAATGTCTTCATCAAAGCCATGGCCGTTACCTCCCGCCTTTATCAAGACAGGAGCACACGCTTCGTACTCGTCGCCGTCAAGGCCAAGCGGTGATCCCGCTCTAGCCGGACCAATCCAGCCTGCCCCCTCCGACCCCAGGGTTCAGGCCCGGTAAACGACGAAAATCCCGGCCGCATTTCACAGCGCGACCGTCCTGGCTAGATCCTGGCAGGGCGCGGCACGCGGAACCAGGCGGCGTAAAGCGCCGGCAGGAACAGCAGCGTCAGCGCGGTCGCCACGATCAGGCCGCCCATGATCGCCACCGCCATCGGGCCGAAGAACACGCTGCGCGACAGCGGGATCATGGCCAGCACCGCGGCCAGCGCCGTCAGCACGATCGGGCGGAAGCGGCGCACGGTCGCGTCGACGACCGCCTGCGCGGGCGGGTGCCCGGCGGCGATGTCCTGTTCGATCTGGTCCACCAGGATCACCGAATTGCGCATGATCATGCCGCTGAGCGCGATCGTCCCCAGCATGGCCACGAAGCCGAAGGGCACGCGGAACACCAGCAGGAACAGCACCACGCCGATCAGGCCCAGCGGCGCCGTCAGCAGCACCATGGCCGTGCGCGGGAAGCTGCGCAGCTGCAGCATCAGCAGGGTGGTGACGGCGAACAGGAACAGCGGCACGCCGGCGGCAACCGAGGCCGAGCCGCGGTTGGAGTCCTCGACCGTGCCGCCGGTCTCGAGCAGGTAGCCCGGCGGCAGCGCGGCGCGGATCTCCTCCAGGGTCGGCAGGATCTCGGCGGTCACGCTCGGCGGCGTCTTCTCGCCGTAGATGTCGGCACGCACGGTGATCGTCGGCAGGCGGTTGCGGTGCCAGATGATGCCGTCCTCGAAGCCGTATTCCAGCGTGGCGATCTGCGACAGCGGCACGCTGCGGCCATTGCCGGCCGGCACCGACAGGCTGCCCAGCAGCGACAGCTGCTCGCGCTCCTGCGCCGGGCCGCGCAGCAGGATCTCGATCAGTTCGTTGCCGTCGCGGTAGGTGCTGACCGTGGTGCCCGACAGCGAACCGCGCAGGAAGGCCGCCACCTGGGCCGAGCTGATGCCCAGCACCCGGGCGCGGGCCTGGTCGATCTGCAGGCGCACGACCTTGCTGGGCTCGTCCCAGTCCAGGTTGACGTTGGTGACCGCCTCGTTGGCGCGCACCTTTTCGGCGACCTGGCGGGCGATGCGGCGGACGTCGTCGACGTGTTCGCCCGAGACGCGGAACTGGATCGGGAAGCCCACCGGCGGCCCGTTCTCCAGCCGCGACACGCGCGCCTGCACGTCGTTGAACTTCTCGTCGAAGAGCCCGATCAGCCACTGCCGCACTTCTTCGCGGGATTCGATGTCGGGCGTGAGCACCACGAACTGGGCGAAGTTGGCCTGCGGCAGCTTCTGGTCCAGCGGCAGGTAGAACCGCGGCGTACCCGAGCCGACGTAGGCCACGTAGCTTTCGATGCCCTCGCGGCCCTTGAGCTCGGCCTCCAGCCGCTGCGCCACTTCCTCGGTGGCATGCAGCGAGGCGCCCTCGGCCAGCTCCAGGTCCACCATCAGCTCCAGCCGCGTCGAGGACGGGAAGAACTGCTGCGGCACGAACCGGAACATCAGGATCGAAGCCACGAAGGCCGCCACCGTCACCGCGATCACGGTCTTGCGCTGGCGCACGCACCAGGTGACCCAGCGCCGCACGCCGCGGTAGAACTTGCTGGCGTAGGGATCATGCGCCGGGCCGTCGCCGTGCGGCTTGGGATCGGGCAGCAGCTTGTAGCCCAGGTAGGGAATGAAGACCACGGCCGCGATCCAGGACAGGATCAGCGAGATGGTCACCACCTGGAAGATCGAGCGCGTGTACTCGCCCGTGCTCGAGGCCGCGGTGGCGATCGGCAGGAAGCCCGCCGCCGTCACCAGCGTGCCGGTCAGCATCGGGAAGGCCGTGGACTGGTAGGCGAACGCGGCCGCCTTCATGCGGCTGTAGCCCTGCTCCATCTTCACCGCCATCATCTCGACGGCGATGATGGCGTCGTCCACCAGCAGGCCCAGGCCCAGCACCAGCGCGCCGAGCGAGATCTTGTGCAGGCCGATGCCGAAGTAGTGCATGGCCGCGAACGTCATCGCCAGCACCAGCGGGATCGACAGCGCCACCACGAGGCCGGTGCGGAAGCCCAGCGAGAAGAAGCTGACCAGCAGCACGATGATGACGGCCTCGGTCAGCACCTGCACGAACTCGGCCACCGAGCTGCGCACGGCCTGCGGCTGGTCCGACACCTTCTTCAGGGTCATGCCCACCGGCAGGGTTTCCTGCAGGCGCGCGAACTCAGTGTCGAGCACGTCGCCGAGGCGGATGATGTCGCCACCGGCGCGCATCGACACCGCGATGCCGATCGCGTTCTCGCCCATGAAGCGGACGCGCGGCGCCGCCGGATCGGCGAAGCCGCGGCTGACCTCGGCCACGTCGCCCAGCCGGAAGCTGCGGTCGCCGACGCGGATCGGGAAGTTCCGGATTTCCTCGACGCTGTCGAAGCGCCCCGAGACGCGCAGCTGCACGCGGTCGGTCGGCGTCTCGAAGAAGCTGGCCGGCGCGATCGCGTTCTGCTCGTCGATCGCCCGCTGCACCGCCTCCAGCGGCACGCCCAGGGTGGCCAGCTTGGTGTTCGAGAGCTCGATCCAGATCTTCTCGTCCTGCAGGCCCACCAGTTCGATCTTGCCGACGTCGGGAACGCGGTGCAGCTCCAGCTCGATCCGCTCGGCATAGTCCTTCAGCGTCGCGTAATCGAAACCGTCGCCCGACAGCGCGTAGATGTTGCCGAAGGTGTCGCCGAATTCATCGTTGTAGAACGGCCCCACCACGCCCGCCGGCAGCGTGTGGCGGATGTCGCCCACTTTCTTGCGCACGTCGTACCAGAGCTGCGGCAGTTCGCGCGACACCATCGAGTCCTTGCTGGCCAGCATCACCAGCGACTCGCCCGGGCGCGAATACGAGCGCACGAACTGGTAGCGCCCCGTTTCCATGACCTCTTTCTCGACGCGGTCGGTCACCTGGCGCGCCACTTCCTCGGCGGTCGCGCCCGGCCAGAAGGTCCGGACCACCATGATCTTGAAGGTGAAGGGCGGGTCTTCCGACTGGCCCAGGCGCTGGTAGCTGAACCAGCCCACGATCGCCAGCACCACCATCGCGTAGAGCACCAGCGAGCGGTTGCGCAGCGCCCACTCGGAAAGATTGAAGTTGGAAGCCATGGCGTCGGGGCCTCAGTTCGCCGCGGCGGGCGCGGCGGCGGGCGCCAGCGCGACCGGCCGGTTCTGGCGGTCGATCGGCGTGATGCGCTGGCCTTCGAGCAGCAGGTGCACGCCGGCGGCGACCACCCACTCGCCCGCGTCCAGCCCCGACACCACCGGCACCAGGGTTTCGCCGAAGGCGCCGGTCTTCACCACGCGCAGGCTCACCGTCGAGGTGGCCGGATCGACCACCCAGAGCGCGGTCTCGCCGTCCTTCTGGTCGATCGCGGAGAGCGGCACCGACAGGGTCGCTTCGCCGTCCTGCAGCGCGTAGACGCGCGCACTCTGGCCGACCTCGACGCGGGCGTCGCCGGCCTCGAAGCTGACCCGCGCCGCGAAGGTGCGGGCCTGGGCGTCCGCGGCCGGCGAGATCTCGCGCAGCGTTGCCGGCAAGCGCTTGCCCGGCGCCGACCACAGTTCCACCGCGAGCGCGCGGCCCGGGCTGAAGTCGGCGGCGCTCTGCTCGGGCACGCTGATCAGCACCTCGCGGTCGCCGTTCTCGGCGAGCAGGAAGACGGTCTGGCCTGCGGCGACCACCTGCCCGGCGTCCACCAGGCGCTGCGCGATCACGCCGTCGGCCGGCGCGCGCAGCACGGCATAGCCGGCCTGGTTGTCGGACACGCGGGCCTGGGCGCGGGCCTGGCGCACGCGCGCCTCGGCCGCCTGCAGCGCCGATACGCGCGCGTCGTACAGGGAGCGGCTGACCAGCTGGCGATCGAGCAGGCTCTGGTAGCGCTCGAGCTCGGACTTGGCCAGGGCCTGGTCGGACTCCGCCGACGCCAGCGCCGCGCGGGAGGCTTCCAGCTGCAGCGCCACGTCCGAGGCGTCGAGCTCGGCCAGGGCCTGGCCCTTCTTCACCGCCTGTCCGACGTCGGCCTGCACGCGGGTGAGCTTGCCGCCGATGCGGAAGGCCAACGCCGGCTCGTAGCGGGCGCGGACTTCTCCAGCGTAGACGCTCAGCACGTCCGAGGCCGGGGCCGGCTGCACCACCAGCGCCGGTCGCGCCGGGCTTTCGGCGGCTTCGTCGCTACCGCAGGCCGCCAGCACCAGCACGGCGAGGATCAGGAGGAATCTGGAAATCATGGCGGGGGCGCTCATCGGGGAGTCAGGATTTAGTGAACCGGAAGGTATACTATCTTTACCAAACCGCCCAGTTCAATAATAATCTCGCGATGACCCGAGCCACCCGCCCCGCCGCCCCAGGCCGCCCCAAGGACCTGGAAAAGCGCGCCGCCATCCTCGACGCCGCCAAGGCCCTGTTCCCGGCCCGTGGCTACGACGGCGTGAGCATGGATGCGATCGCCCAGGCCGCCGGCGTGTCCAAGCTGACCGTCTACAGCCACTTCCAGGACAAGGACACGCTGTTCGTCGAGGCCGTGCGGGCCCGCTGCGAGGACCTGCTGCCCTCCGACCTGTTCGTGGCCCGGTTCGAGGGCCCGATCCGCGGCCAGCTGCTGCGCATCGCCCGCGCCTTCTTCGGCCTGATCACCAGCGAGGACGCGGTCAACATCCACCGGATGATGTCGCGCCAGCTGCCGGACGACTCGCATCTGCCCAAGCTGTTCTGGGAGGCCGGCCCCAAGCGCACCACCGAGGCTCTGGCCGCGTTCCTGGCGGCCGAGCACGCCGCCGGCGAGCTGCACATCCCCGACTGTGGCCTCGCCGCCTCCCAGTTCTTCTGCCTGCTCAAGGGCGAACAGCACGCCAAGCTGACCTGCGGCTGCCAGGAACCGCTGGACCCGGCGGGGGTCGAGCGGCACCTGGAGGCCACCGTCGACCTGTTCCTGCGCGCCTACGGCCCCGGCCGCCATGGCGCCTGAACCCTGCCTCCCCTGTCGGGCGATCCGGTGACTATCGGCACTACTGGCGCCCCGCGGCCGGCCAGCATCCTGTTGGCGCAACGTGGCGACCGGTTCCGGTCAACGCTTTCACACCCCCGCCGTTCCTCGTCCTGCATCCTGCCTTTCGCCGGACACCGGGCGGGGCGTAAAATCACGACCCTTGCGATTCAAGGATTTAGCCGACATGCCGATTGATTTCCAGCAGGCCCGCTTCGCGATGGTCGAACAGCAGGTCCGCCCCTGGGACGTGCTCGACCCGCGCGTGCTCGAGGCCCTGATGACGATCCGCCGCGAGGACTTCGTGCCGCTGCGCCACCGCAAGCTCGCCTTCGCCGACCTGCCGCTGCCGCTCGAGCACGGCGAGGTGATGATGAAGCCCGTGGTCGAGGGCCGCATGCTGCAGGCGATGAACCTCGAGCCCGGCGACGAAGTGCTGGAGATCGGCACCGGTTCGGGCTTCATCACCGCCTGCCTGGCCGCGCTCGCGCGCGACGTAACCAGCGTCGAGCGCCACGCCGACTTCGTCGAGCGCGTGCGCGTGCGGCTGGCCGCCGACAACGTCACCAACGTCCGCCTCGAGTGCGCCGACGTCTTCGCCTGGCAGCCGGGCCGGCTGTTCGACGCCATCTGCGTCACCGGCGCCGTCGCCACCGATCCCGAGCGCTTCGGCGCCTGGCTCAAGCCCGGCGGCCGCCTGTTCGTGATCCACGGCGATTCGCCGGTCCAGGAAGCGCTGCGCATCACCCGCCGCGGCGAAGGCTTCCACCGCGAAAGCCTGTTCGAAACCGACGTTCCCTACCTGCACGGCGCCGCCCCGGCGCCGCACTTCGCCTTCTAAATTAGAAAACAGGACCTCCCCATGCGCCTGAGCCTCCGCCCCCTGACCTTCGCCATCCTGATGGCTTCCGCCGCCGGCAGCGCCAACGCCGCCGACCTGCTGGAAGCCTATGAAATGGCCCGCCAGAGCGACCCCGTGCTGTCGGCCGCCGAGTCGCGCAGCCTGGCCACCGGCGAGGGCGTGGTGCAGAGCCGCGCCGCGCTGCTGCCCCAGCTCGACGGCAGCGTCAGCTGGAGCCGCACCCAGACCGACAGCACCGGCTCGCAGGCCTTCGGCGCCGTGGTGCAGCCGCCGTCGGAAACCTCCAGCGAGAACACCAGCCGCGGCTGGGGCGTGAACCTGCGCCAGAGCCTGTACGACCACGGCAACTACACCCGCCTGAGCGCCGCCCGGGCGCGCGCCGCGCAGTCCGAGGCCGACTACAAGGCCGCGCAGGACGAGCTGATCGTCCGCGTCTCCACCGCCTACTTCAACGTGCTGACCGCCATCGAGACCCTGGCCTCGTCGCGCGCCGAAGAGCGCTCGGTGAAGCGCCAGCTCGACCAGGCCGAGAAGCGCCTGGAAGTCGGCCTGGCCCCGATCACCGACGTGCACGAGGCCCGCGCCCGCTTCGACACCGCCCGCGCCAACGCCATCGCCGCCGCCAACGCGCTCGATGACGCCCGCGAAGCCCTCGCCGAGATCACCGGCACCGAGGTCGCCAACCTCAAGGGCCTCAACGCCGAGTACAAGCCGACCGACCCGACCGACCTGATCAGCCAGGACTGGGTCGCCGTGGCGATGGAGAACAACCCGTCGCTGCTGGCCCGCGAACTGGCCGTCACCGCCGCCGAGAAGGACATCGCCACCGCGCGTTCCGGCCACCTGCCCTCGCTGGGCCTGACCGCCAGCTACAACGACGGCAATGGCTACGGCGACAACGAAGTCTTCGCGCCGCTGCCGGGCACCACCACCTTCGACAACACCAGCGAATCCACCCGCGTCGGCGTCACCCTGTCGGTGCCGCTGTACGCCGGTGGCGCCATCCAGTCGGGCGTGCGCCAGGCCGTGCACAACCGCGACGCCGCCGCCGACCAGCTCGAGCAGCAGCGCCGCGCCGTGGTGCGCCAGACCCGCAACGCCCAGCGTTCGCTCGGCGCCGGTTCGGCCGAGGTCGAGGCCCGCCGCCTGTCGGTGGTGTCGGCCCAGGCCGCCTACGAGGCCAGCGAAGCCGGCCTGGAAGTCGGCACCCGCACCATCGTCGACGTGCTGATCACCCAGCAGTCGCTGTTCCAGGCGCAGCGCGAATACGCCCGCGCCCGCCACGACTTCCTGGTCAACACCCTGCGCCTGAAGCAGGCCGCCGGCACCATCGCCCTGGTCGACCTGCAGGAAGTGAACCGCGTGCTGGTGCAGGACGCGGAAGCGGCGCTCGACGAGTCGCTGTCGCAGTAATCCCCGCGGCCGGCGCGCCTAGGCGCGCCGGCCCGCCAGCACGTCGTCCAGCAGGTCCAGGGTCCGGCCCAGCGCGCCGGCGTGTTCCCCGACCTGTTGGCGCCCGGCCTCGCCCATCCGCGCGCGGCGCGGGGCATCCCCCAGCAAGGCCAACACGTCGTCGCCCACCGCCGCCGCATCCGCGGCCTGCACCAGCGCGCCCGCGTCACGCAGCCGGCGGGTGGCCTCGGCGAAGTTGAAGGTATGCGGCCCGACCACGCTGGGCACGCCCAGCGCCGCCGGCTCGAGCACGTTGTGGCCGCCGATGTCGCACAGGCTGCCGGCGACGAAGGCCAGGTCGGCCGCGGCGAAGAAGGACAGCAGTTCGCCCAGCGTGTCGATCACGAAGGCCTGGTGGCCGGCGCCCGGCAGGCCCTCGCCGCGCCGCGTGGCCACCGACAGGCCGGCGGCGGCCAGTGCCTCGACGCTGGGGCCGAAGCGCTCGGGATGGCGCGGCGCCCACAGCAGCAGGGCGTCGGGATACCTCGCCAGCACGCGCTGGTGCAGGGCCACCACCGCCGCCTCTTCCGGCGGATGGGTGCTGGCGGCGATCCACACCGGCCGCGCCGCGCCCCAGTGCGCGCGCCACTGCGCGGCCTGCTCATCCAGGCCGGCCGGAATGGCCAGGTCGTACTTGAGATTGCCGGTGACGTGCACCCGCGCCGGATCGGCGCCGATGCGCGCCAGCCGGGCGGCATCGGCGTTGGACTGCGCCGCCACCAGCCGCACCGTGCGCATCGCCAGCCGCGCCAGCGCCTGCACCGGCAGATAGCCACGCAGGGAGCGCTGCGACAGCCGCGCGTTCA
The DNA here is from genome assembly GCF_035721105.1 of Arenimonas sp. Classification (GTDB taxonomy): domain Bacteria; phylum Pseudomonadota; class Gammaproteobacteria; order Xanthomonadales; family Xanthomonadaceae; genus Arenimonas. Next base: position 65,311 of record NZ_DASTNG010000042.1, on the reverse strand, counting down.
CCATCACCAGCGGGATGCCGCGGCGACTGCATTCGACGTACAGGTTGAGCCAGATCTCGGTCTCGACGATCACCGCCAGCGCCGGCCGGGCGCGGTCGAGGAAGCGCCGCACCATGCCGCGTAGGTCGTAGGGCAGGTATACGTGGTGCACCCGGTCGCCCCACAGCGCCCGCACGCGCTCCGAACCGGTCGGGGTGATGGTGGTCACCAGCAGCGGCCGCGCCGGGTACTTCGCCAGCAGCGCGTCCACCAGCGGTCGCGCGGCCAGCACTTCGCCCACCGACACGGCGTGCACCCACAGGGTGTCGTGCAGGTCGAGCTGGTCCTCGATCCAGCCGTAGCGCTCGGTCCAGCGGCGCAGGTACTCGCGCTGGCGCATGCCGCGCCAGACCAGGTGGTAGAGGGTAACGGGGAACGCCAGGTGCAGGACCAGCGAATACAGGCCCAACAGCACGCGCTGCCCGAGGGTGAGTGGCATGCGCGAGAGGATACCCGACCGCGCCGGGCGCGCGCTGCCAGCGGATAGAATGGCGGCCATGGCCGAACCCTCGCCGCCGCTGTCCCCGCGCCACTGGCCCACCTGGCTGATGATTGCCCTGGGCTGGGCGCTGGCGCGCGCCCCGCTGCGCCTGCACCGTGCGCTGGGGCCGGCGCTGGGCGCGGCGCTGTACCGGCTGCTGGGCGCGCGCCGCCGCACGGCGGCCACCAACCTCGCGCTGTGCTTCCCGGAACGGTCCGAGGCCGAACGCCAGGCCCTGCTGCGCCGCAATTTCCGGGCCCTGGGGCTGGGCGTATTCGAGTTCCTGCGGGCCTGGTGGGGCCGGCTGCCGGCGCCGTCCGAGTGCGAACTGTCAGGGCTGGAGCACCTCGAGGCGGCGCGCGCCGGCGGCCGCGGCGTCATCCTGGTCTCGGCCCACTTCACCACGCTGGAAATCAGCATGCGCATGCTGTGCCAGCACATCCCGCTGGCGGGCATGTACCGCCCGCACGAGCAGCCGCCGATGGAGTGGGCGGTCCGCCGCGGCCGCCTGCGGCACGCGGTGGCGATGTTCGCGCGCGACGAACTGCGGCCGGTGATCCGCTACCTCAAGCAGGGCGGCCTGCTGTGGTTCGCGCCCGACCAGGAAACCCGGCGCGGCGACAGCGTGTTCGTGCCCTTCTTCGGCCAGCCGGCCTGGAGCCTCACCTCCACCCACCAGCTGGCGCGCCTGTCGGGCGCGGCGGTGCTGCCGCTGTTCCACGAGCGACTGGCCGATGGCCGCTATCGCATCGAGATATTGCCGGCGCTGGACGACTTCCCGTCGCGCGACGCCACCGCCGACACCGCCCGGGTGATGGCGGCGCTCGAAGCCTTGGTGCGCCGCTGTCCCGAGCAGTACCTGTGGCTGCACCAGCGCTTCAAGCGCCAGCCCGACGGCAGCCGGCGCCGCTACGACTGATCAGTACAGCGGCGGTTCGCCCGGCGGCCGCGTCTTGAAGCGGCGATGCACCCACAGGTACTGCGAGGGCGCGTCGCGCACCGCGGCTTCCAGCCAGGCCAGGTAGCGCGCGGCATCGCGCCCCTCGTCGCCGCTGGGCCAGTCCGGCCAGGCCGGTTCGATCCGGAGCCGGTAGCGGCCGTCCTCGCCTCGCCGCACCTGCAGGGGCAGCGCGATCGCGCCGCTGGCCTGCACCAGCCCGGGCACGCCGGCCAGCGTCGCCGCCGGCACGCCGAAGAAGGGCACGAACACGTGCCGGTAGCTGAAATCCTGGTCGGCCAGGTAGCCCACCACCTCGCCGGCGCGCAGCGCGGCCAGCAGCGGCTCGCGTCCGCGCTTCTTCGGCAGCGTCGGTCCCGACACCCGCCGTCGCGAGGCTTCGATCCAGGCCTGCAGGCAGGCGTGGTTGTGGTCGCGCGCCACCAGCCGCACCGGCCGCCCCAGCGCCTCGCCCAGCAGCCGCAGCGCCAGTTCGTAGGACGTGAAGTGCCCGGTGAGCAGCAGCACGCCGCGGCCCGCGGCCAGCGCAGCCTTCACGTGTTCCAGGCCCTCGACCTCGGCCAGGCCGCGCAGCCTGCCGGCGGGCGCATGCCAGGCGCGCAGCATCTCGAGCGCACCGACCACCGTGTCGGCGACGGTGGCGTCGGCGAGCCGGCGCTGCGCCTTGGCCTCGAGCGCGGGGAAACACAGCGCGACGTTGATGGCGGCGATGCGCCGGCGCGAGCGCAGCAGCGGCCGGCCCAGCCACGCCAGCGCGCGGCCCAGCGCCAGCAGGGCGCGCTGCGGCAGCCGCGCCACCAGCGCGGCCGTGGCCTGCAGGGGCGCGGTCAGCAGCCGGCAGCGCACGGCCTGCGGATCACTCGGCGGCGCGTGCCGGCGCGGCCAGCAGGCTGCCGGCGTACAGCGCCGCCAACAGCAGCGTCAGTCCGCCCCAGAACGTCGAATAGAACGCGAGGTGGGTGTTGAGCGGGAACACGGTGACGAACAGCGCCAGCGCGGGCGCCCGCGCCTGGTCGCGCGCCTCCGGGGTCGCGAAGCGCCACGCCCGCCACGCCAGCGCCACGCCACCCAGCCACAGCAGCAGGCCCAGGCCGCCGGTTTCGCTCAGCACTTCGAGCACGATCTGGTGTGCGTGGTAGCCGGCGCCGTGCTCGGCATCGGCAAGCCAGGGATCGTCGGGCGCGGCGTAGTCGGCGTAGGCCTTGCGGAAGCCGCGCACGCCGACGCCGTTGACCGGATGCGCCAGGGCCATGTTCCAGGCCGTGCGCCAGATCGGCAGCCGACCCGACAAGGCATGGTCGACGCCCTCGGTGCCGCCTTCGAGCGCCGCCTCGGTGCGCTCCACGCGCTCCTGCAGCTTGTCCGACATCGTCACCGACAGCGTGAACAGCAGCAGCCCGCCAAGCCCCAGCACGACCAGCGAACGCTTCAGTCCCAGGTGCCGCCAGCCGCTGAAGGCCAACACCAGGGCCAGCGTGAGCCAGGCCGCGCGGGCGCCGGCCAGCAGCACCACCACCACCAGCGCCGCCGCGACCAGCCCCCAGCCGATCGCGCCCAGCCGCTGGGCCGCCGCGGCCAGCGGGAACGGCGCCAGACTGGCCAGCACCAGGCCCAGCTTGAGGTTGTCGGCCCCGAACACGCCGCTGAGACGATCGGCGGTGGCCGGCCCGCCCAGGCTCCAACCGGTGCCGGCCTGCACCAGGGCATCGGCCAGCCACAGCCCGGCGATGACCGCGAGGCCGCCGAACGTGAGGCGACGGCCGCGCGCGCTCGACACCGCCATCGCCACCAGCCACAGGAACGGCAGGTAGCGCAGGTCGACCAGCGACTCGCGCAGCGCGCGGCCGGCATCGACGGCGTCGACCGACGAGAACACCTCCGGCAGCCAGTAGGCAAAGAACAGCACGCTGGTCAGCGCCCAGGCCTCGTGGCTGAGCAGGGCCATGCCGCCGCGGAAGCGCGACAGCGCCAGCCAGGCCAGCGCCACCAGCGCGCCAAGCGAGAGCACGACTTCGGCCGGCCCGGGCAGCGGCCACAGCGCCACGAAGGCGAGCACCCACCACGGGGCCCAGCGCAGGCTGGCGTCAGTCGGCGACGAGCTGGTCATAGAGTTCCAGGGTGGCGGACTGCATCGCCGCCAGGGTGTGGGGGATGGTAACCGGCATCGGCGGCGGCGCGGCAAGCAGCGCACGCGCCGCCTGCGCCAGCGCGGCGCGATCGCCGAGGGGCACGGCGCCGGCGGGACACAGCGCGCGCAGCAGTTCGCCGACGCCGCCGTGGTCCCAGCCCAGCACCGGCCTGCCGATCGACAGCGCCTCGACCACGGTGCGGCCGAAGGCTTCGGGCTTGGCCGAGAGCTGCAGCACCAGGTCGGACACTGCGTACGCCTCGCGCATGTCGTCGCGCGGCGGGCTGGCGACGACCGCGTCGGCCACGCCGCGGGCGGCGGCCAGCGCGCGCAGTTCGTCGAGGTAGGCGCCGCGGCCGGGCGCGTCGGCGCCGGGCAGCCACAGCCGCAGGTCCAGGCCCTGCCCGCGCAGCGTCGCCAGCAGTTCGATGGCCTCGGCGTGACCCTTGAGCCGCGTGCCGCGACCGGGCATCAGCAGCACGCGCCCGCCCTGCAGCGCCGGATGGCGCGCGGCCCAGGCGGCGCGCCAGGCCGGATCGGGCTCGAAGCCGCGCGGAAAGTCCGCCGGATCGACGCCGCGCGGGATCACCCGCAGGCGCGCCGGATCGGTGCCGGGCCAATGGCGGCGCACGTAGTCGTGCACGGTCGTGGACACGCAGACCACGGCGTCGCCGCGGCACATCACGCCGCTGTAGCGGCCCGGCGAGTTGAGGCCATGCACGGTGGTGACCAGGCGCGGCCGCGGTGCCGGCAAGCCACGCAGCGCGAACCGCGCCAGCCAGGCCGGGAGCCGCGAGCGGGCGTGCACGATGTCCGGCGCCAGCGCGGCCAGCCGGCGGCGCAGTGCGAAAGCGGCAGGCAGGATGGCCGGCGACTTGCGGCCAAGGGGCAGTGCGATGTGCTCGCTGCCGCCCGCGACCAGGGCGTCGACCAGGCGACCACCTTCGGAAATGACGATCGAACGGTGCCCGGCGGCGACCAGGGCCGCGGCGATCTCGAGGGTGGAGCGCTCCACGCCGCCGCTGTGCAGCGCCGGCAGCAACTGGACGACGGTGAGCCGGCGCATGCGAGCGCCCGGGTCAGTCCTTCAGGACGAACACGGCGCCGCAGTACGGGCAGGTGGCGCTGCCGTTGGCTTCGACCGGCAGGTAGACGCGCGGGTGCGAGTTCCACAGGGCCATGGCCGGCGTCGGGCACGAGAGCGGCAGGTCGGCGCGGCGAACTTCGTAGCGGCGCTCGGTGTTGGCCGCGGCACGGCCGGTGGCGGTGTCGGTTCGCGACATGGCGGGGATCCTCGTGGACAGACGGCGATTTTACACCCCAAACGCCCCGCCGAGCGCCACGAAAAAGCGGAAAAGGGGTCAGGGTGGATATCTGTTTGAAACAGATATCCACCCTGACCCCTTTTTGTCGGTAGGAGGGCCTTCAGGCCCGAAGCCTTTCGGCGAAAAGCCTCGGGCCTGAAGGCCCTCCTACGGTACGGGGGATTACTGGGCGAGCGTGGCTTCGACGGTGATGTCGATGCGGACCTCGTCGCCGACCACCGGCACGTAGCCGCCGACGCCATAGTCGCTGCGCAGGATGGTGGTGGTGGCGTCGAAGCCGGCGGCCGGGACCTTGGCCATCGGGTGCTCGCCGATCTTGTTGATGGTCACGGCCAGCACCACCGGACGGGTGACGCCGTGGATGGTCAGGTCGCCGGCCACGTCGAGCTTTCCTTCGCCCGCGGCGGTGACGCCGGTGCTCTTGAAGGTGGCGGTCGGGTAGGTGGCGGCGTCGAAGAAATCGGCCTTGAGCAGGTGCTCGTCGAGCTTGTCCACGCCGGTGCTGATGCTGTCGACCGGAATGGTGATGTCGACGCTGGACTGGGTCGGGTTGGCCGGGTCGAACAGGAACTCACCCTGGACCGTGTCGAAGCGGCCGGTGATGTTCGAGAAGCCCATGTGGCTGTAGGTGAACTCGACCTGGGTGTGGGTCGGATCGATGCGGTACTTGTCGGCGGCCTGGGCACCGAAGGCGGCGACGGCGAGCAGGCTGGCAAGGGCGAGGCGCTTGAGGTTCATGCGGGGTCTCCGGGGTGGGCCGCCAGCCTGTGGGCCGGCGAGTGAGGGCAGTGTAGTCATCCTGCTGCTGCAACATAGGCGGGGCCACGCAACGTATCGTTGCGCGCCAAGCCCTCCGTGGCGGGTCCTTGCCCCAGCCGGACGCCAAATTCCGTCTTGTGAAGTGGGCCCGGCCTTTCCGCCGTCCCCTCGCCGCGCCGCCCGGCGCGCGAGCCTCGCCACGGAGACGTCGCATGACCCGCACCGCCCTGTTCGCCGCGCTGCTTGCCCCCGCCATCGCGCTGGCCGCCCCACCCCCGGAGGCCGACGGCTTCCGCTCCCCGCCGCTGGCGGACGCGCTGGCCGCCGGCCAGCAGACCCTCGCCCGCGAGGCCAAGCCGGCCAAGGCCGGCGCCATCACGCCGTTGGCGCTCACCGTCGAGGACGTCGGCGACCCCGACACCTTCGGCAAGGCCGTGAAGTGGCTGGGCCTGGTCTCGATCAACATGACCCTGACCGACAACTGCTCGCCGGTCGCCGGCGAGCCCGCGCTGGAGAACTGCATCGAGCTGGCGCCCGCGCCGGCGCCCACGCCCATCAACGCCCCGGACCTGGCCAGCATCACCCTGCCCGGCCGCAGCGCCGAGAGCCTGCTCTGCCACTGGCAGACGCCGATCGTGTCCTACAGCCTGGCCAACTACACCGGTGCGCCGGCGCAGTACAGCTTCCGCCTGACCCCGACCTACCGCTTCGAGAGCGAGGTGCTCGACGACCCGGCGCTGATCAACCCGGCCACCGGCCTGCCCTTCGGCGGCTCGCTGAGCACGTCGCTGACCTCGGTGAACCGCTTCGGCACGCTGCAGCCCGACGAGTACGAAGTGCAGTACGAGTCCGGCACCCGCATGTGCATCGGCGGCGTGCTGAGCCAGCGCAGCCTGGTGCAGCAGTGGGGCCTGACGGAAGCGCAGGCGCGGCGCTTCTTCCGCCGCCCGATCACCATCGTGATGGGCCTGAGCGGCAATACCCGCCTGGTTGACGGCGCCAGCATCAACTTCGGCACCCGCTTCGTCGGCGACTGATCCCGACCCGCCGGCGGCGCGCGATTCGCGGCGCCGCCGGTTTTCCGGCTAGGCTTCGGCCATGCCGCACGACTCCCCGACCTGGTGCCTCCACGACGGCGCCGCCGGCCACCGCCAGCAGGCGTGGGCTCTGGCGCGCGCGCTCGACCCCGCGGCGCGCGAACTGGCGCTGGTGACGCGCGCGCCCTGGTCCTGGCTGGCGCCGCGGCGACTGCCCGGCGCCGACGCGGCCTTCGGCGCCGCCTTCCGCACGCTGCTGGACGCGCCGCCGGCGCTGGCGGTCGGCTGCGGCCGGCGGCCCGCCCTGGCCACGCGGCTCCTGGGCGCGCGCGGCACGCGGACGGTGCAGCTGCTCGACCCGCGCCTGGATCCGTCGCACTGGGACCTGGTCGTGGCCCCCGCGCACGACGGCCTGCGCGGTCCGAACGTGGTCACGCTGTGCGGCAGCCTCAATCCGGTCGACGACGCCTGGCTGGCCGACGGCCGGGCGGCCTTCCCCGGCTTCGCCGCCCTGCCCTCGCCGCGCACCGTGGTGCTGCTGGGCGGGCGGACGCCGGCGGTGCGCTTCGACCGCGGCGCGTTCGAGGTGATGGCGGCCAGGCTCGAGCACTGGCTGGCGGTGCAGGGCGGCAGCCTGCTGGTGATCGGCTCGCGGCGCACGCCCGCGCAGCTGGCGATGCTGTCGCGCAGCTACTGGGCCGACACCCCGGGCCTGCGCTGGTTCGACGCCAGCGACGGCCCCAATCCCTACGCCGGCGCGCTGGCCTGGGCCGACCGCGTGGTGGTGTCGCCCGACTCGGTGAACATGGTCTCGGAAGCCTGTGCCACCGCGGCGCCGGTGTACGTCGCCGAACCCGGCCGCGCGACCGGACGCGTGAAGCGCTACCTCGACGACCTCCTGGCCCGCGGGCGCATCCAAGCGCTGGGCAAGCTGCCGCATGACGTGGCGGCCGAACCGGTGCGGGAGTTGGCGCGGGTCGTGGCGGCTTTGAAAGAACGGCTTTGAAAGAGCGGTTTTTTGGACACGGATCAGAGCGGAAAGAGCGGATAAAAGCGGATACGGCAAACAGGGATGGGCGCACGGCGGGACGTCATTGCCTTGCGAAAACCCATCCCAAGTTTTTTAGCCTTATCGGCTCTTATCCGCTCTTTCCGCTCTGATCCGTGTTCAATACGCCAACCCGACTTCGCGACAGGCCTCCATCACCGCGCGGCGGGCCGCGTGGAGGGCCTCGTCGGGGGCGACCAGGCGGGGCCGGAGGTCGAGGGTGCAGTCCAGGCCCATGTCGAGCATCAGGGCATGCGCCGCCAGCAGGGGCTCGAGGCGTTCGGGCGGCAGGGCGCCGGCGTCGGCCAGGGCGTGCAGCAGGGCGGGCGTGTCGCGCGGCTCGCACAGGGCCGGGTGGGCGTGCGCGAACTGCAGCACGCGGGCCTGCACCAGGAACTCCAGGTCCACCAGGCCGCCCTCGCCCTGCTTCAAGTCGAAGCGCAGCGCATTGCTGCGGTCGAGTTCGGCGCGCATGCGGCGGCGCATCGCCACCACGTCGTCGCGCACGCCGTCGGGCTCGCGCGGCTGCGCCAGGGTCTCGCGGCGGATCTGTTCGAAGGCCGCGCACACCGCCGGGGCGCCGGTGATCGCCCGGGCGCGCACCAGCGCCTGCCGCTCCCAGGTCCAGGCGCGCTGGCGCTGGTAGTCGGCGAAGCTGTCGATCCCGGACACCAGCATGCCGGTGGCGCCGTCGGGCCGCAGCCGCACGTCCACCTCGTAGAGCTTGCCGGCGGCGGTGACCGTGCCCAGCAGGCTGACCAGGCGCTGCGCGAGGCGGCCGAAGTAGCGGGTGGCGTCGAGCGGCCGGGCGCCGTCGGAGGGCGCGTCGGCGGCGGCGTCGTGCAGGAACACCAGGTCCAGGTCGGAGCTGAAGCCGAGCTCGTGGCCGCCGAGGCTGCCGTAGCCCAGCACCGCCAGGCCCGCCCCGGGCACCCGCCCGTGCGCGGCGATGATGTCGGCCTCCGCCAGGTGCAGGGTCGCCGCCAGCAGCTCCGCCGCCAGCGCCGCCAGCCGGCGCGCGGCGTCGGCCGGCGGCAGCCGCAGGCCCAGCGTGGCCAGCGCCAGCCGGAAGCCGATGGCCTGGCGCAGTTCGTTGAGCGCGGTCAGCGCGGCTTCCGTGTCGCCGGGCGGGAAGGCCGCGCGCGCCGCCGCGACCAGTGCGGTGATCTGTGCTTCGTCCGGCACCGGGCCGGCGGCGCGCGAATCGATCAGTTCGTCGAGCAGCAGCGGATGCGCGGCCAGGCGTTCGGACAGCAGCGCGCTGCGCGCCGTCACGTCGGCCAGCCGCGCCAGCGCCGCGGGCTGTTCCTCCAGCAGGGCCAGGTAGCTGGTGCGGCGGGTGACCGCCTGCAGCAGGGCCAGCCCGCGCGGCAGGGACGCGTCCGGCGCCTCGCTGCGCGCCGCCGCGGCCAGCAGGGCCGGCATCACGTTGTCCAGGCGCTGGCGCCCGCGGCTCGACAGCGCGCGCACCGCGGGCGTGCGGGCGAAGTCGCGCAGGGCCGCGTCCTGGCGCTCGGGCTGGGCGAAGCCGGCGTCGGCCAGCGCCTCGGGCGTGCCGCCGTCGGGCAGCGCGCGCCAGTACTGCACCAGCGCGCTGGTCGGGGCGCGGCGGCGACCGCGGGCCTCGAGCAGCCCGGCGAACTCCTCGGCGACCACGCTGCGGTGGCCGTCGAGCGCCTCGAGCATCGCCGCCTCGTCGCGGTGGCCCAGCGCCAGCGCGATCCGGCGCCGCGACAGTGGATCCTCGGGCAGCGCGTGCACCTGCTGGTCGGCCAGCATCTGCACGCGGTTCTCCAGCCGGCGCAGCCCGCGGTAGGCGGCGGCCAGGCGCTCGGCCGTGGCGGGACGGACGTGGCCGGCGCTGGCCATGCCGGCCAGGGCCGGCAGCAGTGCGCGGCCGCGCAGCGCCGGCTCGCGCCCGGCGCGGATCAGCTGCAGCGCCTGTACCAGGAACTCGACCTCGCGGATGCCGCCGGGGCCGAGCTTGAGGTCCTCGGCCAGTTCGCGCCGCTGCACTTCGGCGCTGATCAGCGCCTTCATCTCGCGCAGGCCATCGAGCGCGCTGTAGTCGAGGTAGCGCCGGTAGACGAAGGGCCGCAGCGTCGCCAGCAGGCGTTCGCCGGCGGCGAGGTCGCCCGCCACCGGCCGCGCCTTGATCCAGGCGTAGCGTTCCCAGTCGCGGCCTTCGCGCTGGTAGTACTGCTCCATCGCACCGAAGCTCAGCGCCAGCCGGCCGCTGGCGCCGAAGGGCCGCAGCCGCAGGTCGACGCGATGGCAGAAGCCGTCGGCGGTGACGTCGCCCAGCAGCTGCGCCAGGCGCTGGCCCAGCCGCGTGAACCAGGCTTCGGCATCGAGCGCGCGGGCGCCGTCGCTTTCGCCGTGTTCGGGGAAGGCGTAGACCAGGTCCACGTCCGAACTGAAGTTGAGCTCGCCGCCGCCCAGCTTGCCCAGGCCGAACACCACCAGCGACTGCTGTTCACCGGCGGCGTTGCGCACCACGCCGTGGCGCTCGGCCAGCTGGTCCGACAGCGCCGAGACCGCCGACTGCAGCGCCAGGTCGGCGATGCGGCTGCTGCCGGCCAGGGTGGCGTCGACGTCGTCGAAGCCATGCAGGTCACGCCACACCAGGCGGGTCGATTCGGCCGTGCGCCAGCGGCGCAGCAGGGTGCCCCAGTCGGCGTCGGCGCCCGCCTCGAGGCCCGGCGGCGCGGTCATGGGCGCGTCCAGGGACCGTGCCAGCGCGGGCTGCCGGCACAGGGTGTCGATGGCGAAATCGCTGCACAGCGCCAGCCGCGCCAGCCGCGCGCGATCGGTCGGGTCGGCCACGGCCTCGGGCGCGCGCTCGGCCAGTCGCGCCATCGCGCGCTCCAGCAGTGCGGCGAGGTCGGCGTCGAGGTCGGGCAGCGGGGTCATGCCGCGATTCTGTCATGCACGGGGTGGTTTGCACGCGCGGGGGCGCTCGGGCGTGCGGGGCTTTTCGTGCTTGCGGCGCTTCTCGTGCTCGCGGGGCTTCGCTTGCTTGCGGCGCTTCTCGTGCGTGCGGGGCTTCGCTTGATTGCGGCGCTTTTTGTAGGAGCGCCTTCAGGCGCGAAGCTTCTCGCGAAAAGATTCGCGCCTGAAGGCGCTCCTACAAAAAACAGGGGAATCGCGGGGGGAGGGGGGGGCGGCGAAAAAAGAAAAGCCCGCAGCGCTTGGCAGCTGCGGGCTTTTCGGCTCCCTCCCCCACGTCGGAAGCGAAAACATCGTGGCCCGGGCCCGGGATCGATGCACGTTGCAGTGCAGCAATCATTGCTGCACCCCGGCGTCAGAGCACCAGCCAGGCCACCAGGCCGAGGAAGCTGCCCATGCTCACGACGTCGGTGAGCGTGGTCAGGAAGATGCTGGAGGCCGTGGCCGGGTCCGCACCCAGGCGCTTGAGCACCAGCGGGATCAGCGAACCCGCCAGGCCGGCGACCATGCAGCTCAGCGCCATCGCCGCCAGCGTGATCCCGCCCAGCAGCAGCGCATTGCTGCTGCCGTCGCGCGACACCACGAAATACATGGCCGCGCCCGCCAGCGCGCCCGTCACCAGTCCGTTGAGCAGGCCCAGCAGCGCTTCCTTCATCACCAGCCGGGCCACGCCCAGGCCGCGCAGTTCGCCCAGGGTCATGCCGCGCAGCATCACCGCCAGCGCCTGGCAGCCCAGGTTGCCGCTCTGCCCGCCCAGCACCGGCAGGAACATCGCCAGCACCACCACGCGCTCGAGCGTGTCCTCGAAGTAGCCCACCACGCCGGCCGCGACGAAGACCGTGAGCAGGTTCACCAGCAGCCAGGGATTGCGGAACCGGAAGGCACGCCACAGCGGCGTCGCCAGCCGTTCTTCCTTCTCGACGCCGACCATGGCGCCGGCCTGGGCGGAGATCTCGAACGCCTGCTGCTCGAACAGGACCTGCCCGCGCACCTGGCCGACCAGCCGGCCGTCCTCCTCGCAGACCGGGTACACCGGGTAGTGGCGGGTCACCACCTCGCGCATGGCTTCGACCAGCGTGGTGGCCGGGCGCAGGCAGAACGGCGAGCGGATCATCACCTCGTCCAGGCTGCGCGCACGGTCGGCGTACAGCAGCTCGCGGAAGGCCACCACGCCCAGCAGGCGCTGCTGGCCATCGACCACCCACAGGTAGGTGACCATGCGCGTCTTCACCACGTCGCGCAGGGCGTCGATCGCCTCGGCCACCGGCGTGCCGCTGGCGAACACGGCCGGCGGATCCTCCAGCAGGCGGCCCACGGTGCCCTCGGCGTAGCGCTGGCCGTCGCCCCAGTCGGTGCCCGCCGGCGCCGCCGCCATCACGCTGGCGCGGCGACCGGGCTCCATGTCGGCCAGCAGGCTGTTGGCGCGGGCCGGCGGCATCCGCCCCAGCAGGTTGGCGATCTCGAGCGGGGCCGCGTCCTCCAGGCGCTTGAGCGCGGTGTCGTTGTCCAGCGCCGCCAGGCGCTTGGCGCGATCGGGCGCCTCGGTATCGGCGTGCGGCGTGGTGGTCATGCTGGCTCCAGAGACGGCCCCGGTAGGAACGGCAACAGGCTACCCAAAAGGACATCGCCCGGGGTGGCTTAAGCCGCGCCAACCCGGGCGGCGCCGCTCACGTCCGGCCCGCGGTCGGCTCTGCGACAATGCGCACCATCGCTTCCGCCGGCCCCTTGCCATGACCCGATCGCGCCTCCCGGCCCTGCTCCTGCTGTCCACCCTGCTGCTGGCGGCCTGCGCCGACGACGCGCCGCCGGCCGAGCCCGCGCCCAGCCTGACGGTGAGCGTCGCCGCGCCGCTGCAGCAGACGCTGCCGCAGCGGGTGGTCGCCTCGGGCTCGATCGCCGCCTGGGAGCCGATGGCCCTGGGCGTCGAACTGTCCGGCCAGCGTGTCGCCGAGGTGCGGGTGGAAGTCGGCGACGTGGTCGCCAAGGACCAGCCTCTGCTGCAGCTCGACACCCGCAGCCTGCAGATGGAGCTGCGCCAGGCCGAGGCCGTGCTGGCCCAGGCCGAGGCCAGCCTGGCGGTGGCCAGCGCCAACGCCCGCCGCGGCGAAACGCTGCGCCGCGAGCGGCTGATCTCCGACAGCGAGGCCGACCAGCTCGCCTCCGGCGAACTCACCGCCAAGGCCCAGCGCCAGACCGCGCAGGCCCAGCTCGACAACGCCCGCCTGCGGCTGGGCTTCGCCACCCTGCGCGCGCCGGCGGCCGGCGTGATCTCGCAGCGGCTGGTGCAGCCGGGCCGGGTGGTGTCGGCCGGCACCGAGCTGCTCACCCTGATCCGCGACGGCCGCCTGGAATGGCGCGCCGAGCTGCCCGAGCGCGACCTGATCCGCATCACGCCCGGCGTCGCGGTCGAGCTGCAGGGCCCGGACGGCGCCGCCGTCGCCGGCACCGTGCGGGCGGTGTCGCCAGCGCTGGATGCGCAGAGCCGCACCGGCGTGGTCTACGCCGACCTGCCCGCGCCCGGCGCGCTGCGCGCCGGCATGTACGCCCAGGGCGCGCTGGTGCTGGGCGACCTGCCCGCGCGCACCGTGCCCGACCAGGCCATCGTCGAGCGCGACGGCTACCGCTACGTGTTCGTGCTGGGCGAAGGCGACGTCGTCGCGCAGCGCCGGGTCGCACTGGGCGTGCGCGAAGGCGGCGTGGTGCAGGTGCTCGAGGGCCTGGCGGGCGACGAACAGGTCGTGGTCGAAGGCGCCGGCTTCCTGGCCGACGGCGACCGCGTGCGCGTGGTCGCGGCCACCGGGGGCTGAGCCGCATGAACTTCTCCGCCTGGTCGATCAACCGGCCGCTGCCGGCCATCCTGCTGTTCATCCTGCTGACCCTGGTCGGGCTGTTCGGCTTCCGGCAGCTGGCGGTATCGCGTTTCCCGGACGTGTCCTACCCCGGCGTCACGGTCACCGTGGCGCTGCCCGGCGCCACGCCCAGCCAGCTCGAGACCGAGGTCACCCGCAAGGTCGAGGACGCGGTCGCCAGCCTGGCCGACATCAACAAGCTGGTCAGCACCGTGGTCGAAGGCTCGTCCACCACCTTCGTCGAGTTCCGCATCGGCAAGCCGCTGGACGATGCGCTGGACGAGGTGCGTGACGCCGTCACCCGCATCCGCGCCGAGCTGCCGGCCGACATCGAGGATCCGGTGGTCGCGAAGATCGAGATCGTCGGCGGCACCCTGGTCACCTACGCGGTCTCGTCCGACAGCCTGGGCGAGGACGAGCTGAGCTGGTTCGTCGACAACGACGTGACCAAGAAGCTGTTCTCGGTGCGCGGCGTCGGCACCGTGGTGCGCAGCGGCGGCATCACCCGTGAAGTGCAGGTGGACCTGCGGCCGGGCGTGCTGGCGGCCTATGGCATCACCGCCGGCGACGTGTCGGCGCAGCTGGCGCGCTCGCAGCTCGAGCGCTCGGGCGGCCGCGCCACCCAGGGCAGCAGCGAGCAGGCGATCCGCGCGGTCGCCACCGTCGACAGCGCGCGCCAGCTCGAGCAGTTCCCGATCGCGCTGCCCGACGGCCGCCAGCTGCCGCTGTCGGCCCTGGCCACGATCACCGACGGCAACGCCGAGCGTCGCCAGCTGGCCATGATCGACGGCCAGCCGGTGGTGAGCTTCGGCATCAGCCGCACCCGCGGCTCCAGCGAGATCGCGGTCGGCGAAGGCATCGAGGCGGCCATCGAGGAACTGCGGGCCGAGAACCCGCGCATCGAGTTCAAGCTCGTCAGCACCGCAATCGACGAGATCCGCGCCTCGTTCGGCTCGTCGATGGCGATGCTGTGGGAAGGCGCGGCGCTGGCCGTGCTGGTGGTGTGGTGGTTCCTGCGCGACTGGCGCGCCACCTGGATCTCGGCGCTGGCGCTGCCGCTGTCGATCATCCCGACCTTCGGCGTCATCTGGCTGCTGGGCTTCAGCCTGAACATGATCACGCTGCTGGCGCTGGCGGTGGTGGTGGGCATCCTGGTCGACGACGCCATCGTCGAGGTCGAGAACATCGACCGCCACCTGGCCATGGGCAAGTCGCCCAAGGCCGCCGCCACCGAGGCCGCCGACGAGATCGGCCTGGCCGTGATCGCGACTTCGGCGACGCTGGCCGCCGTGTTCATCCCGGTGGCCTTCATGCCCGGCATCGCCGGCAAGTTCTTCCTGGAGTTCGGGTGGACCGCGGCCACCGCGGTGATCTTCTCGCTGATGGTGGCGCGCCTGCTGACGCCGATGATGGCGGCCTACCAGCTCAAGCCCAAGCCGCACGTCGAGAAGGAATCGGCGCTGATGACGCGCTACCTCCGGCTGGTCGAATGGGCGCTGGCGAACCGCTTCCTGACGCTGGGACTGGCGCTGGCGATGTTCATCGGCTCGCTGGCGCTGGTGCCGCTGATCCCGGCCACCTTCATCCCGGGCTCGGACCTGGGACGCAGCAACCTGAGCCTGGAGCTGCCGCCCGGCGCGCGCCTGGAGCAGACCGCGGCGATGAGCGAGCGCGCCCGCGCGCTGATCAGCGACATCCCGGAGCTGCGCCAGGCGTATGCCACCGTCGGCGGCGTGCTCGACCTCGGCGACCCGGCGGTGAACGGCATCGGCGAAGTGCGCAAGGTGACGATGGTGCTCGACTGGGGCCCCGAGGGCAGCCGCGACCGCAGCCAGAAAGACCTCGAGCGCGAGGTGCGCCGGCGCCTGGAGCAGCTGCCCGGCGTGCGCCAGCGCTTCCTGAGCAGCGAGCCCGGCGAACAGCTGATGCTGGTGCTCAGCGGCGACGACCCGGTGCGCCTGTACCAGGCGGCCGGCGAGTTCGAACGCGACCTGCGCTCGCTGCCCGGCCTGGGCACGGTCAGCTCCACCGCCTCGCTGCTGCGTCCCGAGCTGGTGATCGTGCCCGACCCGCGCCGCGCCGCCGACCTGGGCGTGTCCACGGTCGACATCGCCGAGGCCGCGCGCATCGCCACCAGCGGCGACTTCCGCCAGCGCCTGGCCAAGCTCAACCTGCCCGACCGCCAGGTGCCGATCCGCGTGCGCCTGTCCGAGGACAGCCTGTCGGACGACGCCCTGCTGTCGCTGCTGCGCGTGCCCAGCGCCAAGGGCGGCACGGTGCCGCTGTCGGCGGTGGCCGAGATCCGCTCCGGCACCGGCCCCTCGCAGGTCAACCGCTTCGGACGCCAGCGCAACATCACCTTCACCGCCGAGCTCAACGGCCGTCCGCTGGGCGACGTGATGGCGGAGGTGCAGAAGCTGCCGTCGCTGCAGCGGCTGCCGCCCGGCGTGCAGGTTCAGAACACCGGCGACTCCGAGATCTTCGTCGAACTCTTCGTCGGCTTCGCGCTGGCGATGGGCGCGGGCCTGTTCTGCGTGTACGCGGTGCTGTTGCTGCTGTTCAACCACGCCAGCCATCCGCTGATCATCCTGATGGCGGTGCCGCTGTCGGCCGGCGGTGCCTTCGGGCTGATGCTGGTCACCGGCACCCTGCTGTCGCTGCCGGCGCTGATCGGCCTGCTGATGCTGATCGGCATCGCCACCAAGAACTCGATCCTGCTGGTGGACTACGCGGTGATCGCCGAGGACGAAAAGGGCATGCCCATGCACGACGCGCTGGTGGATGCCTGCCGCAAGCGCGCGCGCCCGGTCATCATGACCACCATCGCCATGACCGCCGGCATGCTGCCGATCGCGCTCGGCCTGGGTGCCGACGCGTCCTTCCGCCAGCCGATGGCGGTGGCGGTGATTGGCGGCCTGATCACCTCGACCCTGTTGAGCCTGGTGGTGATCCCGGCGGCGTTCGCGGCGATGGAGGACTTCACCCGGCGCTTCACCCGCAAGCCGCAGGCCGGCTGAGCACGGGGCGGGAGGCGCCCCCGGGCGCTTGGGCCGCCCCGGGGTGGCCGAAGCGGCCCGCCGCCCGCGTTGGTCTTGGTCAGGCGCCCGTCCGTGGATGGACAGGCCGCGCCGGGGGACGTCCATGGGCCAGGCGACGATCGCGTCCTCGATGACGCGCCGGCAGCTGCTTCGGATGATCGGCATGACCGCCGGCAGTGCGGTGATGTACCAGGCCATGACCAGCCTGGGCCTCGCCGCCGAATCCAGCTTCCGGGCCATGCCTTCGCTGGGGGCAGCACCCCCGGGCGCCTCGGTGCTGGTGCTGGGCGCGGGCATCGCCGGCATGGTCGCCGCCTTCGAGCTGCGCAACGCCGGCTACCGGGTGCAGGTGCTGGAGTACAACCACCGCGCCGGCGGTCGCGTGATGAGCCTGCGCGGCGGCGATACCTATACCGAGCTGGGCGGGGAAACCCAGCACTGCCAGTTCGACGAAGGCCTGTACATCAATCCCGGGCCGTGGCGGCTGCCGCATCACCACCACGGCATCCTGGGCTATTGCCGGCGGCTGGGCGTGCCGCTGGAGAACTTCGTCCAGTGCAACTACAACGCCTACCTGCACAGCGCCCAGGCGTTTGGCGGCAAGCCCCAGCGGATGCGCGCGGTGAAGGCCGACTACCAGGGGCACGTGGCCGAGCTGTTGGCCAAGGCCACCCAAGGCGGCGCGCTGGATGCGCCGCTGAGCGCGCAGGACCAGGAGATCCTGCTGGCGTCGCTGCAGTGGTGGGGTGCCCTCGACCAGGACTACCGCTACGCCCCTTCGAATTTCAGCAGTGAGCGTCGCGGCTACGACAAGGATCCCGGCGGCGGCCTGGGCGGGCGACCGGTGTTCTCGCGCCCCATCGGGGTTTCCGACCTGCTCGGCGCCGGGCTTTGGGGCTCGCTGCCGATCGCCGACCTGTACGAGATGCAGGGCACGCTGATGCAGCCGGTCGGCGGCATGGACCGGATCGCACAAGCCTTCGCCCGCGAACTCGACGGGCTGATCCGCTTCAATGCCCGCGTCGTCGAGATCCGGCAGGACGGCGGCGGGGTGCGCGCCATCTACGAAGACACCGGCGACGCCGGCCGCCACCACGAAGCCCGTGCGGACTGGTGCGTGTGCACGATCCCGCTCTCGATCCTCGGCCAGATCCCCATGGACGTGGGCAGCGCCATGACCCAGGCGATCAACGCCGTGCCCTACGCGTCGGCGGTGAAGGTGGGCCTCCAGTTCAAGCGCCGGTTCTGGGAAGAGGACGAGCACATCTATGGCGGCATCACCTACACCGACCTGCCCATCGGCAACATCAGCTATCCCAGCCACGGCTACCACGACCGCGGCAAGGGCGTGCTGCTGGGTGGCTACCTATGGGGGCCGGATGCGATGAGGTTCACCTCGATGTCGCCGGCCGAACGGGTGCAGGCGGCGGTGGCGCAGGGCCGGCAGATCCACCCGCAGTACGACGCCGAGTTCGACAGCGGCGTTTCCGTCGCCTGGCATCGTTCGCCGTTCACGCACGGCTGCTTCGGCCTGTGGACCGACCAGACGCGCGAACGGCACTACGACGACCTGTGCGCGTTCGACGGCCGGATCGTGCTGGCGGGCGAACATGCGTCCTTCCTTCCCGCCTGGCAGGAAGGCGCCGTCACCTCGGCCCACGACGCCATCACGCGACTGCACCAGCGCGCCCTGTCCGGGAGCCAGGCCGCATGAGCCCGCGCCCGGGAACACGACGCTTCGCCGGCTGGCGCCTGCTGGCCCTGGCCGCGGGCCTCGCCGCGCCGGCGCTCGCGGTCGAGCCCGCGGCGCCCGATCCGGCCGGCATGCTGGGCGTCACCGGCGGCGCAGAGATCTATGCGCAGGTCTGCCAGGGCTGCCACATGCCCGGCGGCCGCGGCGCCCAGGGCGCGGGCCAGTACCCGGCACTGGCCGGCAACCCCCGGCTCGCGTCGGCGCCGTTCGTGATCACCACCGTGCTGGGGGGGCGGCGCAACATGCCCGCCTTCGACGCCGACCGGGCGCCCGCCGGATTCTTCCCGCCCACCTGGCTCACCGACGAGCAGGTGGCCAACGTGGTCAACTACCTGCGCACCCAGTGGGGCAATGACTACCCTGATCCGGTCACCGCCGCCGACGTGCGCGCCGTTCGTCCCGAAAAAGGAAACTGAGCATGCGCAAGTTCCTCCTGTTCCTGCTGCTGGCCCCGACGCTTGCGACGGCGGGCGACGTGGTCCGGCACAAGCTGCCCAACAACAGCACCTTCCCCATTGCCGCCGCCGTCGAAGTCCCGGCGGGTGCGACCACGGTCTACCTCAGCGGAACGGTGCCGCCGGTGGCCGACGCGACCGCGCCTGCCGGCACACTGGCGGCCTATGGCGACACCGAGCAGCAGACGATCAACGTGCTCAAGGCCATCCAGGCCCAGCTCGAGGGCCTGGGGCTGACGATGGGCGACGTGGTGAAGATGCAGGTCTACCTGGTCGGCGTTCCCGCGATGGACGGCCGCATGGACTTCGGCGGCTTCATGAAGGGCTACAGCCAGTTCTTCGGCACCGAAGGCCAGCCGAACCTGCCGGTGCGCTCCACGTTCCAGGTGGCGGCGCTGGCCAACCCCGGCTTCCTGGTCGAAATCGAAGTCACCGCCGTCCGGCCCTGACGGCCGGCCCGGGCGGTCGCGAAGCGCCGCGCGATCACGGCAAGGCCGGCTCGGTCGGCGTGATGCCGGCGCAGGACGGCACGGGCGGCGAACGCGGGCGGCGGCACAGGCCGTCGCGCGTATAGCGGGCGCCCTGCACCACGTAGTCCGGGGGTTCCGCCAGGCCCGCCAGCTCGGTCTCGGCCAGCACCAGCGTTTCGCCGGCTTCCAGGAAGCGCTTGCTGTTGATCAGGGCACCGGCCCGGATGAGCTTGGCGAATACGGTGTACTCGTTGGCCTCGGGATAGGCGCGGCCGGCGACACCGACCGCTTCGGTCGCCAGCGCCAGGCCGTCCTCGGCGTCGCCGCGCATCAGGGCGACCTGGGCCAGGTCCAGCAGCGGCATCACCATCGCCGGATGGCTGTCGCCCAGCACCGAACGCCGCATCGCCACGGCGCGCTGGCGCATCGCGTACGCCTCGTCGGCCTTGCCCTGGTCGTCGAGCAGGAAAGCGCGGTTGTTGAGCAGCGACGCCAGCTCGGCGCTGCCCAGGTCGCTGACCCGTGCGAACTCGGCCTCGGCCTCGGTGAACAGCCGATCGGCTTCGTCCAGCTCGCCCAGCCCGTGGGCGGCATAGGCCAGGTTCGACAGCAGCACCGCCTGCGCCGTCGGCGCCAGCGTGCCGGGCGCCGGCTCGGGCAAGGCCCGGGCCTGCTCGAGGGTGGTGCGCGCTTCCGGGTAATTCTCCCGGGTCAGGTAGTACTGGCCCAGGTTGGTCAGCACCAGGCGCCGGAGCGGCGCCTCGTCCCGGCCGCTCGCGACCAGGTCGTCGAGCAGCGAGCGCAGCATGGCCTCGCCTTCCTCGTCGCGACCCTGGGCCAGGCGGAGCTGGGCGATGGCCTCGCGGATCTGCAGGGTGCGCAGGTGCCGGGCGCCCATCGACTGCTCGCTCTCGGCCAGGGCCTTGGCCAACTGGGTCTCGGCCGCCGCGAGCTGGCCGCGGTTGAGCAGGCTGTAGCCAAGCGAGAAGCGCACGCCCGAGGCCAGGTGGGGACGCCCGGCGAAGCGCTTGTCGACCGCGTCCACCGCCAGGTCGACGGCCTCGTTGAGGGTGAACTCGCCGCCGGAGGAATACGGGTCGGTCAGCTGCAGCACGCCCATCAGGAACTGGTTGATCTCCTCCATGTCGCTGGCGGCGCGCCGGGCTTCGCCGGCCTGCCAGAAGGCCACGCCGCTGGCGCCCAGGATGGCGGCCAGCGCCAGCGAGGCGGCGGCGGCGCCGATGCGGTGCCGGCCCAGGAACTTGCGCAGGCGATAGCCCGTCGAATCAGGGTGGGCCTGCACCGGTTCGCCGGCGAGGTAGCGGCGGATGTCGTCGGCCATTTCCTGCGCCGAACCGTAGCGGCGGCCGGCGTCCTTGTGCATCGCCTTGGCGACGATTCGTTCGACGTCCACGGTCAGCTGCGCGCGCCGGCGCCGACGCTCTTCGTCGGTGATCGCGGCGCTCCCGAGCTTGCGGACCATCGGCTCGGGCAGGGTGTCGCAAACCACGTGCTCGGCCTCGGCCGGGCGCAGGCCGCCGAGTTCGTAGGGCCTGACGCCGGCCAGCAGCTGGTAGAGCATCACGCCCAGCGAATACACGTCCGAGCTGGTCGTCAGCGCTTCCTGGCGGACCTGCTCGGGACTGGCGTAGGCCGGCGTCATCGCGCTCAGCGAGGTCTGCGGCTTGCCGTCGTCGCCCAGCGGCTCCTGGCCCAGGATCTTGGCGATGCCGAAATCAAGCAGCCGCGGTTCGCCGTTCGCAACCACCAGGATGTTGTCGGGCTTGAGGTCGCGGTGCACCACCAGGTGGCGGTGGGCCTCCTGCACGCCGTCGCAGACCTTGCAGAACAGCGCCAGCCGCGCGGGCACGTCGAGCTTTTCGCGCTTGCAGTACTCGGTCAGCGAGATGCCGTCGACGTACTCCATCACCAGGTAGGGGATGCCGGTGGCGGTGCTGCCGCCGTCCAGGATGCGGGCCACGTTAGGGTGGCTCATGCGGGCGAGGATCGTGCGCTCTTCCTCGAAGCGGGTGATCAGCTGGCGGCGGAAATCCGCGGTCGCCAGCAGGTGCACCGGCCGCACGAGCTTGATCGCCACCTGCTGGTCGTAGGCGTTGTCGGCGCGGCGGCCCAGGTAGACCACGCCCATGCCGCCGGCTTCCAGCGGCCTCACCAGCTCATAGTTGCCCAGGCGCTCTCCGGCCTGGGGAAATTCCGGCGGGGTTTCGTCCGGCAGCACCTCGGTCTCGTCCATCGTCACCGACGTGGCCAGTTCGGCACGCAGCAGGCCCTGCACCCGCCCGGCCACTTCGGCCGGCACCGCCTGCGCGGCCAGCCAGGCCTCGCGCTGGCCCGGCGGCTGCGCCAAGGCCTGCTCGAACAGCTGCAGGACCTGGATCTCAAGTGACGTTGCCATGCGTTTCCCCCCGGCCGCCCAGCGCCACGACGTTACCAGATGTCGCGGGCAGGCCGGAAAGCGACGCGTCCGATGCCGGGCGACGCAGGAACGAAGCCAAAAAAAGCCCCGCCGGAGCGGGGCTGGATAACGATTCCGGGTGGCTCAGCGGGCGCAGGCCTGGCCTTCACCGGGAATGCAGACGTTGCGCAGGGTGTCGTTGGCGCCGGAGCGGGCGCCGCGAGCCTTCTCCTCGCGCTGGGCGACGGTCAGGCACTCGGTGGTCGGGAAGCGGGAACCCAGGCGGATTTCCTTCTTGCAGACCATGCGGCCCTTGTCGTCGTTGCGGATCATCGCGGTGATCAGCTCCTGGGCGTTGTAGAGCTCGATGCGCTCGTCGGGCTGGAGCTCCATCGCGTTCTCGTGGCCTTCGAGCAGGTCGGCGATCTTGTTGCGCGCGGTCTCGGCCTGGGCCATCGAGCCGCGCTTGAGCCGGCCGTAGGTTCCTTCGCGGGCCAGGGCCAGGCTCTCGTCGATTTCGTCGACGAAGGCCTCGGCGTCGGTGATCTTCTCGGCCTCGGCGTCGGCGCGCTGGGCCAGGGAGGCGGTTTCGGTGTCTTCGGCGATGCGCGCCTGGGCGGCGAGCGGCAGCGCCAGCAGGCAGGACAGGAACAAGGTGCGGAGCTTCATGATGGGTCTCCTGTTGTCGGGGCGGGTTGGCCGGTGCCGGACCCTCGGACCTCCGAGCATACCGTGCAGGCCGCGTGAAGCAAGTGCCGGGCGCGGGGCACGCCACCTCGCCCGCGCTGGCGCTGTTTTCCGGGCGCACGGCGGGTATATGCTCCGGCAACACGAGGGCCGCGGGCCGGCGCAGGGGACAAGGCGCCCGCCGGCGGCCCTGGTTCGTCCCACCCACGCATCCACCCCAGGGGTCGTCCTATGAACCGTTCCTCCATTGCTCTCGGGATTCTCATCGGCTGCGCCGTGCTCGCCGGCAGCGTCGGCGCAGCGTCCGGCGACAGCCGCGAACAGCAGCGCCGATCGGACCTGGTGCTGCGGATCGTGGAAAAGTGGGGCGAGCACGTCGAGGGCGCCTACGCGCGTCCGGCCGAGGCCTGGAGCAAGGACATGGTGCCGCTGCTGATGCGGACGCCGATGGCGTCGCTGCAGCGTGCCGCCGATGCCCGCACTTTCGAGGAAATGAACGACGCGCTGCTGGCCAAGGCCGCGCCCGTGCCGGAGATGCCGCGCGCGGACCTGGCGCGCCCGCGGGTCTCGGGCAGCAGTGCCGCGCAGCCGGCCGAGGCCGACGCCACCCCCCAGGCCATCGGTGACGCCAGCCGCGACCTGGTGTACGTGCCGGTCACGCCCTGCCGCGTCATCGACACGCGCCTGGCCGGCGGTCCTATCCCGGCCGGCGGCACCCGCGACTTCGACATCGCCGCCGCCACCGACTACACCGCCCAGGGCGGCGCCGCCACCAACTGCAACGTCGGCAACGTCGGCACCATCGGCTCGGCGGTCATCAACTTCACCGTGGTGACCCCCAGCATCGCCGGCTTCATCACCGCCTACGAAGCCGGCGGCACCCTGCCGCTCGCCGCCACGGTCAACTACGTCGCCGGCGACATCCGCGGCAACCTCGCCATCGTGCCGCTGGACAGCAGCTCGGCCGGCGCCGACATCAGCGTCTACACGTTCGCGCAGACCCACGTGGTGGGCGACATCGTCGGCTACTTCATTGCCCCGCAGGCGACCGGCCTGGACTGCACGGCGACCTTCGTCACCCAGAACGTCGCCGCCAACGGCGTCTTCGACATCGCCATCCCCGCCTGCCCCGTCAGCTACGCCGTCACCGGCGCCGGCTGCCGCACCCCGGGCTTCAACGAGGCCAACTGGGCCATCAACGGCCTCTACTTGAACAACGGTTCCATGCTGGCCTTCTGCTCGGGACAGAACACCACGGCAGGCGTCATCACGGTCGAAGGCACGGCGCAGTGCTGCCGCGTGCCGGGGCGCTGATCGGCCCTGGCGTCCGCGATGGGATTGCGTAGCCTGGCATTCGCCGGACTGGCCGCGCTGGCGCTGGCAGGCTGCACGGCGCGCACGCCGCCCGCCAACGCCCCGATGGCGCCGGCAGCCGGGCCGGCCGTCTCGCAACAGGCCGACCCTCAACAGGCCGAACTGCAACAGACCGACCCACAACAGGCCGACCCACAACAGGCCGACCCGCAGCCGGCCGCCGACGTCCCGCGCCTGGCCGGGCAGTTCGCCGAACCCAGCCGCAGCTGCAGGACCGACAGCGATTGCGCGGTGAAGGACGTGGGCAACTGCTGCGGCTACTTCCCGATGTGCGTCAACAAGGACGCCAGGACGGATCCGGCCGCGGTCCGCGCCCAGTGCGGGAAGGACGGCATGTCGTCGATCTGCGGTTTCCGGGAAATCAGCGGCTGCCAGTGCGTCGACAACCGGTGCGTGGACCTCACCGACGATGCGGTCGCCCGGTAGACCCGGCGGCGTGGCCGGCAAGCGACCGCCCGCGCAGCCGCATTGAACCCGGAAAAAGGGCCCTGATTCCTCCGGGCCCTCCTGTTTCGATCCCGGCGCGAGCCGGTCAGGGCGTGACGGTCAGCCGCACCGGCACCGCCACCGCCGGCGACACCGGGTCGTTGCTGTTGACGCAGACGAAGCCGCCGTAGGTCGCCGCCGCCAGCGCGGACGAGGCCAGGGCGAGGCCGGTGGCCTGGCTGGCACCTGGCGCCACGGAGCCGCTGGCCGGGCTGAGTGCGCCCAGCCACGGCGCGCCGCAGGCCACCTGGCCGGTGATCGTCGTGTTCAGGCCGGCGAACGCCACGTTGGGCGCCCAGGCGCCGGCATTGGCGAGGTCGATGCTGATCGTCATGAAGCTGCCGCTGCCGGTGGCGGAGCCGAACCGCGCCCACCGGTTGGCGAAGGTGCCGCGGGTGCTGACCACCAGCCAGTAGGTGCCCGGCGGCAGGACCAGGTTCTGGCCCGCGGCGGCGAGGTTGAGCGTCAGGAAGCCCGCCGCCGTGCCCACGCCCGGGGCGTTGGCCGCCGCCGTGTAGCTCCACACTGCCGCGCCCGGATTGGTGGCGGGATTGCCTGCCGGCACGCCGGCCAGGTCCGGATAGATCGACCAGGTCAGGTCGACCGCCGCGCCCGGGAAGGCCGCCCCGCTGACCACGAAGCCTTCGGTGCTCAGGCCGGTGACCTGCGTGCTCGCCACCACCTGGAAATCGTCGGCGGCGAACTGCGCGTTGAAGCCGGCCGTCGCCGGATCCGTGTAGATCGTGCTGCGGAAGCCGCTGTTCACGGCGCCCCGGTCGGCACGGTAGACCGTGGCCGCCGCGTTGCCCGTCGTGGTGGCGGTGTACACCAGCGGCGAACCGCCGGTGTTGCCGATGTCGAAGCTGGTCGAGCCGTCGTTGCCGACCGCGACGCTGGCCGACACCAGGCCGGGCACCGACAGCACCGGCGGCGCCACCGTGACGCCGATCGGCAGCCTCAGGGTGCTGTCCGCGGCCGACTGGGCGCCGCTGTAGATCCGGGTCAGCACCAGCTCGCCGAAGTTCCAGGCGTTGTTGGCCGGGATCGCCGACGTGTCGATGGTCACCGTAACCGTGCGGGACGTGCCGGCGGGCACCCAGATCAAGGGACTGTCGACGCTTCCGGCCAGGCCGGACACGCCCAGCGACCACAGCCCGCCCGAGGTGCCCGGGTTGCGGAAGGTGCGGACGAACTGGCAGGTCGGCGCGCAGTTGGCCCGCGCCATGCTGGGCAGGTTGAGCGTGTGCGTCAGCCCGCCCGTGCCGGGATTGGCGGCCAGGTAGCTGGCCTTGGATTCATCCAGCACCAGGCCGGCCCGGATGGCCCGCTCCAGGCGGATGCGTCCCGAGCCACGCGCGAACGGGTCGGCCGGCGACACCTCGTCCTCGAGGTAGACCTGGGGCGTCGCGGTCATCAGCAGCGCCGACTTGATCTCGGCCACCGTCCAGGTGGGACGCGCCTGGCGGATCAGCGCCGCGGCGCCGGCATTGTGCGGCGACGCCATCGACGTACCGCTGATGACGCCGACCAGCGATTCGGAGCCGGTGATGGTGGTGCCGGCCAGCGTGGCCAGGATGTCCACGCCGGGCGCGGTGATGTCGGGCTTGACCAGGTCGAAGTTGCCGGCGGGGCCGCGCGAACTGAACGAAGCCAGCGCATCGACGACGTTGGGCACGCCCACGGCCGGGAAGGCGATTTGCGCCGTCGTGTTGGCCGGGTTGGCGTTGCCGAAGCTGGCCAACGCATTGCCCTCGGCCTCGGTCACGCTGAACACGGGGACCGTGGTGCCGGGCACCGACGGAACGAGGCCGCCCGCCTGGTTGTTGGCGATGACGACCGCGACGGCGCCCGCGGCGGCGGCGTTGTTGGCCTTGATCGAGAACGAGCAGGTTCCGCGGCGGATGAGCACGATGCCGCCGGTGAAGGCGTCGGCCGCGAAGGCGTTGCAGCCGTCGCTGGTGGTGGCGATGCCGGGGCTGATGAACAGGCGCGTGGTGCCCGGGAGGGTGGCCGAGAACGCCACGCCGCCGCTGCCCGGGGTCACCACGATCGGCTGCAGCGGGGCCGGCACGGGTTCCGGGCCGGTCACCTGCATCAGGAACGCGAAGCCGGCGCGGCCGTGCTGCGACGCCGCGGTCGATGAGGTCCAGGGCTCGAGGTGGCCCATCGTGTTGGGTCCCGGACCGCTGTTGCCGGCCGAGGTGGCGACGAAGATCCCGGCGTCGGTGGCATCGAGGAAGGCCAGGGACGTCGCTTCGGACCAGGGCTCGGCGCCGCCGCCGATCGAGTAGTTGATGACGTCGACGCCGTCGGCCACGGCCTGGTTGATCGAGGCCACGGTGGCCACGTTCGGGCACAGGCCCTGGCCGGTGGCGGTGTTGGTGTAGCAGGCGTCGTAGGCAATGAGGTTGGCGCGCGGGGCCACGCCCGAGATCCGGACCTGGGCGCTGCCGAAGACGACGTCGCGGCGGTTGCCGCCGGCGGTGGACGCGGTATGGCTGCCGTGGCCGTTGGTGTCGCCGAAGCCGGGCTCCTCGCGCACGTCGGTCGCGCCGCACTGGTTGCCGGGGGCGAGGCAGACGAAGTCGTAGCCGCCGATCAGCTTGTCGTTGCAACGGCCGACGTCTTCCCCGCCGGCGGCGCAGGAGCCCAGGTAGACGCCGGCGCCGAGCGGATTGACGTGGACGTAGCCGTCCACCGGGTCGATGGCCGCGAACGACGGACTGCCGAAGTTGATGCCCGAGTCGATCATGCCAATGACGATGCCTTCGCCCTGGACCGCGCTGGCGCCGCCCGGCTGGCTGCTGCTGCCGGCCCACGCGACGGGCGCACCGATCAGGGTCGGGCCGACGTCGGTGTTCGCCAGGTACTCGCGGTAGCCCTCGACCAGGCGCACGCCCGGCAGCTTGGCGACACGGGCCGACGCCTCGGCGGTCATGTCGACCACGATGCCGTTGACGGCATGCTGCATGCGCATGCGCACGTCGAGCGCCCGTCCGGCGACCCCGGCCATGCGTGCCTCCATCTCCAACTGGCGGCCCTGCAGGTAGCCCAGGTAGTCGCGGGCCTCCCGGCTCTGGACGTCGATGCGACGCTTGCCGTCCTTGCCCGACGTCCGGGGCGGCGCCGACAGCGCCGCGAGGTCGCCGCGGTAGGCGGCGAGCGAGGGCTCGTCGAACAGCACGATGTAGGTGCCCGGCGCGGCGTCATCGCGGTGGCCGACCGGGGCCGCCGGACGCTCCACGCCGTCGCCGGCGTTCAGCGCGGGGTCGTAATGGAATCCGCCGCCGGGAAGCCGGGTGCGCGGCATCACGACGAAGCGGCTGGCGTCGGTGCCGCGGCTTCCGGCCTGGCCGCGACGCGCAGCGGGGGCGCTGTCGTCGGCGGTGCCGACGGCGCGCGCAGCAGCCGCGTCGCCACGCGCGCTGCCTGCCGCCTGTGCGGCGGGCGCATCCACCGGACGCGCGGGACGCGCCGCGTCCGCCCGGCGTTCCGGCGCGAAGCGCTGGGCCACGGGACTGGCCACGGCGACCAGGGCCACCAGCGCGAGTGCAGCACCCCACTTCTTCATGCTCACCATGTGTGTCCCCGAGACAACCCAATGAAGGCAACGATGCGGATGGTCCCGGGCGTGCAGTCCCTGCAAGCCATCCCCTGGGGATGGACCGGGCCGATAGGGGGGCGGACCCGGCCGCCATGCGCCAGGCCCCTCCCCGCGCGCCGAGTTTAGGCAGAGTTTCCGGGACTTTGCCAACGGCGCGCCGGGCGGCGGGGCGGTGACCGCGCGGGCCGGGCGCGCCAGCGCCCCGGGACAAAAGAAAAGCCCCGCCGGAGCGGGGCTTTTCGATGTCGCGGGGGGCGCGGAGGGACTTAGAAGTCCATGCCGCCCATGCCACCCATGCCGCCACCCATGCCGCCGGCGGCACCGGCGCCGCCGTCGTCCTTCTTCGGGGCCTCGGCCACCATCGCTTCGGTGGTGATCATCAGGCCCGCGATCGACGCGGCGTTCTGCAGCGCGGTGCGGGTGACCTTGGTCGGGTCCAGGATGCCGAACTCGATCATGTCGCCGTACTCGCCGTTGGCGGCGTTGTAGCCGTACGCGGCCTTGCCCTCGACGACCTTGTTGAGGATGACCGACGGCTCTTCACCGGCGTTGGTGACGATCTCGCGCAGCGGGGCCTCCATGGCGCGCAGGGCGATCACGATGCCGTGGTTCTGGTCCTCGTTGGCACCCTTGAGGCCGGTGATGGCCGCCTTGGCGCGGATCAGCGCGACGCCGCCGCCCGGGACGATGCCCTCTTCCACCGCAGCGCGGGTGGCGTGCAGGGCGTCTTCGACGCGGGCCTTCTTTTCCTTCATCTCGATCTCGGTCGAGGCACCGACCTTGATCACGGCCACGCCGCCGGCGAGCTTGGCGACGCGCTCCTGCAGCTTCTCGCGGTCGTAGTCCGAAGAGGTCTCTTCGATCTGCGCCTTGATCTGCTTGATGCGGGCCTGGATGCCGTCGGCCGCGCCGGCGCCATCGATGATGGTGGTGTTTTCCTTCGAGACCTGGATCTTCTTCGCGCGGCCCAGGTCCTTGATGGTGGCCTTCTCGAGCTGCAGGCCGACTTCCTCGGAGATCACGGTGCCGCCGGTCAGGATGGCCATGTCTTCCAGCATCGCCTTGCGGCGGTCACCGAAGCCCGGGGCCTTCACGGCGCAGACCTTGACGATGCCGCGGATGGTGTTGACCACCAGCGTGGCCAGGGCCTCGCCTTCCACTTCCTCGGCCACGATCAGCAGCGGCTTGCCCGCCTTGGCGACGCCTTCGAGCACCGGCAGCAGCTCGCGGACGTTGGCGATCTTCTTGTCGTACAGCAGGATGAACGGGTCTTCCAGCTCGGCCGACATCGACTGCTGGTTGTTGATGAAGTACGGCGACAGGTAGCCGCGGTCGAACTGCATGCCCTCGACGACGTCGAGCTCGTTCTCCAGGCCCGAACCCTCTTCGACGGTGATCACGCCTTCCTTGCCGACCTTGTCCATCGCCTTGGCGATGAGCTCGCCGATGTTGGCGTCGGAGTTGGCCGAGATCGAGCCGACCTGGGCGATTTCCTTCGAGGTCGAGCACGGCTTGGACAGGGTCTTGAGCTCGCCGACGGCGGCCACGACGGCCTTGTCGATGCCGCGCTTGAGGTCCATCGGGTTCATGCCGGCGGCGACCGCCTTCATGCCCTCGCGGATCAGCGCCTGCGCCAGCACGGTGGCGGTGGTGGTGCCGTCACCGGCGATGTCGGAGGTCTTGGACGCGACTTCCTTCACCATCTGCGCGCCCATGTTCTCGAACTTGTCGGCCAGCTCGATCTCCTTGGCGACGGACACGCCGTCCTTGGTGATCGTGGGGGCGCCGAAGCTCTTGTCGAGCACGACGTTGCGGCCCTTCGGGCCCAGGGTGGCCTTGACGGCATTGGCGAGGATGTTCACGCCCTTCACCATGCGGGCGCGGGCGTCTTCACCGAAACGAATTTCCTTGGCAGCCATTTTCTAAACTCCAGAATTCTGTGTGGGGTTGTTGCGGGGCCGGTCGCGCAGGCGCGGGCCGGCGGGGTACGGAGGGACCGAAAGCCTCAGCCGAGGATGGCGAGGATGTCGTCTTCCTTGACCACCAGGATTTCCTGGCCGTCGACCTTCACTTCGGTGCCGGCGTACTTGCCGAACAGCACCTTGTCGCCAACCTTCACGGTCGGGGCGCGGGTCGAACCGTTGTCCAGGGCCTTGCCGGCGCCAACGGCGAGCACTTCGCCCTTGATCGGCTTCTCGGTGGCCGAGTCCGGAATGACGATGCCGCCGGCGGACATCTTTTCTTCTTCCATACGCTTGATGACCACGCGGTCGTAGAGCGGCTTGATGTTCATGGGTATCCTCGTTATTCCTGTGATTTCAACGACATGGGCCTGGTGTGTTAGCACTCGGCCCCGGTGAGTGCCAATGATACGCGCAAGCCTACCCGACAGGTAGGCCGCGACCCGCCCTTGATGGGGTCGGCCCGTGGGCACACAAGGGGGGGCGGGTGTTCGGCCGGGCGTCAGCGGGGCTCACTCCCCCACCCCGACAGGTCCAAATAGCCTGATGCCGGTCACGGTTGATATGTGACCTCAATCTCACTTTACAATCACGCCAGGGACGGGGTCCCGGTATTGGGCGTAAATGTCGGCAAGCCGCCGTCAACTTGCGCCCCGGAAGACCCCGGTGACCGGAAGCCACGACGGCGGCGAAAGCCAATGCGAAGGTCCCGGCAGGCGGACACCGCGAGGTGCCGCCACCCGCAGGACGACGGATGCCGCGAGGTCCTCAGGGGAGGCCGACAGTGGCTGTGTACCGCGCCTGCCCACCACGCCCAGGACCCACGCAGAGGGGGCCGGGCGCTGCAACACGATTTTTTCCGGGGATACACCATGACCTTGCTGTTCAACCGCATCAGGCAGGCGCGCCGCGGCGCCGAACTTTCACAGTCCGAGCTGGCCAACATCGTCGGCGTCGCGCGCAGCGCCGTGGCCCAGTGGGAGCGCCGCGACGGCGCCAAACCCACCACCGACAACATGGCCAAGATCGCCATGGCCACGACCGTCAGCTTCGAATGGCTGGCCACCGGCCGCGGCGGCCGCTGGCTGGGCGGCGACGCCGAAACGCCGGCGATGATGCTCAACTTCTACGCCCAGTGCGGGCTGGAAGAGCGGCTGCTGCTGGCGTTCCGCACCCTGCGCAGCCCCGAGCAGCAGCCGCTGGTCGACTTCGTCGAGGCCATGACCGACCGGGCATGAGCCCTCGCCGGGGCGGGATTCTCGCCCCGGCGACGAACTTCCGGGGATACTTGGGGTCGTAAAGGCCGGCCCGCCGCGGGCCGCCCTCCCAAACGAGACGTCCGCATGACCCGTTGGCTGTTGGCCGCCCTGGCCGCGCTCCTCCTTGCTCCCACCGCCCGGGCGGTGGATGAGTCCGACCTGCTGCCGATCGACGAGGCCTTCGCGCTGACCGCCCGGGCCACCGACCGCGGCCGCATCGAGTTCGCCTGGGACATCGCGCCCGGCTACTACCTCTACCGCCACCGCACCGGCGTCGAGCTGGCCGAGGGCGGCTTCAAGGCCAACCCGGTGGAGCTGCCGGACGGCGAGGCCTACACCGACGAGTTCTTCGGCGACGTCGAGACCTACCGGAACCAGCTGACGGCCGTGGTCACCGGCGCCGCGGCCGATGACGCCACCGCACTGCGGTTCCGGGTGAAGTACCAGGGCTGTGCCGATGTCGGCATCTGCTACCCGCCGCACACCAAGACCCTGACCGTGATGCTGCCGGCCGCCGGCGCCGATCCGCTGGCGGCGCTGGGCGGCAGCCGCGGCCCCGACCTGTTCGGGGGCGGCGACGGCCTCCGCGCCGCCGCCGGCCTGCCCCTGCCCGAAGCCCAGGCCTTCCGCTTCGAGGCCATCGCCGGCGGCCCGGACAAGCTGCTGCTGCGCTTCAACCCCGCCCCGGGCTACTACCTCTACCGCGAGCGCAATTCGGTCGAGGTCGCCGGCGACGGCGTCACCGCCGGCGCCCTGCAGTGGCCGCCGGCGCAGGCGCACCGCGACGAACACTTCGGCGACGTGCAGGTCTACTTCGACCCGGTCGACGCGGTGCTGCCGCTGCAGCGCTCGACGTCCGACGCCACCGTGGCCACCGTCACCGCCACCTTCCAGGGCTGCCAGACCGACGGCATCTGCTACCCGCCGATGACCCGCACCGCCACGGTGACGCTGCCGGCGGGCGCCGCCACGGCGGCGCCGGCCGAGGTCGCGCGCGAAACCCCGCCCGCCCGCGGCGCCACCCCGCTGTGGCTGGCCCTGGCGCTGGCGCTGGGCGGCGGCGTCATCCTCAACCTGATGCCCTGCGTGCTGCCGGTGCTCTCGCTCAAGGCGCTGTCGCTGGCCCAGGGCGGCGGCCAGGCCAAGCGCCAGGCGCTGTGGTACACGGCCGGCGTGCTGGCCAGCTTCGCCGCGGTCGGCGCGATCGCGCTGGCGCTGCGCCAGGCCGGGCTGGCCCTGGGCTGGGGCTTCCAGCTGCAGCAGCCGGGCGTGATCGCGGCGCTGGCGCTGGTGATGATCGCCATCGGCCTGTCGCTGTCGGGCGTGGTCAGCTTCGGCGCCTCGCTGGCCGGCACCGGCCAGTCGCTGGCGCAGAAGTCCGGCCCGGCCGGCGACTTCTTCACCGGCGTGCTGGCGGTGGTGGTGGCCAGCCCGTGCACCGCGCCCTTCATGGGCACGGCGCTGGCGTTCGCCTTCGCGGCGTCGCCGGCGGTCGCGATCCTGGTCTTCCTGGCGCTGGGCCTGGGCCTGGCGCTGCCCTTCCTGCTGATCGGCTTCGTGCCGGCGCTGGCTTCGCGCCTGCCCAGGCCCGGCGCCTGGATGGACACGCTCAAGCAGGTGCTGGCGTTCCCGATGTACCTCACGGCGGTCTGGCTGCTGTGGGTGCTGGCCAAGCAGCGCGGCGCCGACGCCATCGGCCTGGTGCTGGCCGGCGCGGTGGTGCTGGGCCTGGGCCTGTGGTGGTGGGAGAAGGCGCGCTGGGGCCGCCTGCTGCCGCGCCTGCTGGCGGGCCTGGTGGTGCTGGCGGCGCTGTGGCCGGTGCTGGTGGTGCAGCGGATGCCGGCACCCGAGCGCGCGGCGACGACCCAGGAAGGCGTGGTCGCGTTCTCGCAGGAGAAGCTCGACCAGCTGCGCCGCGACGGCCGCGTCGTGTTCGTGAACATGACCGCCGACTGGTGCGTCACCTGCAAGGCCAACGAGCGCACGGTGCTCGGCCGCGACGGCTTCCGCGCCGCACTCGAGTCCGCCGGCGCGGTCTACATGAAGGGCGACTGGACCGACGTGGATCCGGCCATCACCGCCTTCCTGGAATCGCACGGCGCGGTCGGCGTGCCGCTGTACGTGGTCTACCCGCGCCAGGGCGAGCCCCGGGTGCTGCCGACCGTGCTGACCCCGGACGGCGTGGCCCAGGCCCTGGCGGACGCGGCGAACTGATGGCCGCCGCCGGGCATCCACCCACCCAACGAGACCAACGGACGTGAAACGCGAAGCCTTCCTGACCTGGGGCGCCATCGTGGTGCTCGGCGCCACCAGTGCCGGCCTGGGCTGGTGGCTGGGCCACCGCACGATGCTGCCCGCCGAACAGCCGCCGCCGCCCGGCCTGGTGCAGGTCGAGCCCGGCCAGGCGCTGCCACCGATGACCCTGCCCTACCTGGCGCAGGCCGGCGAACGCCGCCTCGACGGCCCCGGCCGGCCCCGCCTGATCAACTACTGGGCCAGCTGGTGCGGCCCCTGCCGCAAGGAAATGCCGATCCTGGACGCCTTCGCCGCCCAACAGGGCGGCAACGGCATCCAGGTGCTCGGCGTGGCCCTGGACACGGCCGAAGAGGCCCGCGCCTTCCTGCGCGAGGTCCCGGTGGGCTTCGAGACCCTGCTCGAGACGCCCGGCCCGCGCGACAGCTCGGTGGTCCTGGGCAATCGCCGCAACATCCTGCCGTTCACCGCACTGGTGGACGACCAGGGGCGGCTGGTGAAGACCCGCTACGGCGAATTCCCCAGCCTGCAGGCCCTGGACGAGTGGGTCCGCGCGCCGGCCGAATGAATTCAAACGCCCGTTAAAATCCGGGAAGTCGCGGCGATCGTCTGGACAGCGGCCCGGCCTTGCCCCCAGACTGTGCCTCCCCCGGGGAGGCTGGCGTGGCGAAGATCCTGGTTTTGCATGGTCCCAACCTGAACCTGCTCGGTGAACGCGAGCCGGGCATCTATGGCCATGCCACGCTCGCCGACATCAACGCCGCCCTTGCCGCCCGGGCCACGGCCGCCGGCCACGTGCTGGTCGACTTCCAGTCCAACGCCGAGCACGAACTGGTCGACCGCGTACAGGCCGCCCGCCGCGACGGCACCGCCTTCATCCTGATCAACCCGGCCGCCTTCACCCATACCTCGGTGGCGCTGCGCGACGCGCTGGCGGCGGTGGCCCTGCCCTTCATCGAAGTGCACCTGTCGAACCCGCACGCCCGCGAGCCGTTCCGCGCCCACAGCTACTTCTCCAGCCTGGCGCTGGGGGTGGTCTGCGGCTTTGGCGCCGACAGCTACGGCTATGCCCTGGAGGCGGCGCTCAAGCGCCTCTCCGCTTCCGAGTCCCCGGCCGGCCGCTGAGGCCGCCGCTTCCGAACCACCCACTCCAACGACGAGACGAGGCCTTCATGGACCTTCGCAAGATCAAGAAACTCATCGACCTGCTCGAGGAATCCAACCTTTCCGAGATCGAGATCAAGGAAGGCGAGGAATCCGTGCGCCTGGCCCGCCATTCGACCGGCGGCTACGCCGCGCCGGCCCCGGTGGCCGTGCAGCACGTCGAGGCGCCGCGCCCGGCGCCCGTCGCGCCCGCCGCCGCGATGTCGGCCGAGGCCGTGGGCAAGTCCACCAAGGACGTGCCCGAGGGCCACACGGTGCGCTCGCCCATGGTCGGCACGTATTACGAGTCGCCCAGCCCGGACAAGCCGCCGTTCGTGAAGGTCGGCCAGACCGTCAAGCAGGGCGAGACCCTGGGCATCATCGAGGCGATGAAGATGTTCAACCCGATCGAGGCCGAAGTGTCCGGCACCGTGACGGCCGTGCTGGTCAAGAACGGCCAGCCGATCGAATTCGACGAGCCCATGTTCGTCATCAGCTGAAGGCGCTTCCCATGCTCGACAAGATCGTCATCGCCAACCGCGGCGAGATCGCGCTGCGCATCCTGCGCGCCTGCCACGCCCTGGGCATCAAGACCGTGGCCGTGCACTCCACCGTGGACCGCAACCTCAAGCACGTGGCCATGGCCGACGAGTCGGTGTGCATCGGCCCGGCGCCGTCGTCGGAGAGCTACCTCAACATCCCGGCGATCATCGCCGCGGCCGAGGTCACCGACGCCCAGGGCATCCACCCGGGCTACGGCTTCCTGAGCGAGAACGCCGACTTCGCCGAGCGCGTCGAGAAGTCCGGCTTCGTCTTCATCGGCCCGACCGCCAACGTGATCCGCATGATGGGCGACAAGGTCGAGGCCATCCGCGCCATGAAGGAAGCCGGCGTCCCCTGCGTGCCCGGTTCGGGCGGCCCGCTGCCGGATGATCCGGCCGAGTGCATCAGCCACGGCCGCGACATCGGCTACCCGGTCATCATCAAGGCCGCCGGCGGCGGCGGCGGCCGCGGCATGCGCGTGGTGCACAGCGAGGGCGCGCTGATGACCGCCATCGCGGCCACCAAGCAGGAAGCCAAGGCCGCGTTCGGCAACGACATGGTCTACATGGAGAAGTTCCTGGAGAACCCGCGCCACGTGGAGATCCAGGTGCTGTCCGACGGCCAGGGCAACGCCATCCACCTGGGCGAGCGCGACTGCTCGATGCAGCGCCGGCACCAGAAGGTGGTCGAGGAAGCGCCGGCCCCGGGCATCACCGACGAGCAGCGCGCCGAGATCGGCCGCATCTGCACCGAGGCCTGCGTACGCATCGGCTACCGCGGCGCCGGCACCTTCGAGTTCCTGTACGAGAACGGCCGCTTCTATTTCATCGAGATGAACACCCGCATCCAGGTCGAGCACCCGGTGACCGAGATGATCACCGGCGTCGACCTGGTGCGCGAGCAGCTGCTGATCGCCAGCGGCCAGAAGCTTTCCATCAAGCAGAGCGACATCAAGATCAACGGCCACGCCATCGAGTGCCGCATCAACGCCGAGGATCCGGAAAGCTTCCTGCCCAGCCCCGGCCTGATCCGCCACTTCCATGCGCCGGGCGGTCCGGGCGTGCGGGTCGATTCGCACATCTACGAGGGCTACAAGGTCCCGCCCAACTACGACTCGATGATCGGCAAGCTGATCGTGCACGGGGCGACCCGGGCCCAGGCCATCGCCCGCATGCGGGTGGCGCTGAGCGAGATGGTGGTCGACGGCATCAAGACCAACGTGCCGCTGCAGCAGCGCATCCTCGCGGACGTGGGCTTCCAGCAGGGCGGCACCAACATCCATTACCTGGAAAAGCGGCTGGCCGAGCGCAAGGAAAAGGCGATCGGCCTCGGATGATCGGCGCGATCGCCCTGGCGCTCGCGGTGGCGGGCGCACCGGCCCCGGTGCCGGCCGACGACACCGGCTGGCTGCGGGTCGAGACCTCGCGCGTCGTGACCGTGCAGGCGCTGTGGGAGCAGCTGCTAGTGCAGCGTGCCCGGCGCTACGGCGCCGCCATGCCCGGGCGCAACCCGGAGCCGCCCGACCTGCGCTTCGACCCGGCCTATCCGCGCGTGGTCGAGACCGAGGGTGAACTGGCCGGCGAATGGCGCTTCCTCGCCGCCGAGGGTGCCGAGCGCCCGCACGCGGGCTACCGCCTGCGCTGGGCCGGCGAGGACCGCTACCGCTGGATCGCCGACCTGTACTGCGAGCCCGGCGCCGGCTGCGAGGCGGCGCGCGCGGCGCTGGACGCCGAGCGCGCGCCGCCGCCGCCCACGCCGGACCACCGGCCGGACTGGGTGGCCATCGTCGGCACCGAGGCCTGCGAGCCGGGCCCGGTGCATACGCCGGCGCCGGACTATCCGTCGCGCGCCCTGCGCGCGGGGGCCAGCGGCCGGGCCACCCTGGTGCTGTTCGTCAATCGCTGCGGCGACGTGCGCCAGGCCTGGGTGGTCGAATCCACCGGCGACCGCACCCTCGACCGCGCCGCCGTGCGCGCCGCGGAACGCTGGAAGACCGCGCCGGTGCCCGACGGCCAGGCCACCGGCACCTATCGCGTGGTCCTGGACTTCGCGCTGCCGGTGGACGAATAACCCGGACTGAACGCAGGCCGGGGCCTTACGGATTTTTGACACGCGACCGCGCCGGTTAGCCGACGATGTCGCCGCACCGACCGGGCGATGGCCACGGTCGCCACCCTGCGCGAGGCTCCCTTGTCGAACCCGACCGTCACCCCCGCCCCGCGAGGCATCGGCGCCAATACCCTGACGGCGATCGTCGCCGCGCTGCTGGCCCTGGCCTACAGCGCCAGCTTCTGGCGGAACCTGGTGGCCGCCGACCTGCCGGGCGGCCTGCGCGGTGCGCTGTTCCTGCTGGCGGCGTTCGCCGTGCTGTTCGTCGCCAACGGCCTGCTGCTGTCCTTCGTCGCCTGGCGCGGCCTGCAGAAGCCGGCGCTCGCGCTGGTGCTGGTGCTGTCGGCCAGCGCCGCCTACTTCATGGACGGCTACGGCGCAGTGGTCGACCGCCACGCGCTGCAGAGCGTGCTCGAGACCGACCTGCGCGAAGGCAGCGAATGGCTGTCGTGGTCGATGGCCGGCTACCTCGCGGTGCTGGGCCTGCTGCCGGCGCTGCTGCTGTGGAAGCTGCCCGTGCGCTACCGCCCCTGGCCACGCGAACTGGCCGCGCGCGCCGGTTTCATGCTCGCCCTGTTGGCGGTACTGGGCCTGGCCGTCCTGCCCTTTACCCGCGAGTTTTCCTCGACCGCGCGCAATCACGCCGAGCTGCGGCACCTGGCCACGCCCACCAACCTGGTCAACGCCGTGCGCGGCTACCTCAAGCACGCCGCGCCGAGCGCGCCCGTGGTCGTCACGCCGCTGGGCGCCGACGCCCGCGGCGGCAGCCGCTACGGCGTGCGCAAGCCGCTGCTGATGGTGATCGTGGTGGGCGAGTCGGCCCGCGTCGACAGCTTCAGCCTGGCCGGCTACCCGCGCGAAACCAATCCCGAACTGGCCAAGATCGCGCCGGTGTTCTTCCCGAACGTGAGCTCCTGCGGCACCAACACCGCGACCTCGCTGCCCTGCATGTTCTCGGACCTGGGCCGCGGCGGCTACGACGAGTCCGATGCGCGTGGCCGCGAGAACCTGCTCGACGTGATCGCCCACGCCGGCCTGCAGGTGGAGTGGGAGGACAACAACACCGGCAGCAAGGGCGTGGCCGCGCGCCAGCGCGAGGAGTCGATGGCGAAGCTGCCGGCCGCGGTTCCCTGCGATGCCGACGGCTGCCAGGACGAGCGCCTGGTCGAACACCTGCGCGATGAACTGGCGGTGCCCGGCACCGGCGACAAGGTCTTCGTGCTGCACCAGATCGGCAGCCATGGCCCGGCCTACTTCAAGCGCTACCCGAAGCCGTTCGAGCGCTTCACGCCCACCTGCCAGAGCGTGGCGCTGCAGGACTGCAGCCAGGAAGAGATCCGCAACAGCTACGACAACACCATCCTCTACACCGACCACGTCCTGGCCGCACTGATCCGCCTGCTCGAGCAGGAGGCCGGCGACCGCACGCCGGCGCTGCTGTACCTGTCCGACCACGGCGAATCGACCGGGGAACATGGCCTCTACCTGCACGGCGCGCCCTACGCGCTGGCCCCCGAAGAGCAGACCCGGGTGCCGATGCTGCTGTGGACCTCGCCCGAGTTCCTTCGCTGGCGCGGCCTCGACGCCGCCTGCCTGCAGTCGCGCCGCACCCAGCCGCTGAGCCACGACAATTTCTTCCACACCGTGCTGGGCCTGCTGGACGTGCAGACCACGGCCTACCAGCCCGGCCTGGACGCGCTGGCCGCCTGCGCGCCGGCCTGAGGCGACCCATTCGGCGTCCCGATCAGGACGGTGCGACAATGGCGGCCCCGCCGTCAGTCTCGCCGCCATGCCCTTCCTTGAACTTTCCTTGCGCGTCCGCGCCGAAGACGAGCACCGCGCCGAGAACGCGCTGATGGACCTGGGCGCGCTGTCGGTGACGCTGATGGACGCCGACGCCGCCACGCCCAACGAGCAGGCCGTGCTGGAGCCGGGCGTGGGCGAGACGCCGCTGTGGCCCGAGATCACGCTGCTGGCGCTGTTCCCCGGCGACACCGTGGCCGAGCTGGTGCTGCACGCGCTGGAATCCTTCGACGACGCCATCGACCTGTCGCAGGCCGACTTCCGCGAAGTGGCCGACCAGGACTGGGAGCGTGCGTGGATGGACCAGTACGTGCCGCTGCAGTTCGGCCGGCGCACCTGGATCGTGCCCTGGAACATGGACCCGCCGCCGGAAGCGCGCGACGGCGTCATCGTCCGGCTCGACCCCGGCCTGGCCTTCGGCTCGGGCACGCACCCGACCACGGCGCTGTGCCTGCAATGGCTCGACTCGCTGGTGCTGCGCGACAAGGTAGTGCTCGATTTCGGCTGCGGCTCGGGCATCCTCGCCCTGGCCGCGCTCAAGCTCGGCGCCAAGGCCGCCGTCGGCGTCGACAACGACCCGCAGGCGCTGGCGGCCACCGCCGACAACGCCGAGCGCAACGGCGTGGGTGACCAGCTCACCGTGTATTCGCCGGAAGACGAGCCGGCCGCGACCTATCCGGTGGTGGTCGCCAACATCCTGGCCTCGGCGCTGGACCTGCTGGCGGAAACGCTGGCCTCGCGCGTCGCGCCCGGCGGCGTGATCGCACTCTCGGGCATCCTGCATGGCCAGGAAGGCGCGCTGCTGGCGCGCTACGCCGAATGGTTCGACGGGCTCGAAGCGGTGCAGGAAGGCGACTGGATGCGGATCACCGGGACCCGGAAGGCCTGAGCGCCAGCGCTTCGCCGTTCCTGTTTCCCGTCCCCCTCGCCCGCTATCATCCCCGCATGCCCCCGCGCGCCCCCCGTTTCGCCGTCACTGACGACGCCCCGCCGACGCTCCGCCGCCTGCCCTGGGGCTGGGCCGGGCTGGTCGTGGCGCTGTTCGCGTTGCTGCTGCTGCAGCTGGTGCTGGCCGACCGCGCGCGCCTGGCCGGCGACGCCCGCTGGCGGCCGCGGCTGGAGCTGGCCTGCGGCCTGCTGGGCTGCGACCTGCCGCCGTGGCATGCGCCCGACGATTTCCGCGTCACCAGCCGCGAGGTGCAGCCGCACCCGACCGTGCCGGGCGTGCTGCTGATCACCGCCAGCTTCCGCAACGACGCCCGCTGGGGCCAGCCCTGGCCGGTGCTCGAGATCGCCCTGCAGGACATCGACGGCCAGGCCCTGGGCCTGCGCCGGTTCCAGCCCGTCGAATACCTGGGCAGCCCGCCGGCCTCGCCGCTGATCGCCCCGGGCCAGTCGGCCAGCGCCACGCTGGAGATCCTCGACCCGGGCAAGCGCGCGGTCGCGTTCACCTTCGACTTCCACTGAATCTTTCGCCCCCGCCCTGTCCGGAAGGACAGGTCGCACGGCGTTTTGGATTGACGTAGACTCCCTTCCCCCGTCGCCCACCGGCGGGACCGCAAGGAAGCGGACGATTCCCCCACGGAGCTGCCTTCCAGTGAATGCCTTGCCGGCCGCGCGCGCGGATTCCAACCCCTCGACCCCCAGCCATACCCCGTTGCGGGACCACGTCTCGCGATCCGTGCGGCGTTACCTGCACGACATCAACGGCTGCGAGATCGACGACCTGTACGAGGTCGTGCTGCGCGAAATCGAGGCCCCGCTGTTCGCCGAAGTCCTGCGCCACTGCGACGGCAACCAGAGCCGCGCCGCCGCCATGCTCGGCCTCAACCGCGCCACCCTCCGCAAGAAGCTCAAGGCCTACGGCCTGGCCTGAAAGCGTTTTTTGCCACGGATGAACACGGATAAACACGGATAGGGCTTTTTTGGCCTGGCCCTGGCCAAGCGCGGGGGCCCGCCCTGCCGACCGTTGAATATCCAGCGGCTTTTTGGCTTCTCGTCCGTGTTCATCCGTGTTCATCCGTGGCAAAAGAAGCACTTCCCGCCGGTATAATCGCGGCTTCCCCACGAGGTGCCCGATGACCGCCGAACGCCAACCCGTCCGACGCGCGCTGCTTTCCGTTTCCGACAAGACCGGCGTGGTCGGGCTGGCCCGCGGCCTGGCCGCGCAGGGCGTCGAACTGCTGTCCACCGGCGGCACCGCCAAGGCCCTGCGCGAGGCCGGGCTGGCGGTGCGCGATGTCAGCGAAGTCACCGGGTTCCCCGAGATCATGGACGGCCGGGTCAAGACCCTGCATCCGAAGATCCACGGCGGCCTGCTCGGCCGCGAGGGCGTCGATGACGCCGTGATGGCCGAGCACGGCATCGCCCCGATCGACCTGCTGGTGGTCAACCTCTATCCGTTCGCGCAGACGGTCGCCCAGCCCGGCTGCAGCTACGACGACGCCATCGAGAACATCGACATCGGCGGCCCTGCGATGCTGCGCGCCACCGCCAAGAACCACGCGCGCACCAGCGTGCTGGTCGATCCCGCCGACTACGACGCCTTCCTCGAAGCGCTCGCGCAGGGCGGCAGCACGCCGGCGATGCGCCGCACCTACGCCGCCAAGGCCTACGCCCACACCGCCGCCTACGACGGCCAGATCGCGCAGTGGCTGTCGCCGCGCGCGGAAGACCCGGCGCAGCCCGAGGCCTGGCCCAGGACCTTCCACGCCTCGCTGCAGCTGGCCTCGGCCCTGCGCTACGGCGAGAACCCGCACCAGCGCGGCGCGCTCTATGTCGAGGCGAACGCGCCGCAGGGCATCGTCGCCACCGCGCGTTTCCTGCAGGGCAAGGAGCTGAGCTACAACAACCTGGCCGACGCCGACGCCGCGCTGGAATGCGTCAAGGCCTTCGACGCCCCGGCCTGCGTCATCGTCAAGCACGCCAACCCCTGCGGCGTGGCCGTGGCCGCGAACCTGATGGACGC
Source organism: Arenimonas sp. (assembly GCF_035721105.1). GTDB lineage: Bacteria > Pseudomonadota > Gammaproteobacteria > Xanthomonadales > Xanthomonadaceae > Arenimonas. The sequence goes on along the minus strand of NZ_DASTNG010000042.1, from coordinate 23,416 downwards.
CTACGACCGCGCCTTCGCGGTCGACCCGACCTCGGCCTTCGGCGGCATCATCGCCTTCAACCGCGAGCTCGACGCCGCCACCGCCGCCGAGATCCTCAAGCGCCAGTTCGTCGAAGTGGTGATCGCGCCGTCCATCGCCGCCGACGCGATGCCGCACTTCGCGAAGAAGGCCAACGTGCGCGTCCTGGCCTGCGGTGACCTGCGCGTCGCGCCGGGGCTGGAGTACAAGCGCATCGCCGGCGGCCTGCTGGTCCAGGACGCCGACACCGACGCCCTCGGCGCCGCCGACCTGAAGGTCGTCTCGAAGATCGCCCCCAGCGAGACCCAGCTGCGCGACCTGCTGTTCGCCTGGAAAGTGGCGATGTACGTCAAGTCCAACGCCATCGTCTACGCCCGCGACCTGCAGACGGTGGGCATCGGCGCCGGCCAGATGAGCCGCGTGGTCAGCGCGAAGATCGCCGGCATCAAGGCGGCGGAAGCCGGCCTGGTCGTGCCCGGCTCGGTGATGGCCTCCGACGCCTTCTTCCCCTTCCGCGACGGCATCGACGCCGCCGCGTCCGCCGGCATCGCCGCCGTGATCCAGCCGGGCGGCTCGATGCGCGACGCCGAGGTCATCGCCGCCGCCGACGAACACGGCATGGCGATGGTGTTCACCGGCCGCCGCCACTTCCGCCACTGAGGCCCCGCCCATGACGCCCGCCAGCCCGCCGCCGCCCGCCCCCGCCCCGCCGCCGGGCCCCGCGCGGACCGGACTGGCCCTGGGCCTGATCGGCGCCGGCCTGGGGATCATCGCGCTGCTGGTCTGGCTGGCCTACCGCACGCCGCCGCCGGTGCTGGCGCCGGCCGATCCGGTGCAGGCCATCGCGACCGAACTGGTGCGCAAGCTCAACGCCGACCTGCCGCGCGACCTGGGCGACGGCCTGGTGCTCGAGCGCATGGACGTCGAAGGCCGCAACATCATCATGACGATGCGCAGCCGCGGCATGACCCTGGCCGAGGCCGCGCGCGATCCCGCGCTGTTCGCCCAGGTGAAGCTGGACGAGCAGGCGCGGCTGCTGTCGCTGTGCCGCAACGCCGATTTCGCCCTGGTGCTGGACGAGGGCGTGGTCATCACCCGCCGCTTCCTCGACCGCGAAAACCAGCGCTTCTTCGATGTTTCCGTAGCGGCCGCCGACTGCGCCTCGAATCCTTGACCGAACCTTTGACCGAACCGTTCCCGGAGCTGCTTCCCATGAAAGTCCTCGTCATCGGCGCCGGCGGCCGTGAACACGCCCTGGCCTGGAAGCTGGCGCAGTCGCCGCGCGTGAGCGAAGTGCTGGTCGCGCCCGGCAACGCCGGCACCGCCACCGAGGCGCGCTGCCGCAACGTGGCAGTGAAGGCCACCGACATCGAAGGCCTGCTGAAACTGGCCGCCGAAGAGGATGTGGCCGTCACCGTGGTCGGGCCCGAGGCGCCGCTGGTCAAGGGCGTGGTGGATGCCTTCCGCGCCGACGGCCGCCGCATCTTCGGGCCCACCGCCGCCGCCGCGCAGCTCGAGGGCAGCAAGGCCTTCGCCAAGGATTTCCTGGCCCGGCACAAGATCCCGACCGCCTACTACGGCGTGTTCGAGGACAGCGCGCTGGCGATCCAGCACGTGCGCGACCACGGCGCGCCGATCGTGATCAAGGCCGACGGCCTGGCCGCGGGCAAGGGCGTGGTGGTGGCGATGACCGTCGCCGAGGCCGAGGCCGCCATCATCGACATGCTCGAGGACGAAGCCTTCGGCGACGCCGGCGCGCGCGTGGTGATCGAGGAATTCCTGGAAGGCGAGGAAGCCAGCTTCATCTCGATGGTGGACGGCCGCACCGCGCTGCCGATGGCCACGTCGCAGGACCACAAGCGCGTGGGCGACGCCGACACCGGTCCGAATACCGGCGGCATGGGCGCCTATTCGCCGGCGCCGGTGGTGACGCCCGCCGTGCATGCGCGCGTGATGCGCGAAGTGGTCGAGCCGACCGTGCGCGGCATGATCGCCGACGGCATCCCGTTCACCGGCTTCCTCTACGCCGGCCTGATGATCGCGCCGGACGGCGCGCCCAAGGTGATCGAGTTCAACGTGCGCTTCGGCGACCCGGAGACCCAGCCGGTGATGCTGCGCCTGCGCAGCGACCTGCTGGACCTGGTGGACGCCGCGATCGACGGCCGCCTCGACGGCGTCCAGGCCGACTGGGACCCGCGGCCGAGCCTGGGCGTGGTGATGGCGGCCGACCACTACCCCGGCACGCCGCGCACCGGCGACGCCATCGCCGGCCTGGGCACCGACCCGGGCCGCGACGCCAAGGTCTTCCACGCCGGCACCGAGCTGCGCAACGGCATCGTGGTCACCGCCGGCGGCCGCGTCCTGTGCGCCTGCGCCCTGGGCGACACGGTCGCCGACGCCCAGCGGCGCGCCTACGCCGCCGCCGACAACATCCACTGGGAAGGCTGCTTCTACCGCAGCGATATCGGCTGGCGCGCCATCGAGCGCGAACGCAACGCCTGACGCCCGTTCGCGTGCCGGACGCCCGTTCGCGTGCCGGCCTCTGTAGGAGCGCCTTCAGGCGCGAAGCTTTTCGGCGAAAAGATTCGCGCCTGAAGGCGCTCCTACAGAGGGTCCGGATCAGGCAACATCGGGGTTCGTCCATCGCGGGGTCCCGCCCATGAGCCACCGAACCCTTGCCCGCCTGCTGGCCGCGCTCGCCCTGTCCCTGGCCGGCACGGCGGCCGCCGTCGACCAGCCGTCGACCTATCCGGGCTGCGCCACCCGCAGCGTCACCGTGCCCTGGGGCGGGAGCGTCGAGGTGGACCTCAAGACCTGCCACTCGTTCGGGCTGGGCGCGGTGTCGCAGCCGCCCCGGCACGGCACCGCCACGCCGGGCGCGAACGTGCCGGTCGATGGCTACCGCTACACGCACGGCGGCGGCGCGCCGGCGGGCGGCGGCCGCGACCAGTTCGTGGTGCTGGACGACAACAGCGACACCATCACGGTCAGCGTCAGCATCCAGGCGCCCGCCTCGGCCCTGGCGATCACGCCCGCGGCCCTGCCGGCGCTGCGGACCGGCCAGGCCGCCCGGGTCGGCCTGGCGGCCGGCGGTGGCCGTGCGCCCTACACCTTCCGGCTGGCCTCGGGCGGACTGCCCGCAGGCCTGGCCCTGGCCGCGGACGGCGCCCTGTCCGGCGTCCCGACCTCGCGCGCGTCCTTTGCCTTCGAGGTGGAGGTCCGCGACGCCGCCGGCGCCAGCACCCGGCGCAGCTTCGCCGGCGTCGTGCTGCCGGGCGCGATCTCGATCACCCCGGCCGGCGCCGAGGCCACCCGCGGCCAGCCCTTCCGGCAGGTCCTGGCCGCGCGCGGTGGCGTCCCGCCGCACCACTTCCGGCTGGAGGGCGCCGGGCGGCTGCCCAAGGGCCTGGTGCTGTCCCCGGAGGGCGTGATCAGCGGCACCCCGGTCGACCCGCCCGGCCGCTACCCGCTGACGCTGCGGGTCACCGACCGCAGCGGCGGCGACGGGGACTACTTCGAGATCGAGGCCTTCGAGCTGCGGGTGCTGGCGCCGCCGGCACCGGCCGGCGCCGGCGGCGGCTGAGCCCCCCCCGCCCGTTATTCCAGCTTGCTGGCGTGGGGCGTTCGCGATACAACTGGCGGGGTAAACAGGGGAAGGGGAATACCATGAGCCGCAGCGACATGATGGCGCGGCTGCTTCGCATGGCGCGTCTGTCCGAGCGCTGCGAGCAGACCGGCGAAAGCCCGCAGGAAGCCATCGACCGGGGCGAGCCCGGCAGCGAAGGCCGGCGCAAGTTCGCCAAGGGCGTAGTGGCCGCGACCTCGGCCGCCGCGGCCTGGTCGCTGGCCCCCGGGGCCATGGCCCTGGACAAGCGCATCGGCCTCAAGCCGATCACGCCCCGCCTCGGCGGCAACATCGCCATCGTCGGCGCCGGTATCGCCGGCCTGGCCTGCGCCACCGAACTCACCCGCCAGGGCATCCAGGCCCGCGTATTCGAGGCCTCCGACCGCGTCGGCGGCCGTATCGCCAGCCTGCGCGACGTGTTCCCGGGCCAGGTGGTCGAACGCGGCGCCGAATTCATCGGCGCCTCGCACCACGCCATGATCGGCTACGCCCGCGAACTCGGGCTGACGCTCGAGAGCCATGTCGCGGGCGCCGGCGAAACGTTCTACCACTTCGGCGGCCAGCGCTATTCCGAGTCGCAGGTGGTGTCGGAATACCGCGAGTTCGCCGCCTCGATCCGCGAGGACATCGGCACCCTGGGTTCGCCCACGGCCGACCGCTTCAAGGAAAGCGACGCGACGCTCGACTACATGAGCATCGCCGACTACCTGGACCTGCACGGTGCCGGCGCCCTGCTCCGCCGCGTGATCGGCAGTGCCTACCTGGCCGAGTACGGCGCGGGCATCGACGAGCTCAGCGCCATCAGCTTCCTGCGCTTCGTCCACGGCGACCAGCGCAGCCAGCAGGCGCCGTTCGGCGTGCACGGCGGCGAATACGTGCGCGTGCTCGAGGGCAACGACCGCATCACCAGCGGCCTGGCCGAGCGCCTGCCGATGCCGGCCGCGCTGGGCCACCGCCTGGTGTCGATCCGCAAGCTCGCCGGCGGCATGATCCGCCTGGCCTTCGACGCCGGTGGCCGCACGGTCCAGAGCGACCACCACGCCGTGGTCCTCACCCTGCCCTTCAGCGTCCTTCGCGACGTCGAACTGCACCCCAGCCTGCAGCTTCCGGCCTGGAAGACGCTGGCGATCAAGTCCACCGACATGGGCCGCCACAGCAAGCTGATGGTCGGCTTCGACGGTCCGGTCTGGCGCGAGGCGCATGGCCTCAACGGCACCGGCTTCAGCGACCTGCCCTCGGTGCAGTCCACCTGGGAAACCAACCCGATGCGCGCCACGACCGCGCACGCGGTGATGGCCGGTTACTTCGGCGGCCAGCGCGCGCAGGGCATGAGTGCCGCCACCGTGCAGGCCGACACCGGCGCCTTCCTGGCCGGACTCGAGCGCGTGCTGCCGGGCGCCACCCAGGCGGCCGCGCGCGACGCCCGCGGCCAGTTCGTCGCCTACACCGAGAACTGGGCCAACAACCCCTACAGCAAGGGCTCGCACAGCACCAACCGCCCGGGCTACTTCACCAACATCGCGCACCTCGAAGGCAAGGCCGTCGGCAACCTGCTGTTCGGTGGCGAGCACACCTCCAGCTTCTACGAGTGGCAGGGCTTCATGGAGGGCGCGGCGCTGTCGGGCCTGCGCACCGCGGGTGAAGTGCTTGCGCTCGCGAAAGCCTGACGTCCACGGCCCGCGCACGGCCTGAGCCGTGCGCGAGCTCGATCCGATCCTGCTGACCTCGCCCACGGTCCGCAGCGGCACGACGCTGCTGCAGCGTCTGCTGTGCTCGGCTGGAAACACCCTCGTTTACGGCGAAGAGGTTGGCAAGGACCTCGACCTGCAGCTGCAGGTGCTGGCCGCGCGCGAGCAGGTCTACACGCACCAGCGTGCCGCCTTCGCCGATCGCCTGGCGCGGGTGCTGGCCGGCGGCCAGGATGACTGGCTGGTGGACCTGATGCCCGACATCGACGGCTACCTGGCCGCGCTGCGGCAGGGCGCCCTGGCCGGCCTGGCGAACTGCCGCGACCACGCCGCCGGCGTCGGCCGCCCGGTCTGGGGCTTCAAGTACCCCGGCTGGCCGCCGCCGCTGATGCAGCTGCTTCAGCGCGCCCTGCCCCGCACGCGCACCGTGTACGTGATCCGCGACCTGGGTGACACCCTGCGCTCGGCCAAGACCTGGCTGGGGCTGAAGGCGGACGCCGACACCGAGGCGTTCTGCGGGCAGTGGCGAGACCATGTCCGCTTCATGCGCGAATGGGCCCGGGAACACCCGGTGCTGCTGCTCCGGCACGAAGCGCTGCTGGCCGCCCCCGGCGACACGGTGGCGGCACTGCAAGCCTTCCTGCCGATCGGCGCGGTGGACACCGGCCTGCTGGCGCGCCGCATCAACCGCTCCACCGAGGGCGCGGAAACCTGGCAGGGGGCCCGGCCCTACCTCGAGCCGACGCCGCTGACGGCACGCGAGCAGGCCTGCGTGGACGCGGCGATGGCCGCGAGTGGACTAGAATAACGGCGCAAAACAGGGGAACACATGGAACTGCTGACACTGGAGCACTTCGCGGGGTGCCTGAACGAGACTTTCCGCGCCGCGCTCAACGACGGCGACGTCGAGTTCGTGCTGGTGGAGGCGCGGCCGCTGCCCAATTCGCTGCCCAACCCGATGCGCCAGCCGTTCTCGCTGCTTTTCCGCAACGGCGCCGCGCTGCTGTTTCCCCAGCAGATCTACAGCATGTCGCATCCGCGCCTGGGCGAGGTCGCCATCTTCCTGGTGCCGGTCGCCCGCGAGCGCGAGGGTTTCCTGTACCAGGCGGTCTTCAACTGAGCGCGGGCGGCCAGCGCATGCGCTGGTGCGTCGCGGTGCCGCCGTCGCAGTCCTCGAAACCCAGGCGCTGGTAGAGACGCCAGGCGCCGGTGTTGTTGCGCACCACGTGCAGGCCGACGCCGCACCCGAGCGCCGCGGCCTCCGCCTGCGTCGCCCGGATCATCGCCGCGCCCAGGCCCTGCCCGCGAAAGGTCGCCAACAGGCTGATGTCCACCACCAGGTGCTCGGGCGGCGTGCGCTGCAGGTAGTAGCGGCCGCACAGCCGCCCCTCGCGCTCGACCACCATGAAGTCGGCGTCCGCGTAGTGCGTGACGTAGTGGCGGTGCTGGAGCTGGAACTGCTGGTCGAGGAAACCCTGCTTGGCCACCTGCGGCCAGGGCACGCCGGCCATCTCCTCGGCACGGGTATCGGCGTACAGGGCGGCGAGTCCTGGCAGGTCGGCGTCGCCCGCGGCCCGCAGCCGGAAGCCGCGGTCGAGCAGGTAGGCCGGCGTGCCGGCCACGGGCCGGTCCCGGGCCGGGAACGGCGGCAGTGCATTCATGCGCTTACGGGAACGACGGGTAGATGCCCTGCAGCGCGATGCAGAAGTTGACGCCCAGGTAGGGCTGCTCGTTCGTGTGCGGGAAGCCGCCGCCGGCACTGGGCTGGATCATGTTCGCCGGGAAGGCGCTGTTGAGCGACGCGCCCGGACGGAACGCCGTGGCGGTGGTGGACGAGGCCACGGACAGGGCATTGCCGGCCGACGGCGAGGAGGCCCGACTGGCGGTGTTGTTCTGGGCGTAAATGACCACGTTGTGGTTGTGCTGCGGGATCTGCGCGCTGGTCAGCGTGACCGTGCTGGCGCCGAACGACTGGCCGAGGGTACGTGGCGTCAGGCCCGGGCCCTGGCCCTGCTGGGTGGCGGCGCGGCCGGCGAGGTTGGGCAGCTGGAACGTGGTCTGGCCGTTGCCGCCGTAAATCGTCCCGATCAGGGAGAACAGTGCGGTGTTCTGCGAGATGGCCAGGGTGGCGCCGTTGCAGAACGCCCAGCCGCGCGGGTTGAAGTTGAATCCGTAGAGCTGGATTTCGCCGATGTAGGGCTGGGTCATGGTGCTTTTCTCCGGGGTGGCCGCAGGCGCCGGCTGGCGGCCATGGGGCTGGGCGAATCGGGGCGGTCGGTCAGGCTTGGCTCGGGAAGATGCCGAAGGTGGCGATGCAGAACTGGACCGTGAGCGTCGGCATGCAGTTCTCGTGGGGCTGCGAACCGCCCGCCAGGCTCACCGTCTGGGCCGAGGGACTGAACGGCGTGGCGCCCGTCAGGGTGGTCGCGTACATCGTCTGCCCCGACACGGCGCCGGGGATCACGCCGGAGCCCGGGGTACCGGTGGAGGCCGCGGCCGTAGTGGCGACGACGGTGTGGGTGTGGGCCGGCATCTGGGTCGGCAGCACGGCCACCGTCTCGGTGCCGGCCCGCTGGCCGAGCACGTAGGTGCTCAGGCCCGGACCGGTGCCCTGGTGCACCGGCACCCGGCCGCGCAGGTCGGGCACCGCGAAGGTGGTCTGCCCGTCGCCGCCGTAGGTGGTGCCGATCAGCGCGAACAGGGCGTCGAACTGGGAGATCGGCAGCAGGCTGCCGTCGCAGGCCTGCCACCCGTTGGGCGCGCCGCGCGTGCCGAAACTGAACATGCGGATCTCGCCGATATAGGGAGTGGACATGGGGTTTTGCTCCGTGGAGTGAGGGCGGTCGCGCGCAGGGGCAGCGCGTCCCGGGGCCGGGTCGGCGTCAGTTCCTGGACGGGAAGATGCCCGACAGGGCGATGCAGAAGTTGATCACCGAGTAGGGCTGCAGGTTCGGATGCGGCTGGTTGCCGCCCGCCGGCGAGAGCGTCGTGGGGCTCAGGGGCACCAACGACCCGGTGGAGGCACCGTAGAGCGGCACGCTGGTGCTGGCGAACACGTTGCCGTTCGGATTCCGGGTGCTGCCGGCGTCGGTGCTGCCGATCGCCGTGTGCGAATGGGCCGGCAGGTTGGTCGACAGCAGGGTGACGTTCTCGACGCCGGCCACCTGGCCGATCTGCACCGACGGCGGCTGCCAGGACGGGTCGACCGAAGAGGCATAGCCGATCGGCGTGCGGCTGCGCAGGTCCGGCAGGGCGAAGTTGGTGGTGCCGTTGCCGCCGTACTGGGTGCCCAGCAGCGAGAACAGGGCCTGGTTCTGGTTGATCGGCAGCAGTTGCCCGTTGCACTGGGCCCAGAACCTGGGCGCGAAACCGAAGCCGGTCATCATGACCTGGCCGATGAAGAATTCACTCATTGCCGCTTCCCCCTGGAATGCACGCTTTGCGCAGGGAGCGGTCGCCTGGCGAGGGCCCCCCGACCCCGAAGGCCACTTTGCCGCCAGCGGCGGGCCAATACAAGAGAGGATTTCAGTGCACTGCGTCATGGCGCCGCCCCGGGCCTTGGGTTAACTTGGCCGCTCGGGGAGGGGGCCGCCGTTGACCCCCTAGCCGGCCGGGACTGAGCGCCCGGTAGGCAGACACATCCACAGGGGAGCAGGTCAATGCATCACTCATCGAATGCGGCGGGCACGTTTGCCCGGGGCACACGCGGTCTTTCCGGTTTCTGGGCCTTTGCCCTGCTGCTGATGGCCTTCGCCTGGGCCTCCGGCGCCGCCGCCGTCGGCCTGCCCTCCACCTATGCCGGCTGCCAGGTGCGCAACGAGACGGTGGCCTGGGGCGGCACCGTCAACGTCGACCTGTCGGCCTGCCACTTCTTCGGCCTGGGCGTGGTCTCCACGCCGCCGGTGCACGGCACCGCGACCGAAGGCGACATCGCGCCGGTGGACAGCTACAACTACAACCACAACGGCAGCACCGGCACCACCGACCAGTTCGTGGTGCTCGATGACAACAGCGACTTCATCACCGTCAACATCACCATCCAGCCGCCGACCTCGGCGATCACGGTGAGCCCGGCCACCCTGCCCGCCCTGACGGCCGGCACGCCCTTCAGCCAGACGCTGACGTCGGCCGGCGGTACCGCGCCCTACACCTACACGCTCGAGAGCGGCACGCTGGCCACCGGCATCACGCTCAGCAGTGCCGGCGTGGTGTCGGGCACCCCGACCCAGCGCGGCGCCTTCAGCTTCACCGTGCGCAGCACCGACAGCCTCGGCGACTTCGTCACCAAGAGCTACAGCGACACCGTCAACAACCCCACCCTGTCGATCCCGGCCTCCGGCACGGCGATCCAGGGCGTGCCCTTCAGCCAGACGCTGACGGTCACCGGCGGCGTGGCGCCGCATTCCTTCCTGCTCGAGACCGGGGCCTTCCCGGCGGGCATCACCGTGTCCTCCGCCGGCGTGGTCAGCGGCACCACCGCGGAGGCGCCCGGCAACTACCCGGTCACCCTGCGCGTCACCGATTCGAGCACCGGCCCGGGCAGCTACTTTGAACTGGAGTCGTACACGCTCACCGTGTCGCCGCCGCCGAGCGTGTCGATCGCGGTCGCCCCGGCCTCGGTCTCCGAGGACGGCGCCACCAACCTCACCTACACCGTCACCCGCAGCCTCAACCTCAGCTCGCCGACGGTCGTGAACATCACCACCACCGGCACGGCGACCGCCGGCACCGACTACACCGGCAACGTCGCCACCGTCACCATCCCGGCCGGGGCCACCACCGCCGTCGTCACCATCAACCCCTCGGTCGACGGCACCGTCGAGCCGGATGAAACCGTCACCCTCACCGTCGCCGCCGGCACCGGCTACACCGTTGGCGCACCCGCCAGCGCCACGGGCACCATCCTCAACGACGACGTGCCCAGCGCGACGATCTCCGTCTCGCCGGCCGCGGTGGCCGAGGACGGCGCGCCGAACCTCATCTACACCGTCACGCTGAACCAGCCGGCGTTCTCGGCGCTGTCGCTGAACTACACCATCGGCGGCACCGCGGCGAACGGCACCGACTACGCGACGATTGCTTCGCCGCTGGTGATCCCGGCCGGCAACAGCACCGGCACCGTCACCGTGAACCCGACGGCCGACGCCACCATCGAGGCCGACGAGACCGTCACCCTGACGCTCGCCGCCGGCGCCGGCTACACCGTGGGCGTGCCCAACAGCGCCACCGGCACCATCCTCAACGACGACCTGCCGAACCTGACGATCAACGACGTCACGGTGAGCGAAGGCAACGCCGGCATCACCAACTTCACCTTCACCGTGAGCCTGAGCGCCCCGGCCGGTCCGGGCGGCGTCACCTTCAACATCGCGACCGCCAACGGCAGCGCCACGGCGGGCGTGGATTACGTTGCGCAGAGCCTGACCGGCCAGACCATCCCGGCCGGCAGCAGCACCTACACCTTCACCGCGCTGGTCAACGGCGACACGCTGAACGAGCCGTCGGAGACCTTCTTCGTCAACGTCACGGGCGTGGTCAACGCGGTGGTCGTGGATGGCCAGGGCGTGGGCACCATCGTCAACGACGACCCGCTGCCCAGCCTGGCCATCAACGATGTGACCGTGGTCGAAGGCAATGCCGGCACGGTCAATGCGGTCTTCACCGTCACGCTCGGCGCCGCCAGCGGCCAGACCGTGTCGGTGAACTACGCCACCGCGGACGGCACGGCGACCCAGCCGGCCGACTACACCAACACCAGCGGCACACTGACCTTCACCCCGGGCCAGACCACCCGCACCATCACCGTCCCGGTGATCGGCGAGACGGTGCCCGAGGCCAACGAGACCTTCTTCGTCAACCTCAGCGGCGCCACCAACGCCACCATCTCCGACAACCAGGGCGTGGGCACGATCACCAACGACGACGTGCCGGTGACGGTGTCGCCGGGCGCGCTGCCCAATGGCACCGTGGCCGCGGCCTACAGCCAGGCGATCTCGGCCAGCGGCGGCGTCGGCCCCTACAACTTCGCGGTGACGGCCGGCGCCCTGCCGGCGGGCCTGACCCTGTCGCCGGGCGGCGTGCTCTCGGGCACCCCGACCGCGGGCGGCAGCTTCAATTTCACCGTCACGGCCACCGACAGCTCGCCCTTCCCGGGTCCGTTCTCGGGCAGCCAGGCCTACCTGCTGACCATCGCGCCGCCGACCATCAGCCTGCCGGCCACCGCGCTGGCGGGCGGCACGCTGGGCAGCGCCTACAGTGAGTCGATCACCGCAGCCAGCGGCGGCACCGCGCCGTACGCCTACGCGGTGACCGCCGGCGCGCTGCCGGGCGGCCTCACGCTGAACCCGGCCTCCGGCGCCATCACTGGCACGCCGTCGGCGCTGGGCACGTTCAACTTCAGCATCACCGCCACCGACAGCAGCACCGGCACCGGCCCCTACACCGCCACCCAGGCCTACGCGATCACCGTGATCGACGTGCCGCCGGTCGCGAATGCGGTCTCGGTGACCGTGCCGTTCAACGCGGCGGCCACCAATGTCACGCTCGACATCACCGGCGGCGCGCCGGTCTCGGTCGCCATCGGCACGGCGGCCAGCAACGGCACGGCCATCGCCTCCGGCACCAGCATCACCTACCAGCCGAACGCCGGTTACTCGGGTCCGGACAGCTTCACCTACACCGCCACCAACAGCGGCGGCACCTCGGCGCCGGCCACGGTCACCGTGACCGTCACCGACCCGGTGATCAGCATCACCAACGGCAACCCGCTCACGGGCACGGTCGCGGTGGCCTACACCCAGACCTTCAGCTTCAACGGCGGCACGGCGCCGTGGTCGGGTTACCAGGTCACCAACCTGCCGGCGGGCGTGTCGATCACCGGCACCACGGCCAACACCGTCACCGTGTCGGGCACGCCGACCGAGGCGGGCACCTTCACGCTCAACGTGTCGGCCACCGACAGCAGCACGGGCAACGGTCCGTTCACCGTCGGCCAGGCCTTCAGCCTGAGCATCGGCGCCCCGACGCTGACGCTGTCGCCGGCGGCGGGCTCGCTGAACGCGCCGTACGCGGTGGCCTACTCGCAGGCCTTCAGCGCCGGCGGCGGCACGGGTCCGTACAGCTACGCGGTCACCGGCGCCCTGCCGGCCGGCATCAGCCTGGTCGGCGATACGCTGGCCGGCACGCCGGTCGCGCCGGGCAGCTACCTGATCACCATCACCGCCACCGATACCGGCAGCACCGGCACCGGCGCACCGTTCACCATCGCGCAGGACTACACGCTCGTCGTGCCGGCCCCGGTGATCGTCGTGGATCCGACCACCTTGCCGGCCCCGACCGCGGGTGCCGCCTACAGCCAGACGATCACGGCCACCGGTGGCGTCGCGCCCTACGGCTTCGCGGTCACCGCGGGCAGCCTGCCGAACGGCCTGGTGCTCTCGGCCGGCGGCACGCTGTCGGGCACGGCCACGGAAGTGGGCGCCTTCAACTTCACCGTCACCGCCACCGACGCCAACGGCCAGACCGGCAGCCGCGCCTACAGCTTCAACGTGGCGGCCCCGGTGCTGACGATGACCCCGGCATCGGGCACGCTCAACGCGCCCTACGCCGTGGCCTTCTCGCAGGCCTTCACCGCCGGCGGCAGCCCCGGCCCGTACAGCTACGTGCTCACTGGCACCCTGCCGGCGGGCATGAGCTTCAGCAGCGGCACGCTGTCGGGCACCCCGACGGTCCCGGGCAGCTACCCGGTCACCGTGACGGCCACCGACACCGGCCTGACCGGCGTCGGCGCCCCGTTCTCGATCGCGCAGAACTACACGATCGACGTGCCGGCGCCGACCATCGTGGTCAACCCGGCCACGCTGGCCAACGGCACCGCGGGCCAGGCCTACGCGGCCAGCCTGTCGGCCACCGGCGCGGTCGCGCCCTACGGCTTCGCAGTCACCGCCGGCGCCCTGCCCCCGGGCATGGCGCTGTCGACCGGCGGCGCGCTGTCGGGCACCCCGACCAGCAGCGGCACCTTCAACTTCACCGTCACCGCCACTGATCCCAATGGCCAGACCGGAAGCCGCGCCTACGGCCTGGTGATCGACGTGCCGGTGCTGGCGATCACGCCGGCCACCCTGCCCTCGGGCATCGTCGGCGTGGCCTACGGCCAGACGGTGAGCGCCAGCGGCGGCGTCGCCCCGTACAGCTTCGCGGTCACCGCCGGCGCGCTGCCGGGTGGCCTGGCGCTGGCGCCGGACGGCACGCTGTCGGGCACGCCGACCGCGGCGGGCATCTTCAACTTCACCGTCACCGCCACCGACAGCACCGGCGGCACCGCGGCGACGGCGGCCCAGGCCTACAGCGTCGAGATCGTGTTCGCCCCGCCGGTGGCGGTGGATGACACGGCCACGGTGCTGGCGGGCGCGTCGGTGACCATCCCGGTCACGGCCAACGACACCAGCGCGGCGCCGATCACCTCGATCGCCATTGCCTCGCCGCCGGCCACCGGCACGGTCACCGTGTCCGGCCTGGACGTGGTGTACACCGCGCCGACCCTGTCGCCGGCCAGCGTTACCTTCACCTACACCGCGACCGGCCCGGGCGGCACCTCCGCCCCGGCCACCGTCACGGTGACGGTGAACCCGCTGCCGATCCCGGCCAACTTCGACGTCACCACCACCCCGGCCACGCCGGTGTCGGTGACGCTGACGGCGGGCGCCACCGGCGGTCCGTTCACCGGCGCCAGCGTGGTGTCGGTGAATCCGGCGGCCTCGGGCACGGCGGTCATCACCGCCTCGGGTGCCGACTACGTGCTGACCTTCACCCCCGACGCCGCCTTCAGCGGGTCGGTGGTGGTCGAGTTCACCCTCGACAACGCCTTCGCGACCTCGGCGATCGGCCTGGTCAACATCACCGTCGAAGAGCGCCCGGATCCGTCGCAGGATCCGGAGGTGCAGGGCATGCTCGACGCCCAGGCCGAAGCGACCCGTCGCTTCGCCACCGCCCAGATCGGCAACTTCCAGCAGCGCCTCGAGCGCCTGCATCGCGGCGGCGGCGGCACCGACGGCATCGACAACACGCTGGGCTTCTCGATCCGCCCGCAGTGCGTCGAGTCGGTGGTCACCGACTGGATGGATCCGTGCAGCGACACCCTGGGTTCGAACGAGGGTGGCCGCGGCCCGGCCGGCAACGGCGCGGCCAACGGCGGCCGCACCGGCGGCGGTCGCGACTCGGCGCTCAACGCCTGGGTCGGCGGCGTGATCCGCTCGGGCAGCGCCGACGGCCGCAACGGCAGTGCCGACGTGTCCTTCGAGACCGACGGCGCCAGCGCCGGCATGGACTACCGGGTCAGCGAGTCGCTGGCGCTCGGTGCCGGCATCGGCTACGGCCGCGACGACAACGAGATCGGCAGCAACGGCAGCCGGGTCAAGGGCGACGCGACCACGCTGGCGACCTACGCCAGCTACCACCCGGGCGAGAGCTTCTATCTCGACGGCCTGCTCGGCTTCCAGCGCCTGTCCTTCGACCTGCGCCGCTACGTCACCCCGACCGATGCCTTCGTCTACGGGCAGCGCGACGGTGACCAGTGGTTCGCGTCGATCTCGACCGGTGCCGACATCCGCCGCGGCGCCGTGAACTGGAACCCGTACCTGCGCCTGGACCTGGCCCGCGCCACGCTCGACGGCTACACCGAGACCGGTGACGCGATCTACGCCCTGCGCTTCGGCGCGATGGACGTGGACACGACCACCGGCAACCTGGGCCTGCGGGTCGACAGTGCCTACCCGATGGGCTGGGGCGTGTTCTCGCCGATGTTCCGGGTCGAGTACCAGCACGACTTCCACGACCGCGCCAACGCCAGCGTGCAGTACGCGGACCTGGTGGGCGGCCCGGCCTTCCCGCTGGTGGGCACCGAGTACGACAACAACCGCTGGGTGCTGGGCCTGGGCGCACGCTTCGACCTGACCAGCGACTGGTCCTTCGGCCTGGAGTACCGCGGCCAGGTCGGCAGCGACGGCGAGCGTGACAACGGCCTGCTGCTGAACGTGCAGAAGGACTACTGATCCTTCGGCAAGCCATGAAAGGCCCCTCTCCGGAGGGGCCTTTTTTTTGCGCGTTGGTAGGAGCGCCTTCAGGCGCGAAGCGCTTCGCCAAAAGATTCGCGCCTGAAGGCGCTCCTACAGGGTCCGGGGTGTCGGCGGGTTCCGGTGTGTCCACGGGTTCGGGTGTGCCGGCGGGCAAACGGGATGGGGGGCGTCTGGTAGGCTGCGCGCTGACCCCGGGGGAACCATGGCCCACAACCAGTTCGAGCTGCTGAAACAGCGCCGCTTCCTGCCCTACTTCGTGACCCAGTCGCTGGGCGCGTTCAACGACAACGTCTACCGACAGGCGATCATCGGGCTGCTGTTCGCCCTGGGCATCGACCTGGAGCAGCGCACGCTGTACACGAACCTGGCGCCGGCACTGTTCATCCTTCCCTACTTCCTGTTCTCCGGCCTGGCCGGCCAGATCGCCGAGAAGCTGGAGAAGTCCCGGCTGGTGCGGATCACCACGATGATGGAGATCGTCATCATGTCGGTGGCCGCCGTCGGCTTCGTGCTCGAAAGCCTGCCGGTGCTGCTGGTGGCGCTGTTCCTCACCGGCCTGCAGTCGACCCTGTTCGGGCCGGTGAAGTATTCGATCCTGCCCAGCGTGCTCAAGCCCGAGGAGCTGACCGGCGGCAACGGCCTGGTCGAGATGGGCACCTCGATGTCGATCCTGCTGGGCATGATCGCCGGTGGCCTGGTGTTCGTGGTGGCCGGCGAGCACGGCCCGGAGGCGGCGGCCTTCACCATCGTGGCCCTGGCGATCACCGGCAACCTGGTCAGCCGCGCGATTCCGCGCGTGGAGGCCTCGGCCCCGGACCTGAAGATCAACTGGAACCCGCTGCCGGAATCGCTCAAGGCCCTGCGCCTGGCCCGGCGCACGCCGGCCGTCCGCAATGCGGTGCTGGGCGTGTCGTGGTTCTGGTTCGTCGGCACGGTGATCACCGCGCAGCTGCCCACCTACGCCGAGCTTCACCTGGGCGGCGGCAACACGCTCTACCTGTTCTGCTTCGTGCTGTTCTCGGTCGGCACCGGCATCGGCTCGCTGCTTTGCGAGAAGCTGTCGCGCCGCACGGTCGAGATCGGCCTGGTGCCGCTGGGCGCCTTCGGCATGACCGCGTTCTGCGTGGACCTGTACTTCGCCCGGCCCGGCCTGGCGCTGGCGGCCGGGCTGGATGTCGCCGGGTTCATCGATGCCCCCGGAAGCTGGCGGATCATGGCCGACCTCACGCTGATCGGCCTGTTCGCCGGCCTGTACATCGTGCCGCTGTTCGCACTGGTGCAGAGCCGTACGCCGAAGGGGGAGCTCTCGCGCGTCATCGCCGGACTCAACATCCAGAACGCTTTCTTCATCGTCCTGGCCGCCATGATCGGCATCGCCGTGCAGCGCTTCCTGGGCTGGTCGATCCCGGAAGTGTTCCTGGCCCTGGGCATCGCCAACGCCCTGGTGGCGATCCTGATCTTCTCGATCGTGCCGGAGTTCTTCCTGCGCTTCATCGCCTGGATGTACGTGACGCTGTTCTATCGCGTCACCATCCGGGGCGTGGAGGAGCACGTGCCCGACGAAGGCGCCGCGCTGCTGGTCTGCAACCACGTCAGCTACATGGACCCGGTGCTGATCAGCGCCGCGGTGCCGCGGCCGATCCGCTTCGTCATGTACTACAAGATCTTCCGCGTGCCGATGATGAACTGGGTGTTCCGCGCCTACCGCGCGATCCCGATCGCAGGCGCCAAGGAAGATCCCGAGGTCATGGAAGCCGCGTTCGAGGAGATCCGCGCCGCGCTCGACGCCGGCGAGCTGGTCTGCATCTTCCCCGAGGGCGCGCTGACCAAGGACGGCGAGATCGCGCCCTTCCGCGGCGGCGTCGAACGCATCCTGGCCACGCACCCGGTGCCGGTGGTGCCGATGGCGCTGACCGGCCTGTGGGACAGCATGTGGAGCAAGCGCGACTCCCGCCTGGGCCGGCTGCGCGTGCCGCGCCGGCTGCGCGCGGCGGTGGCCGTCATCGCCGAAGCGGCGATTCCCGGCGCCGTCGCCACGGCCGCCTCGCTCGAGGCCCGGGTGCGCGCGCTGCGCGGCAACCAGCCCTGAATCCGGACCGATGCCGGCGCGCGGCATTGACCGCGCGCCCGGCCAGCGGCTAGTTTCCTCCCCACGGCATCGGCGCCGCGCGCCGGCTTCCAGGGGAAAACCATGTACTGCCAGAACTGCGGCCAGAGCAATCCGGCCGACGCCGTCCAATGCAGCGCCTGCGGCGTCACGCTGGCCATCGCCGTGCCCGCGCCCCAGCCGCCGCCGCCCTACATCCCCAACCACCTGGTGTGGGCGATCCTGGCCACCCTGTTTTGCTGCCTGCCCGGCGGCATCGTCGCGATCGTCTATGCCGCGCGCGTCGACGGCAAGGTCGCCGCCGGCGACATCGCCGGCGCCCGCAGCGATTCCGAGAACGCCAAGCTGTGGTCGATGATCTCGATCGGCTTCCCGGCGGCGTTGTTCGTGCTGTACTTCCTTTTCCTCTTGTTCGCCGGCGCCATCGGCGCGATCAACAACTAATCCCCGGGAGCCTCCGATGTATTGCCAGAACTGTGGACAGAGCAACCCGCCCGAGGCCGTGCAGTGCTCCGCCTGCGGCGTCACGCTGGCCATCGCCGCGCCGGCGCCACCGCCGCCGCCGGCCGCGCGCCCGCACGTCGAGAACAACCTGGTCTGGGCCATCCTGTCCACGATCTGCTGCTGCGTGCCCTTCGGCATCGTCGCGATCGTCTATGCCGCCCGGGTGAACACCAAGCTCGCGGCCGGCGACGTGCAGGGCGCGATGAGCGACGCCAACAACGCCAAGATCTGGAGCTGGGTCTCGTTCGGCCTGGGGCTGGTGGTCGGCCTGCTGTATCTCGCGGCCGGGCTGTCGGATGTCAACAACTACTGACCGATCCGCCGACCAAGGCGCCCGCCGCTGGCTGGCGCTGGCGCTCGCGCTGGGCGGCGTCGCCGCCGCCCTCGTGCTGCTCCGGGTCGATCCCAACGCCGCCGGCAACCCGCTGCCGCCCTGCCCGTCGCAGTGGCTGACCGGCCTGTACTGCCCCGGCTGCGGCGCCACGCGGATGCTGCACGCGCTGCTGCACGGCGACCTGGGCCAGGCGCTGGCGATGAACCCGCTGCTGCTGTTCGCGCTGCCGCTGATGCCCTTCCTGCTGCTCGAGCCGCTGGGCTTCGCGCCCGAGCGCTGGAAGCCGGCGCTGCGCCGCCTCGGCGACGCCCGCCCCTGGGCCGTGCTGGTGATCGGCTACGCCATCGCGCGCAACCTGCCCTGGTGGCCCTTCAGCTGGCTGGCGCCAGGCTGACTCAGGTCGCCCAGCCGGCCAGCACGAACAGCGCCAGCAGGCCCAGCCAAAGCAGCAGGATGCGCCAGACCAGGCTCATCGCATCGCGAAGCTCCAACAGGTCGGGCGCCTGCGCGGCGCCGTCGACGGCGTAGGCGTCTTCCTCGGCGAGCTCGCTGGCGACGCTGGCGCGCGCGGCGGCGTCCAGGAAGCCGAGCTCCAGCCGCACGCCCTTGGCATGCCAGTCGCGCCAGGCGCTGAGCACCTTGTCGAAATCGGCGGCCAGCGCCAGCGCAAAGGTCATCAGCTGCGCCACCGGCCAGTTCAGCACCGCCAGCGCGGTGCGGGCCAGGCCGCGCTGGGCTTCGGGCAGGCTGCGCCGGGCCTCGCCCTGGGCGCACAGCGACACCAGGCGATAGCCGATGGCGCCGACCGCGCCCGCCACCACGAACCAGAACAGCACGCCGAACCAGCGCCACAGCGCGCAGTGGAACACCGCCGCGACCAGGGTGGGACCCTCGACCACCGGCTCGCCGCCCTCGGGGAACAGCGCCGCGGCGGCGCTGCGCCGCGCCTCCGGGCCGCGCGCGTCGATCACCGCCTCGACGTCGAGGTTCAGGTCGCGCGGGCCCCAGGTGTAGACCAGCGCCAGCAGCGCGAGGAAGAAGGCCGGCAGGCCGTACCAGAGGTCGTCGATCAGGAACTGCACCGCGCCGATCGCCAGCAGCGGCAAGCCCACCGCCAGCAGCAGGCCGATGCGGTTGGGCCATTCGTCGCCGCTGGTTTGCTTGCCCAGCCAGTGCAGCCAGCCGATGAACCAGTCGTAGCGCCGCAGCAGCGGCAGCGACGGCACCAGGTGGCCGAGCAGCAGGGAAACGACGACGGCGATGAGCGCGGCGGACATGCCCGGATTCTAGCGCTGAATCAGGTGGCCGTTGCCGCCGCGCGGCGGGCGCGTGCGCCGGCGACCCATTCGTCGACCAGCCAGCGCGAGATCGACAGCACGGGCGGGAGCTTGACCTCGCCGGTGGCGATCGCGCTGTCTAGCGCGTCCACCGTGAACCAGCGCGCCTGCTCCAGTTCATCGCCCACCGACGGCGCCAGCGGCAGGCCCTGGGCCTGGAAGCCGATCATCAGCGCGGCCGGGAAGGGCCAGGGCTGGGAGGCGGCGTACTGGCACTCGAGGACCGGGATGCCGGCCTCTTCCATCACCTCGCGGGCCACGGCCTGCTCCAGTGATTCGCCCGGCTCGACGAAGCCGGCCAGCACCGACCAGCGACCGGCCGGCCAGCTGGCCTGGCGGCCCAGCAGCAGCCGCTCGCCGTCGCTGACCGCGACGATGATGGCCGGGTCGGTGCGCGGGTAGTGCTCCAGGCCGCACTGCGTGCAGCGCGCGCACCAGCCGCCCTTGCACAGGCCCAGCGCGTGGCCGCAGCCGCCGCAAAACTTGTTGCGCTGCTGCCAGTGCAGCAGGGCGCGGGCCTCGGCCAGGGCGGCGGCGTCGCGCGCCGGCCATTCGGTCGCGGCGGCGCGCAGGTCGATCTTGCCGGGCAGCGGGTCGGGCAGGACCTCGTGCGGCAGCGCGAACCACGCGCCTTCGTCGCCCAGGCCCAGGAAGCTGGCGGCCTCGGGCAGCTCCGGCATCAGCTCGGCGCCGAGGCAGTAGCCGACCGCGCCGGAGGGATCGGGGAAGCGGCCGTGGCCGTCGGCGTCCACCACCAGCACGCGCGCCGCGGCCCAGCGGGCGCGCAGGTCATCGGGGCGTTCGCGGAGCAGCTCGGACCGGTCCAGGCCCGGACCGCGGAAGGCGTAGCCGGGCGCTGACGAGGCCATGCGTCCGGGCGCCGGGATCAGGCGGAGAAGCTGCTGCCGCAGCCGCAGGTGGTCTTGGCGTTGGGGTTGCGGATGACGAACTGCGCGCCCTGCAGGCTTTCGCGGTAGTCGACCTCGGCGCCCATCAGGTACTGCAGGCTCAGCGGATCCACCAGCAGGGTGACACCGTCGCGCTGCAGGGCCAGGTCATCCTCGGCCTGCTGTTCGTCGAACTCGAAGCCGTACTGGAAGCCCGAGCAGCCGCCGCCGGTGATGTAGACGCGCAGCTTCAGGCCCGGATTGCCCTCCTCGGCGATGAGGGAGGCGACCTTGGCGGCCGCCGCCGGCGTGAAGTCGAGGGGCGCGTCGAGCGACTGGTAGCTGGGCGTGGTTTCCATGGGGCCAAGATGGGCGCCGCGGCGCCCTTTATCAAGTTCGGTCAGGCTTCCTGGGCCTCGCCCTTGGCCTTCACGCGGCCGCCGGCGGCCGGGGTCTCGGGGCCCGTGAGCTGGGCCAGCGGCGCGTCGGCGTGGATCAGGCGGCCGGTGATCATGGCACCCGCGGCCATTTCGACCACCTTGTAGTGGATGTTGCCGTTCACGCGGGCGTTGGCGGCCAGCTCGATGCGCTCGCCGGCGTAGACGTCGCCGGTCATGCGGCCGCTGATCACCACCACCGGCGCGCGGACCTCGCCTTCGATGTGGCCGTCGTCGGCGATGGTCAGCACCGCCGCCGAACCGTCCTCGGCGGTCACCTTGCCGTGGATGCTGCCCTCGACGTACAGGCCGCCGGTGAAGCCGACGTCGCCGCGGATGACCGCGCGCGGGCCGATCAGGGTTTCGACGGCGTGGCCGCCTTGGCGGGGGGATTTGCTCTTGCCGTTGCCGAACATCTCAGTCTCCTCGTGGACCCGGGGTCTGCCAGGGGAACGCCTGGTCCACGGTGCTTCCGTCCGAGCGCAGCTGCACCCGGACGCGTTGGGGGGTAAAGCCTTCGGGCAGCATGATGCTCCCTTCGAGCTGCTGGAAATAGCGGAACGAGAACGGCTGGCCAGGGGCCTCCGGCTTCTGCAGGAGGTCTTCCCAGCGCAGGCTCTGCAGGCGGCCCTCGCGGACGCCTTCCACTGACACCCGCGCCTCGCCCTTGCTGATGGCGCCGCGGTTGAGGTTCTGGGTGAGGGTGACGGTGTAGCGCCAGGTGCCGCCGGCCTCGGGCTGGAACACCACTTCGTGCACCGACAGGCCGCGGCGCTGGCCGGTGGCGCCGACCAGGCGCTCGTAGAAGGCGACGTCGGCGCGCAGGCCGGACACTTCCTCCTCGCGCTCGGCCAGGCTGGCCTGCAGCTCGGTGTTGGCGCTGCGGCTGATCTGGTCGCTGCGGCGCAGGGTGGACACGTTCTGGCGCAGCTGCTTCACCAGGGCCTCGGCCTGCACCGCGCGCTTGCTGGCCACCGCCAGGTCGGCCCGGGCCTTGGACAGGCCGGGCGCCGCCCGGCTGCTGGCCCAGTAGCCCACCGCGACCAGGCTGGCCAGCCAAAGCACGGCCGCGATCACCAGCAGCGCCCGGGCATGGGGCCGGTGCGGCACGATCACGAAGCGGTGCTTGTCGGGCGAGGGCGTGCTCATGGGCGGGGGCAGGCAGGGGGATCGCGAACATCGCTGGCGCGGTAAGCCAGCGTCAAGGCGGGGCCTCACTATACTGTGAACTGCGTCACCCTCCGGGAGCCCGTGATGACCGAAGCGCACATCTTTGCCCTGGGCCTGGCCCTGGCCTGCCTGGCCGGCGTCCGCGCCTACCTCACCGTCTTCGGCGTCGGCATCGCCGGCCTGATGGGCTGGGTGGACCTGCCCCAGGCCCTGGCCGCCACCACGTCGCCCTGGGTGCTGGGCACGGCCGGCGCCCTGGCGGCGGTCGAGTTCGCCGCCGACAAGATCCCCGGCGTGGATTCGGGCTGGGACCTGCTGCAGACCCTGGCCCGGATCCCGGCCGGCGCCTTCCTGGCGGCCGCCACCCTGTCCGACGACGGCCAGCTGGGCGGCACCGCCCTGGCCCTGGGCGCCACCGCGGCGCTGGGCACGCACGCGCTCAAGTCCACCACCCGCGCGATCATCAACGCCTCGCCCGAGCCGGTGTCGAACTGGACCGCGTCGCTGGGCGAGGACGCCACCGCCCTGGGCGCGCTGGCGCTGGTGTTCACGCATCCGTTCATCGCCCTGGGCCTGCTGCTGGGCGTGATGGGCGCGGGCGCGCTGGTGGTGTTCGCGCTGGCGCGCTGGGTGTGGCGGCTGGGCCGGCGCCGGCGCCCGGCGGCGCCTGCGAACGCGGCGTGAAATGCGCTCGCGCTGGCCGGTGCGCAGGGGCGAGGGCGTTTGCCCCCTCGTGACCGAAGACAGACTGACAGCCGCCACCCCCGGGGGCATAATCCAAGGCCAACCAGGGGCGAAGTGATGAATCCGCACGACGAGTCCAGACTCGCCGAACACCGCCATGCCTTCCTGCGCCTGCTGCCCCGGCGCGTGGAGGTCATGGGCCGCCGGCTGCATCGTTTCCTGCAGGACGGCTGGGACATCAACGGCCTGTCGCTGATGCACGACGAGGCGCGCTTCCTCGGCGACGCCTGCAGCCGCCACGGGCTGGACGACGCCAGCGGCCATTTCCAGCTGATGCACCAGCTGCTGGGCGACACGCTGCAGCAGCAGGCGCTGCCCGATCCGAGCCTGGGCGAACGCCTGTGGCATCTGGTCGAAGACATCGGAAGCTCGGTGCCGATGAACACCGAACCCGCGCCCGACCTGGCCGCGCCGCGCCAGTCCGACCACGGCGGCCGCGCCGAAACCCCGCCCGCCAACTACTGGCGCCGCTGGGGCGACGACGCGCCGAT
>NZ_DASTNG010000041.1:0-25671 GCF_035721105.1 Arenimonas sp. | reverse complement strand
GTAGGCCTTGAACTCGCCACCGAAGCGCTCGGCGCCAATCTTGGTCAGCGCGGCGGTCAGCGTGGTCTTGCCATGGTCGACGTGACCGATGGTGCCGACGTTCACGTGCGGCTTGGTGCGCTCAAACTTACCCTTGGACATTTCGAGGTACCCGGTAGGATTCAAGGTGGAAGGTGGTGCTCATGACTGGAATCGAACCAGCGACCTCTTCCTTACCAAGGAAGTGCTCTACCGACTGAGCTACATGAGCGAATTCGTTTTCGTGTTGCGGTGTTGCGTTCAATCCAATGGAGCGGGAGACGGGAATCGAACCCGCATGATCAGCTTGGAAGGCTGAGGTTCTACCATTGAACTACTCCCGCCCTGCGATGGCTCCCGTTGCCGGGTGTCACTGCAAAGCTGGTGGAGGGAGGTGGATTCGAACCACCGAAGGCGTGAGCCAGCAGATTTACAGTCTGCCCCCGTTGGCCGCTTGGGTATCCCTCCAGCTAGGGAGCCCGCAATTTTCAGGGTCGCGAAAGGAAATGTCAACGACCTTTTCGCAATCGAGGCCCCGGATCAGACATTGAAGCGGAAATGAAGCACGTCGCCCTCCTGGACGATGTACTCCTTGCCCTCCAGGCGCAGGCGGCCGGCGTCGCGCGCCCCGGCCTCGCCCCGGTACTTGATGAAGTCCTCGAAGGCGATGGTCTCGGCCCGGATGAAGCCTTTCTCGAAGTCGGTATGGATCACGGCGGCGGCCTGGGGCGCGGTGGCGCCCTTGTGGACCTGCCAGGCCCGGACCTCCTTCACGCCCGCGGTGAAGTAGGTCTGCATGCCCAGCAGGGCGTAGCCGGCCCGGATCACGCGGTTCAGGCCCGGCTCCTCGAGGCCCATCTCGGCCAGGAACTCGGCCCGGTCGGCGTCCTCGAGCTGGGACATTTCCTCCTCGATGGCGGCGCTGACCGGCACCACCTGGGCGCCTTCCTTCTCGGCCCGGGCCCGGACCAGGTCCAGCATCGGGTTGTCCTCGAAGCCGTCCTCGAGCACGTTGGCGACGTACATCACCGGCTTGAGGGTCATCAGGAACAGGTCGCGGACCACGGCCCGGTCCTCGGCGCTCAGGCCCAGGGCGCGGGCCGGCTTGCCGGCATCGAGGCCCTCGCGCAGGCGCGACAGCACCTCTTTACGGACGATGGCGTCCTTATTGCCGGTCTTGGCCTCTCGTTCGGCGCGGTTAAGCGATTTTTCCACCGACTCCAGGTCCGCCAGCGCCAGCTCGAGGTCGATCACCTCGATATCGGCGATCGGATCGACCTTGCCGGCCACGTGGATGATGTCGGTGTGCTCGAAGCAGCGCACGACATGGGCGATCGCGTCCACCTCGCGGATATGGGCCAGGAACTTGTTGCCCAGGCCCTCGCCCTTGGAGGCGCCGGCGACCAGGCCGGCGATGTCGACGAACTCGAACGACGTCGGGATGACCTTCTGCGGCTTCACGATCCCGGCCAGCTCGGCCAGGCGCGGATCCGGCACCGGGACCACGCCGGTGTTGGGCTCGATGGTGCAGAACGGGAAGTTGGCCGCGGCGATGCCGGCCTTCGTCAGCGCGTTGAAAAGGGTGGACTTGCCGACGTTCGGCAGGCCGACGATGCCGCATTTGATGCCCATGGTGCTGTCTTCCGGTTCGCGAATCTCCAGGCGCCAGCGGTCCGGGGACGGCTGGCGGCTGGCGACTCAGGGTTTGGGGGTGTGCAGGCGCTTCATGGCCTCGGGGAACTCCCCGTTCACGGCCAGCGGCATCACGGCCAGGGCGTCGTCGATGGCGCGCAGGATGCTGGCCTCGTCGTCCTTGCCGGGCTTGCCCAGCACCCAGGGGGTGACCTTGTCCTTGTGGCCGGGATGGCCGATGCCGAGCCGCAGGCGATGGAACTTGCCGTGGCCCAGGTGCTGCATGGTGTCGCGGATGCCGTTCTGGCCACCGTGGCCGCCGTCGAACTTGAGCCGGGCCAGGCCGGGGGCCAGGTCCAGGTCGTCGTGGGCGAGCAGGGCCTGCTCGGGCTCGATCTTGAAGTAGCGCAGCGCCGCCGCGACCGAGCGGCCGGAGGCGTTCATGAAGGTGGCGGGGCGGAGCAGCCACACGCTGCGGCCGGCGATCTCGGCCTTGGCGGTCTCGCCGTGCAGCTTGGATTCCAGCCCGAAGCGCGCCCCGGCCTGGTTGGCGAGGGCGTCCAGAAACCAGAACCCGGCGTTGTGCCGGGTCCGGGCGTGTTCGGCGCCGGGATTACCCAGGCCGACGATGAGGCGGAGGTCTGCCACCAGGGAAGGCATCCCCTCTCCCCGACCCTCTCCCCGCGGGGGGAGAGGGAGGGGAAAGCGGGATTACTTCTTCTTCGGGGCCGCCGGGGCGGCGTCCGGCTTGGCGACCTTGGCGGCCGGCACGTCGGCCGACTCAGGCGCCGCCTCGGGCTCGGCTTCGACTCGGGCGTGCTTGGCGATCACGACGGCGAGGTCGTGCTCCTTGCCCGCATGCGCCAGCGCCGGCAGGGTCACGCCCTTGGGCAGCTTGATCTGCGACAGGTGGACGATGTCGCCCACGGCCAGCTGGGCCAGGTCGATCTCGATGAACTCCGGCAGATCCTTCGGCAGGCAGCTGACTTCGACTTCGTTGAGCTCGTGGGTGACCACGACGCCCGCGGACTTGCCGGCCGGCGAGGTTTCCTGGTTGACGAAGTGCAGCGGCACCTTGGCGCGCAGGGCTTCGTTCTCGCTCACGCGCAGGAAGTCCAGGTGCAGGATCTGCTGCTTGAACGGATGGCGCTGCATGTCACGCAGCAGCACCTTCTGGACCTTGCCGTCGACGTTCATGTCGAGGATGGCCGAGTAGAACCACTCGTTCTGGCTGGCGATCCAGAGGTGGTTGTGCTCGATCTGGATGCTCTGCGGGTCGGCGTGGCCGCCGTAGACGATGGCCGGCACGTGACCGCTGCGACGGAGGCGGCGGCTCGCACCCTTGCCCTCGTCCTTGCGGCCGGTGGCCGTGATGTTGTGGTTGGTAGCCATGTTGATGTTGCCTTCTTCAGTGTGGTGCGCCCTTCGGCGCGTTCCGCAGTGCCCGCGACCAGGCCCTGCGTCGTTCCCGGGACCGGGAATCGGGGATCGGCACTCGCGAATGCCGATCCCGGATCCCCTGCCCCGCTTGCCTCAGTCGACGTACAGCGAGCTGACCGACTCGCCGAACGCGACGCGGCGGATGGTTTCGGCCAGCAGTTCGGCGACGCTGAGCTGGCGGATGCGCGGGCAGGCCCGCGCCGCTTCCGACAGCGGGATGGTGTCGGTGACCACCAGCTCGTCGAGCTGCGAATTGCTGACGTTGGCGATCGCCGCACCCGACAGCACCGGGTGGGTGCAATACGCCACGACCTTCTTCGCGCCGTTGGCCTTCAGGGCCGCGGCGGCCGCGCACAACGTGCCGGCGGTGTCGACGATGTCATCGACCAGCACGCAGGTCTTGCCCTCGACGTCGCCGATGATGTTCATCACGGTGGCGACGTTGGCCTTCGGGCGGCGCTTGTCGATGATGGCCAGGTCGGCGTCGTCGAGCCGCTTGGCGATCGCGCGGGCACGCACCACGCCGCCGACGTCCGGCGACACCACCACCATGTTGTCGGTGCCCTGGCTGCGCCAGATGTCGGCCAGCAGGATCGGCGAGGCGTAGACGTTGTCGACCGGGATGTCGAAGAAGCCCTGGATCTGGTCGGCATGCAGGTCGACGGTGAGCACGCGGTCGGTGCCGACGGCGGTGAACATCTTGGCGGCGACCTTGGCCGTGATCGGCACGCGCGAGGAGCGCATGCGGCGGTCCTGGCGGGCGTAGCCGAAGTACGGCACCACCGCGGTGACGCTGGCGACCGAGGCGCGCTTGAGCGCGTCGATCAGCACCAGCAGCTCCATGAAGTTCTCGGCGGTCGGGGCGCTGGTGGACTGGATGACGAACACCTCCTGCCGGCGCACGTTCTCCTCGATCTCGACCTGCACTTCGCCGTCCGAGAACTGCCCCACCTGCGCCTTGCCCAACGGAATGCCGAGCTGGCGGCAAACCGCCAGGGCCAGCGGACGATTGGCGTTGCCGGTG
Organism: Arenimonas sp.; assembly: GCF_035721105.1. Lineage (GTDB taxonomy): Bacteria > Pseudomonadota > Gammaproteobacteria > Xanthomonadales > Xanthomonadaceae > Arenimonas. The sequence goes on along the minus strand of NZ_DASTNG010000041.1, from coordinate 21,557 downwards.
AAGACGAGCAGGTTCTGCTTGCTCATGGGATCTGCCTTTTCGTTCGCGGTCGGGGGACGGTGGTGCGTCCGGTGGATGGCTGGGGCGGTAGGATTCGAACCTACGAAATGCCGGGATCAAAACCCGGTGCCTTAGGCCACTTGGCGACGCCCCATCGCGGTTTTCTTCGTTGCCGTCTCAGCCCGGCGACAGCGCCCGATGCAAGGGCGACACCGCCACGCCTCCCGCCACCCAGCTGCGCAGGCCCGGGGGCAGGCGCAGCCGTGCGGCCTCGGCGTCGGCGCGCGCGCCGAAGCGCGCGAAACAGCCGCCGCCGGTCCCGGTCAGGGCCGCCGGGCCGAGCTGCGAAAGCGCCTGCAGGGTGGCCTCGACGGCTTCCGAGCGGCGACGCAGCACCGGCTCGAAGGCATTGCCGAGCTCGGAGCCAGAAACGAAGTCGGCAATTGTCGCCGGGGCTGCATCCCGCGTCAAATCAGGGGTTTGGAAAAGTTCGGCGGTGGGCACGCTTACGCCCGGATCGACCAGCAGGTAGGCAGCCGGCGGCAGGTCGACCGGCGTCAGTTCCTCGCCCACGCCCTCGGCCCAGGCGCTGCGGCCGCGCACGAACACCGGCACGTCGGCCCCCAGCCGCAGGCCCAGCGCGGCCAGCGCGTCTTCCCCGAGGCCGGCCCGCCAGAGGTGGTTGAGCGCCACCAGCACGGTGGCCGCATCCGAAGATCCGCCGCCGAAGCCGCCGCCGAGCGGAATGCGCTTTTCGACCTCGATGTCCACACCTTGGCGGACATTGGCTTCTTTTTGCAGCAATTTGGCGGCACGGACGACGAGGTCATCGGCCTCCGCCACCCCATACCCGGCCGATCCGGCGCGCCGGACCTGGCCGTCGTCGCGCAGGCGCAGGCGCACCGTGTCGCCCCAGTCCAGCAGCTGGAACACGGTCTGCAGCCGGTGGTAGCCGTCGGGGCGGCGGCCGAGGATGCGCAGGAACAGGTTGAGCTTGGCGGGCGCCGGCCAGGCGCGCCAGCCGTCGCGGTCGGCGGCGGTCATGGGGCGTCCCAGGCCTCCACCACCAGGCGCACGCTGGCCTGGTCGCCCTGCCGGGCGAACACCCGGCGCGGCCGGGCCGGCTCGGCGGCGTCCCATTCCCGGTACTCGACCTGCCAGCCCTGCTCGGAAATCAGTGCCGGCAGCCCGTCCGGGCCGAATTCGATGTCAGCGCCGGCGCCGGCGCGGGCACCGCGGGCCCAGGCCGCCAGCGCCTGCACCGGCAGGCGCCAGCCGGTGGCCTCGAACAGCAGGGTCTCGGCGTTGGCGGCGGTGCGGGGCCCGCCCTCGAGGCCTTCGAGCGTGGCCACGTCGCCCTGCTGGCGCAGGCGCCAGCTCTTGCCGGTGACCGGCGCCGCCAGCCGGATCTCGAAATCCCCGCCCTGCTGGCGCCAGTCCAGGCGCCCGCTGCCGCCGTCGCCGCCGGCACTGACCGACAGCCGGCCCGACAGCGACCAGTCGGGCGTTTCGGCGAGCGCGGCTTCGCGGGCGGCCTGCGCGGACAGCAGCGCGGCGTCGCCGCTCCGGCGCAGCGGCGCCGGCGTGCAGGCCGACAGCAGGGCGGCGAGACAGAGCAGGGGCAACCAGGGCTTCATGGCTGGAACGTCTCCAGGGCGCGCCGCAGCGCGCGGTTGTCGGGGTCGATGGCGGCGCCTTCGCGCCAGATCGCGCGCGCCGCGTCCTGGTCGCCCCGTGTCCACAGGACCTCGCCGAGGTGGGCGGCGATCTCGGGGTCCTTCAGGCGCTCCCAGGCCTCGCGCAGCAGGCCCAGCGATTCCTCGCGCTCACCCAGCCGGAAGCGGACCCAGCCCAGGCTGTCGAGGATGGGGGCGGACTCGGGCTGCAGCGCGTGGGCGCGTTCGATGTAGGGCAGGCCGGCGGCGAAGTCGCCCCGGCGCTCGGCCAGGGTGTAGCCGTAGGCGTTGAGCGCCTGCGCATCCTCGGGGTTCTCATCGATGATGGCGCGCAGGTCGGCCAGCGCCGCGTCGACCTCGTCCAGGCGCTCGAACAGCATCGCCCGCGCATAGCGCAGCACCGGGTCACCCTCGAATACCGCCAGGCCGCGGTCCAGCGCGCGCCGGGCGTCTTCAGCGCGCTGCGCACGCTCCAGGATGTCGGCCTCGAGCAGGTAGCTGTCGCGCACCCGCTCGCCGTCGGCGCTGGTGTCGGACTGCAGGTCCTTCAGGCGCTCGATCGCGCGCTCCGGGCGACCGCGCTGGTCGTTCAGGCTGGCCAGGCGCAGCAGGGCCAGGTCGCTGCCGGCGCCATGCGGCACGCCCTGGTACCAGTGCTCGGCCTCGTCCCACAGGCCCAGCGATTCTGCCACGTGGCCCAGCAACAGGCGGCGCGGCGGCGGCGGCACCGCGCCGCCGGCCTTGAGTTCGGCGTAGAGCAACTGCAGCCCGGCGCGATCGCCGGCGGTCACCAGCCAGCTGGCGCGCTGGCCCAGGCTGGCGTCGTCCTGCTCGCCGGCGCCCAGCAGGTCGGCGGCGGAGCGCAGGTCGCCCTGGCGCGCGAATTCGCTGGCGGCCACCCGCCGCAGCTCCGGCGGGATGCCGCCGCCGTCGCGCAGCGCCTGCAATTGCTCGCGGGCGGCGGGCAGGTCGCCGGCTTCGCGCAGCCGGGCGATGACCAGCAGCCGGGCCCGCGGATCGTCGGGGAAACGCGCCATGCCTTCGTCGACGATCCGCTCCGACAGCGGCCGGTCCTTGAGTCGGCGGGCCACGCCGGCCCAGCGCAGCCACGCCGACAGGCGCGCCGGCAGCGCCCCGTCGTTGAACAGCCCGCGGGTGACCGAACGGGCGATCACGGCGGCATCGCCGCGGGACTCCGACAGCACCACCAGCAGCACGTCGAACCCCGGGTCGCCCAGCGCCAGCAGCGCCCGCGCCGCGTCCATCGCGTCCTCCTGGTCGCCCTGCCCCAGCGCCAGCCGGACCGCCGCGCCGTGCATGGCCGGCACGCCGGGCGCCAGCGCGCGCCAGCGGGCCAGGCTGCGCCGGGCCAGCGCGGGCTGCTCGGCGACCAGCGCGACCTGGGTCGCGCGCTCGGCGACCGCGGGGTCCGCGGACGCCTGGGCAGCCTCGGCGAAGTGCCGCGCCGCCGCCGGCAGGTCGCCCTGCTGCAGCGCGAATTCGCCGGCCAGGACCTGGCCCAGCGGCGGTGCGCGCTCGGCCGCGACCGGGGCCGCGAGCAGCAGCGCCAGCAGGACGTGAAGGCAAGGGTGGCGCCGGTTCATGGGGTCTGCGCGGCCTGGGGCTAGAATACGGGCCGGTACCCAAGACGAGAGCCCAGCCCGCGAAAGCTTAGCGCACCCCGCGCCGACGCTGGCCCCCGACATGCCCCTGCTTGCCCTAGGCCTGAACCACCAGACCGCGCCGCTGTCGCTGCGCGAGCGCGTCGCGCTCGACGCCGGCCAGCTGCCGGGCGCGCTGGCCGGGCTGTCGTCGGTGCCGGGCGTAGAGGAAGCCGCGCTGCTGTCGACCTGCAACCGCACCGAGATCTACGTGCAGGTGAGCGAAGGCCGCGAATCCGCGGTCACGGAGTGGCTGGCGCGGCACCACGGGCTGGCGCCCGAGATGCTGTCGTCCTACCTGTACGAACACCGCGACGACCAGGCCGTGCGGCACCTGTTCCGGGTCGCCACCGGCCTCGATTCGCTGGTGCTGGGCGAACCGCAGATCCTCGGCCAGGTGAAGGAAGCCTGGCAGGCCGCGCGCCAGCACCACGCGCTGCGCACGCCGCTCGACCGCCTGTTCCAGCAGAGCTTCCAGGTCGCCAAGCGCGTGCGCACCGACACCCGCATCGGCGCCCACCCGGTCTCGGTCGCCTACGCCGCGGTGCGGCTGGCGCGCCAGGTGTTCAGCGAACTCGACCGCGCCACGGTGCTGCTGGTCGGCGCCGGCGACACCATCGAACTCGCCGCGCGACACCTGGTCGACGCCAAGGCCAAGCGCCTGCTGGTCGCCAACCGCACGCTCGAACACGCCCAGGCCCTGGCCAGCCGCCACGGCGGCTACGCGCTGCCGCTGACCGAACTCGAGCGCCACCTGCCCGAGGCCGACATCGTCATCACCGCCACCGCCAGCCGCGAACCGGTGCTGCGCACCGCGGCCGTGCAGGCGGCGCTGAAGGCGCGCAAGCATCGTCCGATGTTCCTGCTCGACCTCGCCGTGCCGCGCGACATCGAGGCGGGCGTGGCCCAGCTGCCCGACGTCTACCTGTACACCGTCGACGACCTGGAGCAGGTGATCGAGGAAAACCGCGCCTCGCGCCGCGACGCCGCCGAGCAGGCGCAGGCCATCATCGACCTGCAGGTCGAGCACTTCATGGCCTGGTGGCGCGCCCAGGGCCGCCAGGATGCGCTGCGCGCCCTGCGCAGCCAGGGCGAAGCGGCACGCGAGGACGCCCTGGCCCGGGCCCGCGAGATGCTGGCCCAGGGCAAGCCGGCCGAGGAAGCCCTGAAGCTGCTCGCGCACCAGCTCACCAACAAGCTGCTGCACGCGCCCAGCGCCGCGCTGCGCCAGGCCGCGCTGGACGGCGACCTGGACCTGCTGCGCGCGGCCAGCCGCCTTTACGACACGCCCGATGACTCCCAGCCTTCGTCGTAAGCTCGAGGCCCTGGCCGAGCGCCACGAGGAAGTCGGCCGGCTGCTGGCCGACCCGGCGGTGATGGCCGACAACGCTGGTTTCCGCGCCCTGTCGCGCGAATACGCCCAGCTCGAGCCGGTCGCCGCCGGCCTGGCCGAATGGACCCGCGCCCAGCAGGACCTGCAGGCCGCCGAGGCGATGCGCGCCGACCCGGAGCTGCGCGAGCTGGCCGACGAGGAAATCCCGTCCGCGCAGGCGCGGCTGGCGGCGCTGGACGACCAGCTGTCGCTGCTGCTGGTGCCGCGCGACCCGCGCGACGAAGCCAACCTCTTCCTGGAAGTGCGCGCCGGCACCGGTGGCGACGAGGCGGCGATCTTCGCCGGCGACCTGTTCCGCATGTACGCGCGCTACGCCGAGCGCCGCCGCTGGCAGGTGGAGATCGTCTCGGCCAGCGAGGGCGAGCACGGCGGCTACAAGGAAATCGTCGCCCGCATCGAGGGCAAGGGCGCGTATTCGCGGCTCAAGTTCGAGTCCGGCACCCACCGCGTGCAGCGCGTGCCCGCGACCGAGTCGCAGGGCCGCATCCACACCTCGGCGGCCACCGTGGCGATCCTGCCCGAGCTCGAGGACATCGACGAGATCGACATCCGCGACGCCGACCTGAAGATCGACACCTTCCGCGCCTCGGGCGCCGGCGGCCAGCACGTGAACAAGACCGACTCGGCGATCCGCATCACCCACCTGCCCACCGGCGTGGTGGTGGAGTGCCAGGACGAGCGCAGCCAGCACAAGAACCGCGCCCGCGCGCTGTCGTTGCTCAAGTCGCGCCTGCTCGACGCCGAGCGCAGCAAGCAGAGCGCCGCCCAGGCGCAGGCGCGCCGGCTGCAGGTGGGCAGCGGCGACCGAAGCCAGCGCATCCGCACCTACAACTTCGCCCAGGGCCGCATCACCGACCACCGGGTCGAGGGCCTGACCCTGTACGCGCTGCCGCAGGTGCTCGACGGCGACCTGGACGAACTGGTGGATCGCCTGACCCGCGAACACCAGGCCGATGAACTCAAGCTCTTGACGGAGGCCGCGTGAGCGCCGGAACCGACTTCATCCCGCTGCACCTGTGCGTGCTGACCGTATCCGACACGCGCACCGAGGCGAACGACAGCTCCGGCGACTACCTCGCCGAGGCCCTGCGCGCCGAAGGCCACGTGCTGCACGAGCGCGCCATCGTCCGCGACGACAAGTACGCCCTGCGCGCCCTGGCCTCGCGCTGGATCGCCGACGAGGCCGTGCACGGCATCCTGGTCACCGGCGGCACCGGCTTCACCGGGCGCGATTCGACCCCGGAGGCCCTGCGGCCGCTGCTGGACAAGGAAATGCCGGGCTTCGGCGAGATGTTCCGGGTGCTGAGCTTCGAGGAAATCGGCACCAGCACCCTGCAGTCGCGCGCCTTCGCGGGCCTGGCCAACGCCACCTTCCTGTTCGCCCTGCCCGGCTCCACCTCGGCCTGCCGCACGGGCTGGGAGAAGCTGATCCGCGCCCAGCTCGATGCCCGGACCCGGCCTTGCAACCTGGCCAACCTGCGGCCCCGGCTTCGGGAAGGCTAGTTTCTTGACGCGGATTTACGCGGATAAACGCGGATAGAACAAGAGCTTTTTGATTGGTTTTCGGCGAGTTGTGGAAGGCAAGGCGCGACCAGGAAGGATTCTGCTCTATCCGCGTTTATCCGCGTAAATCCGCGTCCATAAATAGGGACTGACATGGCCAAGTTGAAGCGCAAGGAATACGAGGCAGAGCTCGAGAAGCTGCAGGTGGAGCTGAACGCCGCGGCGCGGTGGCTGCAGCACACCGGCAAGCGGCTGATGGTGGTGTTCGAGGGGCGCGACACGGCCGGCAAGGGCGGCGCCATCAACGCCATCGCGCAGAGCCTGAATCCGCGCCAGTGCCACGTGGTGGCGCTGTCCAAGCCCAGCGAGCGCGAGCTGGGGCAGTGGTATTTCCAGCGCTACGTGCCGCACCTGCCGTCGGCCGGCGAGATCACCCTGTTCGACCGCAGCTGGTACAACCGCGCCGGCGTCGAGAAAGTGATGGGCTTCGCCACGCCGGCACAGGTGCAGGCCTTCCTGAAGCAGGTGCCGGTGTTCGAGCGCCAGCTGGTGGACGACGGCATCCTGCTGTTCAAGTACTGGCTGGCAGTGGACCAGGCCGAGCAGGAGAAGCGCTTCGCCGAACGCCTGCAGGACCCGCTCAAGCGCTGGAAGCTGTCGCCGATCGACGTCAAGGCGCGGGAGAAGTACGCCGACTACGGCCGCGCCCGCGACGCCATGTTCAAGGCCACCCATCATCGCTGGGCGCCGTGGCACGTGGTGGATTTCAACGACCAGAAGACCGGCCGCCTGAACCTGATCCGGCACCTGCTCGACCAGTTGCCGGACCACGCCGTCCCGGCCCCCGTCATCGCGTTTCCGCCGCTGCGCGGCAAGCCCGGCAAGGAGCGCTACACCGGGCCGGTGAAGCCGATCAAGGGCGCCTTCTGATCAGCCGGCGGCACCGGCCTCGGTGATCGCCAGGGCCAGCTCCTGCGAGGTCACCGGGCCGAGGAATTTCTTGGCCACGCGGCCGTCGGGCGCGATCAGGTAGGTCATCGGCAGGCCGCGCGGGGTCTCGAAGTCCGCGGGCGGGTTGTACACATCCAGCAGCGCGATCGGATAGCCCGCCGGCCGCTTGGCCAGGAATTCGCGCATCGCCGCCTCGTCGATTTCCTCGTAGGCCAGGCCGATCACCTTCACGTCGTCGCGGGCGGCGTCGAAGGCGCTGAAGTCCGGGATCTCCTTCAGGCAGGGCTTGCACCAGGTCGCCCAGAAGTTCACGACCACCCACCCGCCGCGCTCGGCCGACAGGTCGAAGGTGCCGTGGTCCAGGGTCTGCACCACGAGCGTCGGATGGGTCGGCGGCTCGGCGGGCGCGTCCGCCGCCGGCGCGGCGTCGGGGGCAGCCGCCAGCGCCGGCTCATCCGCGGCGACGGGCGCCTCGGACGCGGGCTGGCAGGCGGCCAGCAGGGCCAGGGCGGGAACCAGCGCGAGCAGCTTCATTCGGATCGTCATGGGCGGGCATTGTCCGGTTTGCAGGTGAAGAAACTGCCGACGCTGCGCGACAGCGGCTCGTCGAGCGGTTTGCGCAGGTGGTCGAGCGCGCGCAGGGCGTCGCGTCCCAGGGGATCGTCGAACCCGGGCAGCGTAGCCTCGGTGCCCGGGATGCGCAGCGCCAGGCGCTCGTGCAGTTCGCCCAGGCTGACCTGCCCGAGGTCGCGGCTTAGCAGCCAGGCGCCGTCCTCGGCGCGGCGCACGATGTCCAGGTCCGACAGCCCGGCCAGCATGCGCCGCAGGTGGTCGTCGGTGAGCATCGGCTCGCAGTCCTGCAGGTCCAGCATGTGCAGCCCGCGGCCCTTGGCGCGCGCCTGCTCCAGGCGGCCCAGCAGGCGCAGGTAACCATAGAGTTCGGTGCCCGGCGGCAGCTGCAGCGCGCGGGGCTGGAACCGGAAGGAGGACAGCGAGGCGGCAAAGGATGCGCCCAGCAGCACCACCACCCAGCTCAGGTACAGCCAGAGCATGAAGATCGGCACCACGACCAGGCCGCCGTAGAGCTTCTCGTAGGTCGGCACGCCCAACAGATAGGCCGCGAAACCGCGCTTGGCCAGTTCGAACAGCAGGGTCGCCAGCAGGCCGCCGGCCAGCGCGAAGCGGAAGGCGACGCTGCGGTGCGGGATCAGCCAGTAGGCGCAGGTGAACGCCATCAGCTCCACCAGGTTGGGCAGGTAGGCCAACAGGCGATCGCGCCAGCTCAGGGATTCCAGGCCCGACAGCGCCGGCAGCGAGAACAGGTAGGACGTCACCGCCAGGCTGGCCACCGCGAGCAGGGTGCCCAGCGTCAGCAGGGTCCAGTACATCAGCAGCCGCACCAGCCGCGTGCGCGGCGTCGGCACCCGCCAGACCCGGTTGAAGGTGGACTCGACGCTGTACATCGCCAGGATCAGCGACACCAGCAGCGCGACCACGCCGGTGAGCGTGAGTTTGCTGGTGTTGTTGGCGAAGCTGCGCAGGTAGTCCTCGACCACCCGCGCCGAACTGGGCACGAAATTGGAGAACACGAAGTTGGTGAGCTGGGCGCTCCAGGTGTCGAACACCGGGAACGCCGACAGGATGCCGAACACCACCATGCTCAGCGGCACCAGCGCGAACAGGGTGGTGTAAGCCAGCGCACCCGCGGTCTCGAAGCAGCGGTCGTCGAGGAAGCGGGTCCAGAGGAACTGGCTGAAGGCACTGACCCGTTCCCGGTCGATGCGGTCCAGCCAGCGGCGCAGGGCGTCGATCAGGTTCATCGGCCGATGGTAGCAAAGCCGGGCCGGGCCTCCGCCGACGACGCCGTGACGCAGGCCACGGACGCCGCGGCGGCAACGGGCGCATGATGCACGGCTGTCCGGCCGCCCCTGCCCCCCGGACACGTTGCTTTCCCCATCCCCCCACCGCTGGAACCCCGATGAACGGCCTCGCCGAGCGAATCAGACGATGCAGGAAGGACGCCAGGCTGTCCCAGGCGCAACTTGCCGAACGCCTGGGCCTGGGCCGCAGTGCGGTGGCGCAATGGGAGCGGGATACCGCCGTGCGGCCGACCGTGGGCCACATGACCGAGATCGCCCTCGCCACCGGCGTGTCCTTCGAGTGGCTGGCGACCGGCCGCGGCGCCCGGGTGATCGGCGGCGAGGGCGAGGAGGCGCCGGCCTTCGTGCTCGACTACGTCGCCCAGAGTGAAACCGAGGAGCGCCTGCTGCTCGCGTTCCGTCGCCTCGACGCCCTGGCCCAGCTGTCGCTGGTGGAAAAGGTCGAGGCCCTCGCGGCCGACACCGACTGAGGGCGCGCCGGGCGCGAGGCCGGCGACACCCCGTCTTCGCGCCGGGTCCAACCCGGCTTCTGCTAGGCTTCGCGCGGACTTCCCGACCCGCGGATCGACGCCATGCCCGACATCCTGATCCTCTACTACAGCCGCGGCGGCTCGGTCGCGCAGCTGGCGCGCCAGATCGCACGCGGCGTGGAGGAAGTGCCCGGCATGCAGGCGCGCCTGCGCACGGTGCCGCCGGTGGCGCCGGTGACCGAAACCGCCGCCGCGCCCGTGCCCGAGGACGGCGCGCCCTACGTCACCAAAGCGGACCTGGCCGAGTGCGCGGGCCTGGCGATCGGCAGCCCGACCCGGTTCGGCAACATGGCGGCGCCGCTGAAGCACTTCATCGACACGCTCGGTGCCGAATGGGCCTCGGGCACCCTGGTCGGCAAGCCCGGCGCCGCGTTCACGTCCACCGCCACCCAGCATGGAGGCCAGGAATCGACCCTGCTGACGATGCTGGTGCCGCTCCTGCACCACGGCATGGTGGTGCTGGGCATTCCCTTCACCGAGGCCGCGCTCAGCAGCACCCGGACCGGGGGCACGCCCTACGGCGCCAGCCACGTCGCCGGCGCGCAGGACGACCCGCAGCCCTCGGACGATGAAAAGTCACTCGCACGTGCCCTCGGGCGGCGTCTCGCCGACACGGCGCGCAGGCTGCAGGAATGAGCCCGATGGCCTGGCTGGCGCGGGTCTCGATCTGGGCGCTGTTCGCGCTGCTGGTGGCCTGGCACGGCGTGCTGGCGCCGCCGCAGCAGGCGCCCTGGGCGATGGTCGCGTTCTTCGCCCTGCCCCTGCTGCCGGCCCTGCTGCTGTCGCTGCCCGGACACCGCAAGGCCGGGTTCTGGGGCGCCCTGGCCGCCCTGCTCTACTTCAGCCACGGCGTGATGGTGGCCTGGTCCACGCCGGAGCTGCGCCTGCTCGGCCTGCTTGAAGCCGGCGTGTCGGCACTGCTGGTGGTCGCGGCCAGTTGGGACGGCATGCGCGCCCGCTTCGCCAAGCGCACGCCGCCGCCCGCCGTATAATCACGGCTTCGCGTCGACCGCACTGCGTCGACCCCCACGTCGACACCGAGGACCCCGCCATGGAAGAGCTGCTGATCGTCACCACCGGCGGCACCATCGACAAGGTGTACTTCGACGACAAGTCCGACTACCAGGTGGGCGAGCCACAGATCGGCCGCATCCTCAAGGAGCTGGGCGTCGCCTTCCGCTTCACGGTCATCCCGATCATCCGCAAGGACAGCCTGCACATCACCGAGGCCGACCGCGAACTGCTGCGCGCGACCATCGCCGCCCAGCCCGCGCGGCACGTGCTGGTCACCCACGGCACCGACACCATGGTCGATACCGCCCGCGTGCTGGCCAGCCTCGGCGACAAGGTGATCGTGCTGACCGGTGCGCTCAATCCCGCGGGCTTCCGCGGCTCGGACGCCGAATTCAACATCGGCACCGCGGTCGGCGCCGTGCAGTCGCAGGCGCCGGGCGTCTACATCGCGATGAACGGCCGGATCTGGGATCCGCTGAAGGTCCGCAAGAACGTCGCCGCCAACCGCTTCGAAGCCGCCGGCTGAATCCCCGCCGGCGTCAGTAGTCGCCGGGCACCGCGCTGTAGCTCACCGGGACGGTGATGGTGACGCTGCCACCGGCCAGCACGTTGACCGACAGCGACACCGTGCTGGCGCCGGCGCTGCCGCCGCTCGCCGGGCACGACGACCCCGCGCTGGCCACGCAGGTCCAGGGCGCCGCCAGCGTGACGCCTGCCGGCAGGTTGTCCACCACGGTGGCGGCGTTGGCGATGCCGGGACCGGCATTGCCCACCACGATCGTGTAGCTGGCGTTCGTACCCGGCGCGTAGGTGCCGGTGCCGTCGGTCTTGGTGACCGACAGGCTCGGGGCCTGCGGCGAATTGGTCAGGGTGCAGGTGATGTTGTCGCCCGCCAGCGGCGTCAGCGCGAAGCTGGTCCCGGCGCCCGACGGCAGCGCCGTTACCGCGCCCGCACGTGCGTTGCTGCAGGCGATGCTGCTGCCGTAGGCCGACAGCGGCGACACGCTGCCCGGCGCCATCGCCTCGGACAGGGTGTAGGCGCTGCCCGGCGTCGCGGTGGCGACGGTCACCGTGCCGCCCGTGACCGTCGCCGCGCTGCCGGTGGTATTGGCGCTGGTCCCCCCCGGCCCGGCCACGGTCATCCGGAACTGGTCGGCGCTGTTGAAGCGCGGGCCCGCCAATGCCTTCGACAGCACGATCCGCGCCGGCAGCCGCGTGTTGGTGACGGTGCAGCTGATGATGTCGCCGGCGGTTTGCGCGATGCCCCAGGTGGGCGCCGTCCCGGTGACGGTCACCGCGGCCGGCGCGCCGGCGCGGGCGTTGCTGCAGCTGATGGTGGCGGTGTACTGGCCGATCACCGACGCACTGCCGGCCGCCATCGCGTCGGTGACGGAATAGGTGGCCGTGCCCGACGGCAGGTCGATCGGACCCGTGCTGGCGCTGGTGCCGGTGCCGCTGGTGGTGGCACTGCCCAGCAGCGTGCCCGGATCCTGGACGACCGCCACCGTGAACTGGTCGGCCGCATCGGCGCGGCTGGCCACCGACTTGGTGACCGACAGCGTGGCGGGTCGCGCGGCGTTGGTGATGGTGCAGGTGATCTGGTCGTTGTTGGCCGGCGTGAAGCTCCAGCTCGCACTCGCGGCGGGGCCGCTGGGCAGCGCCGTGGCCGAGCCGCCGGTGGCGTTGCTGCAGCTGACGCTGGCGATGAACTGGTCGAGCGAATGGCTGCTGCCGGCCTGCAGGACTTCACTGACGGTCACGGGCACGCCCGGGGTCACCAGCTGCACGCCGGTGCTGGCGCTGCCGTTGCTGGTGCCGCTGCCCAGGCCGGTGCTGGCGGTGGCCACGGCGTTGTTACTGTGCAGCACGCTGATGGTGAAACCGCTGCTGCCGCCGACCGGCCTCGACGTGACGGTCTTGAGCAGGGTGACGCGCGCCACGGCGTCGGTGATCGTGAGCGTATTGGCGGCGATCGCCACCCCGCCACAGCTGGCCGTGCTCGAGACCAGGTAGGCCGGCGTGGCGCCGCCCGGCGCGGGCAGGCTGAAGGTGATCGTCTCGTTCGGCTCGGCAGTGCCGTCGCTGACCAGGGTCACCGGCAGCGCGAACTCACTCGACGCATCCATGCCGTCGTACGCGCCCGCCGGGATCGCCAGGGACAGCGTGGTGCTGTTGCCCGGGGTGGTGTAGTCGGCACCCAGCACGGCCGTGCCGCCGGTGATGGTGGCCGTGATCGTCATGCCGCCCGCGGGCACCGTGCCCGAGACGCGCACGCGCGGGATGTTGACGCTGCTGGCGGCGGTGCCCTCGGCCTTGGTGTTGGTGGCGGCGACGAACTCGACGAAGGGCCGCAGGCTGATCTGCACGTCGTCGAGGAAGTTGCCGACGCTGGTGCTGCCGCTGCCGGTGGAAACGGCCAGGAATCCGAGGTTGGTGATGCCGGTGGGGCCCGAATAGGTGAAGCTGCCGCTGTAGTCACGCCAGCCGTTCGGACCCGCCGCGGAGGTGGCGGTGCCCTGGCTGGTGACGAGCACGCCGCCGGTGCCGCTGCTGGTGGTGCCGACCCGGACGATCTGCGCGGCGCCGACCAGGTAGGACATCACGTCCTGGACCGTCGCGCTGCCGCGTCCGCGGTGGCTGAAGACCCAGCTGACCGCCTCGCCGTTGACCAGGCAGGCGGACTGCGACATCCGCGACGACACCGAGGCGTTCAGCTCGACGTGCTGTACGCCGTTGCGCGAGGGGGTGCTGTTGAAGCCATTGGTCCAGAACTCCATCACCGGGCCGGTGGTCGGGGCGCCGGGGATGTTGGTGTTGCTGCAGGTCAGCGTCTGGGTCGCGCCCACCGGGTGGTCGGTGGTCCAGCCCGGCACGATGGTTTCGCTGATCAGCCGGAAACAGGCCGGCGCGCCCAGCGCCGGCTGCTCGAAGCCCAGGTTCACCAGCGTGCGCTGGACCTGGGCCTGCGCCGCGGGAACCAGGCTGATCGCCAACGTCGCGGCCAGCAGGATGCCGCGGCCGCGGCCGATCCCTGCCATCAATAAGTACCCGTCACGTTCAGGAACCACCCCTTCTGGTCGTAGTCGAGCACGGTGAGGTTATCGCTGAAGCTCGTGAAGTTATACCCCACGCCGAGGCGGAAGTTGTCGCCGAGGTGGCGATCGACGCCCACCAGCCAGCCCTTGCGCTCGCTGTCGTTCTCGTCGACGCGCAGCCAGCGGTACTCGGCCAGCGCATCCCACTGGCGGTGCAGGTTGTAGCGCGCCTGCGCCGCGGCGAAGTCGGCGGTGGTGTCGAACCAGGGTCCGGCGTTGCGCGCCAGGCGCGCCTCGCCTTCGCGGTGCGCCAGCTTGCCGGCCACTTCCCAGGACCGGGTGAGGCGGTAGATGCCCTCGAGCGACAGGATGCGGGTGCGCTGGTCGTAATCGGCCAGCGTGTCCTGGCCCAGGCTGCTCAGGTCCTGCAGGTAGCTGAACTTGCCCAGCAGGGCCAGGCGGTCGTTGGCCGCCGGGCGATACGCGAAGCCGACGTTGCCTTCGACGAAGCGGGCGTTGGCCAGCGGATCGATCGCGTCCTCGGTGTCGCCGTAGTTGAAGCGCGCCGCGATGCGCCAGTCCTCGTTCACGCGCCAGCCCAGGCGGTTGGTGCTCACCCACTGCGTGCGCTGCTCGACGCCGCGGTCCTCGCGGTATTCGAGCTTGCTGTTCCAGGTCACCGACGGATCGGTACGGCCGGCGCTGACGCTGACCGCCTGGCGATCGACCTGGCCCAGCGCCGATTCCAGCTCGCCTTCCTGCAGCGTGAAGCCCAGCGTCCAGCCCAGGCCCGGGTAGAAGTCCATGCCGTAGGTGTGGGCGATGCCGCTTTCCTGGCGCGCCTTCAGGAACTGGCTTTCGTTGTACAGGTTGACCTGGTCGGACAGGCGCCAGCGCTGCCCCACCGTGAGGCCGGTCGGCGTGCCGCCGTACAGCGGGTCGCCCGACGTGCTGTCGGTGGCGTAGGTGTAGCTGCCGTACAGCGCGTGCCGCTCGCTCAGCCGGTATTCGCCGTTGACGCTGGCCGAATCGCCGCGCTGGCCCGAGGTCACTTCCGCGCCCAGCGTCGACAGGTTCTCGAACGAGTAGCGACCGCCGACCGTCACCGCGTCGTTGCCGGCGTAGCTGCCGCCGTCGTCGTCCAGCGTGACCTGGCCGGTGCCGTACAGGTCGAGCGACTGCCCCACCCGCTGGCTGTAGCGCAGGGCCGCCAGCGAGCCGGTCGCGGCCAGGCCGCTGCGGGTCTCGGTGACGCCGCGCAGTTCACCGGTGAGCTGGCTCGCGTCCGAGAGCCGCCACTCGGCCATCACCTGCGCCTGCTCGACGCCGTCGGCGCCGCGGCGGGCATCGCTGTAGCGACCGCTCAGGCGCAGGTCGTCGCTGACCTGGCCGGCGAACTCGGCGCCCTGTTCCTGGATCGGCAGGCCGATGTCCTGGCGCGCCACCGAGAAACCGGCGTCGAGGTCGCGCCACCAGGCGCCGAGGGTCCACTCACGCGTGGTCAGGCCACGTTCGAGCAGGTTGACGCGGGCCTCGACGCTGCGCGCGTCGCCCTCGCGGCTGCCGGCCACCGGGTTGAGCTGGGTGAAGCCCAGGCCGCCGTTGTCGGAGTAGAACACCGGCGCGCTGGTGGCCTGGGTGCGGGCCTGCTCGACCTTGAGGTAAGTGCCGCGGCCGGCCTGCAGCGTCACGTCGACGGCCGCCAGGCGGTAGTCTTCGCCGCTGCGCTGTTCGTCGACGTAGGTGCCGCCGACGGCGACGTGCTCGCCCAGCCAGGTCTTGCCGCTGACGCCGGCCGTGGCCTGGTCGGCCGAGAAGCCCGCCGGGATGTATTCGTAGTCGACCAGCAGGCGGTTCTCGAAACCGTCCAGCGGCGCGTCGCGGATGATGGTCGGCAGGTTGTCGCGCACGATCTGCAGCAGCGGGCGGGTCAGCAGCAGGCGGCCCTGCAGTTCGTCGATCTCGTAGTCGACGTCGCGCACCAGGTCGACGCGGGTCTCGACCCGGCCGGTGAGCGGGTCGCGCACTTCCAGCACCACGTTGTCCGAGCCCGGCAGGACGTCGGTGTGGCGCAGGTAGTACAGGCTGCCGCCGGTGCCGAGGAATTCGCTGTGGCCGGGCGCACTCTGCGCTTCGGAGCCGAAGGCGCGCAGGGTGTGGCGGGCCTCGCCCAGGTCGGTGGACGCGCGGCTGCGCCAGGCGATGGCACCGCCGTAGAGGCTGCGCACGTACTGGCCGTACTCGGTGCCGGCCAGGCCGGTCTCGAAGTTGCCCCACAGCGCCTGGCTCTTGTCCCAGTCCACGCGCACGTACAGCCGCCCCTGGGTGTCGACGTCGCGATAGGTGGTCGAGTCGTCGCCGTACACGGGGTAGTACTGGTCCGGATCGAGGCGACGGAACACGTCGCGCGCGTCCGGGTCCAGGAAGCCGTCGAACAGTTCGCCGACTTCGTTCTCGCGAGTGTCGGCCTGGGCGGTCACCAGGTATTTACCCTGGACCTTGCCCTTGAGATACATGGCCAGCCGGCCTTCGGTGATCACGTCGTCGTAGCGGTCGTCGACGCCGACCGGCACCACGGCGCCGCTGACGCTGTTGCCCGACACGGTCACGTCGGCCAGCGCCACCACGAACAGGTAGCGGCCGCTGACGTCCACGTCCAGGGTCCGGCGCACCGCGGCGTCGCGGTCACCCACTTCGATCTCGAACGCGTGCTTGCCGACCGGCAGCAGGAACTCCGCCGCGAACTTGCGATCGAGGTCGACCGGATAGGCGCGGCCGTCGATCTTCAGCGACTGGCCCTCGGGGATGTCCTGGCCGACGATGCGCACGCGCGAACCGTAGATCGGGATGTTCTGCTGGCGCAGGTTGCCCTGCCCCACCACGGCCTCGGCCAGCCGGCGCTGTTCGACCTGCGCGGCATCCAGGCTGCCCAGGCGCGGATCGGCGTCGCGGCCCAGCGCCTGCTGGGCGCGCAGCACGTCGTCGGGCCGCACCAGCGTCAGGCGGTTCGGGAAGGTCTCGTCGGTGCTGCCGTCCGCGGCGATCGCGCGCAGCACGTACTGCAGCTCATCGCCTTCGCGCAGCGCCGGCTGGGCCGGCAGCTCGCCATCCCAAGTGAACTCGCCCACCGCCGTCGCCGGCAGGTCGATCGTGGCCAACGGCGACACCCGGTCAAGGTCGGTGCCGCGGAAGATCACCAGCTGGTGCTTCTCGGCGAAGGCCGGGTAGTTGCTGTAGCTCATGAAGCGCACCGGCTGGGTGATCCGCCCGCCTTCGAACGGCACCAGCGGACTGGCCTGCACGTTGAGGTTGGGCTGGGCCAGCTGGGGATCCTCGGTGGCCCAGAGCAGGCCGCCACCGGGCAGGTCGACGGCGAATCGGCCGCGCACCTCGGTGCGGCCCGCGGGCGCCTGCTCGACATCGACGCGGCGATCGGACTGCAGCTGGCCGTCGTCGCCGGCCTTGGCGTCGGCCTCGCCACGGCTGCGGATCCGCAGCACGACGCCGTCGCCATCGGCGCAGCCGCTGGCGTCGCAGTGCACGCCGGCGCCGGCATCGGTGGCGTCCTGGGCCCAGGCAGGGGTGCCCAGGCCGGCCAGCAGGCCGATCAGGGTGCAGTCCAGCAGTTTCATGCGCGTCTTCACGACTCGGCGATTCCTGTTCACGGGTTCACTCCCGGCGCGTCGGCGCCCTCGGTGACGACCCGAAGGCGGGTACGTTGTTCGGGTGCCAGCCTGGCCTCGACGGCGCGGCGAACCGCTTCGGCGCGACGCAGCGACAAGGCTTGGTTGTATTCGGCATCGCCGCGCAGGTCGGCGCGGCCGGTGATCACGATCTCGCCGCAGCCGCAGCTGGCGTCGGCCACCGCGCGGGCGATGGCGTCGATCAGCGGCTCGCTGCCGGCGCGCAGCGCGTCGCTGTCGGTGTCGAACAGCAGGCTGGCGATGTGCAGCGACTGGCCGACCGACAGCAGCTTCGCCTGGTCCGCCTGCAGCACCTCGACGCGCAGGCCTTCCGCGGCCTGGTCCCCCAGGCGCGCCAGCAGTTCGTCGCGGACCCGCACGGCCCGGTCGAAGGCCAGCGCCTCTTCACCGGACACGGTCTGGATGCTGACCTCGCCACCGGCGTGCTTGCGCAGCTGCTCCACCATCTGCTCGATCACCGCCTTGAACTGCGGCCGGATCTCGCTGCTTCCCGGCGCGAACACGACGGCGCCAAGCTCGAGCTCGACCACCTGCGTGGCCTGCGGCGACGGCGGCAGTCGCACGCCGAAGTCGAAGCGCGTCGGCACGGCCGGCGTGATGCGGCGCATCAGCGGGTTGGAGGTGGTGAACACGGCGCCGTCCGGCAGCGTGCTCGGGTCGACCTTGACCACGAAGTTCTGGCCGCGCATCTGGTTCGACACCACCAGGCCTTCGATGTGGAAGCGACCCTGGGCATCGGTCTCGGTGACCAGGCCCTCCACGGTCGCCAGGCGCACGCCGGGGATGCCGCGCTCGCCGGCGTCCTGCCAGCCGTCGCCGTTGACGTCGTCGAACACCTTGCCCCAGATGCGGGTCTGCTCGAAGTCCGGGTCGAGACCGGCACCCGCCATCACGGCCGCGGCGGCGGTGTTGCTGACCGCGATGCCGCCCTGGTAGACGGTGGCTTCGTTGACGTACTCGCCCGGCGCCAGGCCGGCGCCCACGCGCAGCAGGTAGCGGATGGTCGCGGTGCCGCCGACCGGGATGTCGATGCCGGCGAAGGTGATCGGGCCGGTGCCGCTGGCCACGGCCAGGTTGTCGGCGTCGACCACGGTCATGCTGCCCGGCACGTAGGCGAAGCCGCTGGGCGGCACGTCGATGACGTCGGCGGCCACCACCGGCAGGTCGCCGATGTTGGTCACGGTGAGCGTGTAGGCGACCAACGCACCCGGGCTGACTTCGCGGGCCGAGACGACCTTCTGCAGGCGCAGCTTGCCGGCCAGCGGGACCACGTTGACGGTGACGACGGCACTGGCGCAGTCGCCGTCGGCATCGCAGACCTGGTACGGGAAGCTGTCGGGGCCGACGAAGCCGGCGTTGGGCGTGTAGACGAAACTGCCGTCCGGCGCCATCGCAACGGTGCCGTTGGGCGGCTGCGACACCAGCGTGTAGGTGCTGCTGATGTTGCCCGGGGTGTCGTTGCCCGCGGCATCGCCCGGGATCGGCGCGCCCTCGTCGCCGGCGAAGGCGTCGTCCACGGCCACCGGCGCGAGGTCGCCCGTGACGACCGTGACGGTGACCACCGCCTCGTCGCAGTTGGCCGGGTTGAGGATCTCGCAGATGCGGTACGTGACCGTGTAGCTGCCCGACGGAATGCCCGGCGCGACGGTGACCTGGCCGGTGGCCGGGTCGAGGGTCACGTTCGGGTGGCTGGACGCCAGCGGGGTGATGACGACCGTGGCCAGGCTCGCCGGCACGCCGTTGAGCGTGTCGTTGGCCAGCACGTCCGGCACCGCCACGCCGCCGACGCCGCCATCGGCGACGGTGCCCGTGTCGTCCACGGCGTCGATCACCGCGGCACCCACGGTGACCGTGACGGTCGCCGTGTCGCAGTTGGTCGGATTGAGGATCTCGCAGATCTGGTACACGACCGTGTAGGTGCCGGCCGGCGTACCCGGCGCGACGTTCACCTCACCCGTCGCCGGATTCAGCGACACGTTCGGGTTGGTCGTGCTGACCTGGGCCAGGGTGACCGTCGCCAGCGTCGCCGGCGAACCATTGAGCGTGTCGTTGACCAGCACGTCCGGGACCGCCACGCCGCCGGTGGCACCACTCGCCACCGTGCCCGTGTCGTCGACCGCATCAATCACGGCCGCACCCACCGTCACCGTGACGGTCGCGGTGTCGCAGTTGGTCGGGTTGAGCAGCTCGCAGATCTGGTACACGACCGTGTACTTACCCGCCGGCGTACCCGGCGCGACGTTCACTTCGCCCGTCGCCGGATTCAGCGACACGTTCGGGTTAGTCGTGCTTACTTGGGCCAGGGTGACCGTCGCCAGCGTCGCCGGCGAACCATTGAGCGTGTCATTGACCAGAACATCAGCCACGGCCACGCCGCCCGTCGCGCCGCTCGCCACCGAACCGGTGTCGTCGACCGCATCAATCACGGCCGCACCCACCGTGACCGTAACCGTCGCGGTATCGCAGTTGGTCGGGTTGAGGATCTCGCAAATGTCGTAGACCAGGGTGTACGTACCGGCCGGCGTACCGGCAGCAACTTCCACTGCACCGGTCGCCGGGTTCAGCGTGACATTCGGGTTGCTCGTACTGACCTGGGTCAGCGTGACCGTCGCCAGCGTCGCCGGTGAACCGTTGAGCGTGTCATTGACCAGAACATCAGCCACGGCCACGCCGCCCGTCGCGCCGCTCGCCACCGAACCGGTGTCGTCGACCGCATCGATCACGGCCGCACCCACCGTCACCGTGACGGTCGCGGTGTCGCAGTTCGTCGGGTTCAAGACTTCGCAGATCTGGTACACGACCGTGTAGGTGCCGGCCGGCGTAACCGGCGCGACATCCACCGCGCCCGTCGCGGGGCTCAAGGTCACGTTCGGGTTGGTCGTGCTGACCTGGGTCAGCGTGACCGTCGCCAGCGACGCCGGCGAACCGTTGAGCGTGTCGTTGACCAGCACGTTCGGGACCGCCACGCCGCCGGTGGCGCCACTGGCCACCGAACCGGTGTCATCGACCGCATCAATCACGGCCGCACCAACCGTGACCGTAACCGTCGCGGCATCGCAGTTGGTCGGGTTGAGGATCTCGCAGATCTGGTACACGACCGTGTAAGTGCCGGCCGGGGTACCCGGCGCGATGTTCACCTCACCCGTCGCCGGATTCAGCGACACGTTCGGGTTGGTCGTGCTGACCTGGGTCAGCGTGACCGTCGCCAGCGTGGCCGGCACGCCGTTCAGCGTGTCGTTGACCAGCACGTTCGGGACCGCCACACCGCCGGTCGCGCCGCTGGCCACCGAACCGGTGTCATCCACGGCGTCGATGATGGCCGCACCCACCGTGACCGTGACGGTCGCGGTGTCGCAGTTCGTCGGGTTGAGGATCTCGCAGATCTGGTACACGACCATGTAGGTGCCGGCCAGGGTACTCGGCGCGACATCCACCGAACCGGTCGCCGGGTTCAGCGTGACGTTCGGGTTGGTCGTGCTGACCTGAGCCAGGGTGACCGTCGCCAGCGTCGCCGACGAACCGTTGAGCGTGTCGTTGACCAGAACATCAGCCACGGCCACGCCGCCGCTGGCACCACTCGCCACCGAACCGGTGTCGTCGACCGCATCAATCACGGCCGCGCCCACCGTGACCGTCACGGTCGCCGTGTCGCAGTTGGTCGGGTTGAGGATCTCGCAGAGCTGGTAAACGACCGTGTAGGTGCCCGCCGGGGTACCCGGCGCGACGTTTACCTCACCCGTCGCCGGATTCAGCGTCACGTTCGGATTGGTCGTGCTGATCTGGGTGAGCGTGACCGTCGCGAGGCTCGCCGGCGCGCCGTTCAACGTGTCGTTGACCAGCACGTCCGGGACCGCCACGCCGCCGGTGGCACCGCTGGCCACCGAACCGGTGTCGTCGACCGCATCAATCACGGCCGCGCCCACCGTGACCGTCACGGTCGCGGTGTCGCAGTTGGTCGGATTGAGGATCTCGCAGATCTCGTAGACCAAGGTGTACGTACCCGCTGGCGTACCGGCGGCCACATCCACAGCACCCGTCGCCGGATTGAGAGTCACGTTCGGGCTACTGGTCGAAACCTGCGTCAGGGACACGTCCGCCAAGGTCGCCGCAGCGCCGTTGAGCGTGTCATTGACCAGGACATCAGCCACGGCCACGCCGCCAGCAGCACCGTTGGCCACCGTGCCCACGTCGTCGACGGCGTCGATGATGG